>JAZOOS010000025.1:0-4703 GCA_045655185.1 Eubacteriales bacterium
AAGCTTGCTTGTAAGCGGCAAGGCGAAAAATCTTCACCAAAGGTGAATATCCCGTAGCCACCCCATCCCTTGCGGATGGGGTTTCTTTTTATCCCGTGGTACGAGAGGATGAGAGCCCCCCTCTGCGGCTTAAAAGGCCGCGGTATGAGAAATCTCTCCCACCGAAAGCCCAAGCCGCTCTAAATAAGCAGAAATATCCATTTTCTTCCCCTTTTTTCTGTGATAGGTTCATTATAATACAGACGTCCACCCGTTGTCAAACAAAAAGCGCTTGCCGCGGCAAGCGCTCCTCTTTATTCGATACGCATAAAACGGGGGACCTCTTTTCCCTCATGAAGAACGGTTTCCGAAAACATACGAAGCGGGCGGGCCCAGATCAAGCCTTCCCCGTAAAGGGCGCGGTAGATAACCAGCTCTTCCTCGCTTTCCGAATGGCGGGCGGTGAAGAGAACCTCGTATTCCATCCCCTTATAGTGGCGATAACGCCCCTTTTCCACCGTATTCATATCAGCATTCCTTTTTCAGCATCATCTTGATGATCTCTTTATCGGTGCCGCTCATACCGCGGCAGGCAAGGCGGCCGACGTTCTTAATGGTGTTTTCGACCCCCTTGGTCACGATGCCGTCCCCACCGTAGAATTGCTTATGATGCTTGGTCATCTCATAGCCCGCGATCCCCGCCTCCACGGCCATGGCGATCTTGGCGGCGCAGGAGGGCTTGGCCCCGTCACAGATCGTGCCCGAAAGAATGGCCACCCCGTTGACGACGGTATGCGCGATTTCGTAAAACCGACCGCCCTCGAGGTAGCAGATACCCGAAGCACATCCGACCCCCGCGCTGATCGCGCCGCAATAGGCCGAAAGGCAACCGATGCCTGTCTTTTGGTGAACGGTCACAAGATCGGCAACGAGAAGCGCGCGAAGAAGCTCCTCCTCGGTAGCCCCCGTCTCTCTTGCCCAAACGATGACGGGGACCGAGGTGGTGATACCTTGGTTTCCGCTGCCCGAAAGGATGCAGACCGGCATTTCGCATCCGCTCATACGCGCATCTGATCCCGCGGCGGCCATCGCTCGCGCTTTATCGCGCAGGCTGCAATTTCCGTTGTTATAAAGGATCTTTCCGATCGAAGCACCCCAATCGCCGCGAAGCCCCTCCTCAGCGATCGCCATATTCATTTCGATTTGGCGAAGAAGCAGGGGGCGTACCGCAGCCAGGTCTACGGTTTCAGCGTATTCAACGATCCCCTCGACCGAAAGGATGCTGTAATCAAGGGCGACCTCTTCCTTGACCTCTTCCTTCACGCGATAGCGTTCGGTGATATCCTCACCGCCAAGCGTAACGGCCTCGACGTGGGTATGGCGGTCGGCAAGGTGGACGGTTGCGCATTTTTCGCCCGCCTTGGCGCAAAGTCTCACCTCAAAGGGCTTATCGGTCTCCAACTCGCTGACCGTAATGGGGCAAGCGGCAAGAATGCCTTGGATCTTCTCATGGGCATCCTTCGAAAGGGTGGTAAGCACCTCTAATTTCTTTTGGGGCGCACCCGAAAGAAGCCCCGCTCCAAGCGCCGCCTCGATCCCGTGCATACCGCCCGTGGCGGGAACGATCACGCTTTTTACATTTTTAATAATATTGCCGCTGATATAGGCCTCGATCCCCTCGGGCACGACCCCTAAGGCATCTTTTATAATAGAGGCGGCGAAGCTTAAAGCGATCGGCTCGGTACAGCCCATCGCAAGGCGCATTTCAGCCGCAAGAATTTCGGTATAAAGCGAATGATCGACCATGATGTTTCCTTTACTTTATCGGGGGGCCCGTCTTTTTTCTTATTATACAGCCTTTCGCTTTTTTTGTCAATTTCGCAGGGTAAAGCATCGGTCAAAAAAAGGCGTTTTTCGGTTGACAAATCGAAAAAAACAAATATAATAAGGGGGAAAGGAAGGTGCCTTATGAAAAGCTTTATTTTTTCGTTTTTTGAGCGGATCGGTCTTGCCGATGACGACCGCTATTTTCTGATCTCGGCTTACGAGCGGCTGGGAGAGGAAAACCAAGCTCTGCTAAGTCATCTTGTTGACAAATTTTACAGCGAGGAAAATCTTTTGATTGCTGACGCTGCGGCCCCTCTTACCGAGCTTGCCGTCAAGATCAATATCCCGTTGTATACGCTTCATTTTCTTTTCTGCACGGTGGCCCACCGCCGCCTGCAGGTGATCTACCGGGAAAAAGGATTTGACGAAAATCTTTTTTGGGATGCATCGCTTGATTTAAGGGCCAAATGCGAGGAATGCCGAAAGCAATACGGCGTTGTTGGGACCTCGTCGCTTGCCTGGTTCGGCCCCCTTTTCCGCTTGGACCGTTTTTCCTTCGGCCGTTTGCAATACGCCAAATGGTATCTGCCGGTGGAAGAGCCGTACGAAAGGTTTGGTTTACATATCGACAGCAAAACCCTGATCCCTATGATCCATATCCCCTCTCTTGGGCCTCTTACGAAGGAGGATAGAATGGCTTCCTATCGGGCGGCCTACAAGCATTTTCGAGGGACGATGGGCTTTTCCGACGTTGTTGCCTTCGGGTGCGGTACATGGCTGATCTATCCGCCGATCGTTGCCCTTTGCAAGGAAGGCTCGAATATGAAAAGCTTTGCTGAGGATTTTGAGATCCTTGCTACCAAAGAGGAGCAGACCGGGAAGGACGCGACCCGTGTTTTCGGATGCAACTACAACGGGGACATTACCTATATGCCGAAAAAGACCTCGCTGCAACGAAGCATCGCCGACTACCTCGCCGCCGGAAACAAAATGGGCGTTGGCTACGGCCTTATCGCTTTCGACGGGGAAAAGATTCTCAAATAACACGCTTGGGACAAAAAGAGCAGAATTTCTGCTCTTTTTTCTTTTGAAAGCCTTGGTCTGTCGCCCCCGAAAAGGTATATTGCCGAATAAAGAAAACGCAGGAGAAACGAGACGTATCTTTATCCGATGCAGAGAAAACGCGTATATCCCTTCGAAAGCCGCTAAAACTAACCGCATGAAAAAATGAAAGGAAGCCCTATGGAATCGATTTGGGAAAAAGAGGCATCGCCCGTCCGCTTCGATAAGCTGGAGGGGAGAGGCAGCACGGATGTTTTGATCATAGGCGGAGGGATCGCAGGGATCCTGTGTGCCCATAAGCTGAAGCAGGCGGGGGTCGATTGCCGCTTGGTGGAGGCGGGGCGCATTTTAGGCGGCATTACGAAAAACACCACCGCCAAGATCACCCTTACTCACGGCCTGCTTTACGATAAGCTTATCAAGCGCTTCGGTCAAGAGAGGGCAAGCCTTTACGTAGAAGCGCAGAAAAGAGCCGCCGAGGAATACGCCGCCCTTTCTCAAACGATCGCGTGCGATTACGAAGAAAAGGATTCGTACGTATATTCACTCCGAGACCGAAAAAGGATCGAGCGAGAGATCTCCGCCCTTTGCCGCCTCGGGGTCAAGGCAAGCTTTTCCTCGGCAAAGGAGCTGCCCTTTCGGGTCGCGGGGGCGTTGCGGGTTCGGGGGCAAGCCCAGTTTCACCCCTTAAAATTTCTTTATGCCCTATCAAAGGACCTGCCTATATGGGAAGAGACGAAGGTGGTGGGGCTCAAGCCCCATAGAGCGATCACAACAAGCGGCGAGATCGCCTATAAAAGAATGATTGTGGCAACTCATTTCCCGATCTTAAATAAGCACGGGCTGTATTTTCTTAAAATGTATCAGCACCGCTCTTACGTTCTTGCCTTACGTGGGGCTCAGCCGATGGACGGAATGTACGTGGACGAAAACGATAAGGGGCTCTCCTTTCGGAGCTATGGGGAACTCTTGCTCCTTGGCGGTGGGGGGCACCGCACGGGCAAGCAGGGCGGCTGCTGGCAAGAGCTTGAAGCCTTTGCGGGAAAGCATTATAAAAACGCCGAGACCGTTACAAAATGGGCTACACAGGACTGCATGACGCTTGATGGGGTGCCCTATATCGGGCGGTACGCCAAGAGACTTTCCGACGTATTCGTAGCCACCGGCTTTCATAAATGGGGAATGACCAACGCCATGGTAGCCGCCTCTCTTCTTTGCGATCTCGTTACGGGAAAGAAAAACCCCTATGCCGAGGTTTTTTCGCCTGCGCGAAGCATCCTTCGCCCCCAGCTTGCCGTCAACGCATTCGAATCGGCCGTGGGGCTGCTTACCCCCACCGTCCCGCGCTGTCCGCATCTTGGCTGCGCCCTGCGCTACAACGCCGCCGAGCACAGCTGGGATTGCCCCTGCCACGGCTCTCGCTTCGGCGAGGACGGGCACTTGATCGATAACCCCGCCACCGACGACAAGAAAATGTAAGGAAAAAGAGCATTCGTAATGAATGCTCTTTTTGGGCATGGGGCTCCCAATTATGGGAAGGTATATAATTCTTAATTATTTATCAGCAAAGCGGCTTCATTTTTCCTTATTCATTGGAAAAGTCGCGCACAGATAAGGTTAATGAATAATGAATAGTGCATGAAAAAAGAAGAATACAAAAAGACCGTTTGTAAACGGTCTTTTTGTTTGGTGCACGGTGAATTATACTATCAAGTGCAACACTTTTAAGAAAGGAAAAAGAAAACTCATATTGAATCCTGTGTTATAATGAAGCTACCACACACCAAAACAACAAAAGGAGAATTCAATATGAGCTATACCCATTTTACCATAGA
>JAZOOS010000026.1:0-74142 GCA_045655185.1 Eubacteriales bacterium
GTTATGATATGATTGCCCTACTAACCTGTAACTTGGCGAAGCCAATCATAACAATGCGTAAGCATTTCATAACTCATAACTTGCCCGCAAGGGCAATCATAGTTTAGCGTGATTTGTCCGTTAAAGACATCACGCTAATGCCTCGGGGCTTTTTTGTAGGGTTTATTTATTCGTATTTCGTTGGGTCAAAGCCGGGATAGGTGACGCCGCATTTATACTGATCGGTAACGGCGAAGATATCGCGGTAGCCTTCTCCCATCGTTTCCTCGATCGTATCCCATATGTCGTCATGGATCGTGTAATCGTGAAGGTCGGCGTCGGGAATAATGTCGGCATAGGTGAAGTACATAAAGTTGTTGTCGATCATGGTCGATTCTCGCGTCGAGAAGCCTGATTTATTCCACGTGGTGATGGTGTTGGTCTCGCTTACCGCATTGCCTATGGCAGCGCCGTCGCTGCCTACGCGTGCGGGCGTGCCGCCGAGGATGATGTTGTCCTTAATAACCGCGTTGCAGGGGGCGCGCTCCATCTTTTCGATCGCGGCGATCTCCTCAAAGGAAAGGGTGACGAACCACTTATCGTTCTCGTCGTCGTATTCCGCATAGCGGACCTCTTGGCGGACGGTTTTGATTTTTGAGCCGTCCTTGTACTGATAGGTAGGAATGGTAAAGACGGCGTCCTCTTTCGTCTCAAAGGTGTAGCTCTCTCCCGAAAGCTCGGCGGGGAAATAGAAGTAACGGACGTGGTAATCGGAGTTCTCGTACGCTTCAATGATCAGCTTCATGCTTTCCAGCGAGTTGATGTAATCGGGGAAGCGTCTCTCCCACGCCTCAGCCGAGAAGGTACTAAGATAACGGGTAACCTCTTCCCTTGCGTGGTCTAACCACCAGCCGCCTGCCTCGTCCTGCTTAAAGGAACCGGTCGCACTCAGTCCCGCCCTCAGGAAGGCCATGTCATCATTCGAATCAAGCAGGCCTGCCGCCTTAACGTCCTTATAGCTGTAGCCATAGTGCTGGGGGTTGGCGGTAAGCGAGAAGCCGGTATCCGACCAGTAATAGTAGAAGAGCGCGGATTGAAGAATGGTATCGCCGGTGCCCGCTTGGCTTTCAACGCCGGGCTCATCGCCGCCCGTGATACCCGCAAGCTTGCACTGCCAGGGGTTACGGAGCAAGAAGATGTTCCCGTAGCAGACATTTCCGTTGCCGGTGGAGGAATACCAGGCGTTATAGGCCGTTTCGGTAATCCCGTCCAGCGTTGAGATAATGTTACCGTAGGCGTAGCATCCGCTGGTTTGGGTGTCGAAGTAGACTGCGCGGTGGCTGGCGTTGAATTTGTGGCACAGGTTGTAGCGGACGTGCGCGCCGCGCGTGGTCAGCGTGCTGAAATAGATCATGCCGCCGTCGGTCATGGTCCGGCTTCCGCCCTCAAAGTTGTTGTATTCAATGATCACCTCGGACGAGTTGCCCGATTTAATCACCGTATCCTTGAAATAGTTATGCGAGATGACCATACGGCTGCCGCCGTGGAAGATGGCCGTGTCGCAATTTAAGATCGGGTCGTAGAACACGCAGTTCTGCACGGCGTTGTTGGTCACACGCAGATCGTATGAGGTCATTTCGGCAGAGCTATTAGTCGCAAGACTGAGCATACGGCCGGTGTAGATATGCGAGAATTCGGAATATAAGATGCGGAAATTCTCACTGTTCGACATGAGAATAGCGTTGTTCGCAGTGTTCTTCATCTTGACATTCTGGATGATAATGCCGTTGCAGTCGGTGAAGGACATGCCGTAGCTGCCTGCGCCGTTGACGTCAATGCCGTCGATCACGAGGCCGTTGACTTTTGAGGCGGTAAGCAACGCAAAGCTGCCGTTGCCCGAATAGGTAATGTCATCCCCTTCTAAGAAAGCGTCGGTCGCATAAAGGTAAACCGTCTCGGTCTCCACGTCGTAGAACCATTCGCCGGGAACGTCAATTGCCTCAATGGCGTTAAAGAAGTAGAAGGTGTTTCGACCGGCCGCCGAGTTGCTGGAGGGGCCGCAGCCCGAAGAGTTGGGATGCTTGGATTTTAAGAAATAATAGCCAGTTGCCGCTTTCGCATTTCCCTTGCTGTCGTAAAGGACGGTGGGGATGCCGTTGGGGTCCTCGACAAAGCCGCCAAGCAGCCGGGTCTTTCCGTCGGGTGCGTAGTGGAAGTTATCAATGCTCTCCTCGTCAAGGCTCAGGTTATAATAACCGGTCTCCCAGCCCTGATAGGTGCTTCCGTAGATCCAGATGTTGCCGGTATTGACCCAGGAAAGGATCTCGTCGGCCATTTCCTGGGCGTTGCATTCACCCTTTGCGTTCTTCATCTGATCGTTATCCTTTGCGTTGATCACGCGGATCTGCCAGCCGATGACAGAGTTTGACGTCAGCGTCCCACCCGAGGCCGCAACGCGCTTCAGCCAGTCGGACAAATGGCCACTCGTCGGAGAGGTGACTGAGCCGCAATCGTAGGTATAGGTAAAATAAAATTCATCAAGCGAGCTGTCGGTCGCGTTCGGAAAGCGGGCCAGCGTATAGTTCTCGTCGCCGATGTAGAGCTTGGCGCCGCCGCTTGAGCGCGAGATCTCGGCCATATCGGCAGGGGTAACCCCAAGGTCCTGTAAGCTCGCGGAGTAGATCCTTCCGCTGTCTTTGGCTTCCTCGGGCATACGGGCGGCTACCTTGTCTCGGGTAAAGTCGACCGGACGCCATACGCCGCTATCGTAGTTTTCTAAAATTTTATTGGAGGTAAGGGTAACATCCTCGTCGTTATAGGCCTTGATGAAAAGCGGCGCGGTCGGGGATCCGCCGTTTTCTTTCTTAAGCGCGACGGTTTGGGAAAGCGAATAGGTTCCACCCATCATGTAAATCACGCCACCGCGGTTTCCGATCTTATCGATCGCCTTTGCAAGGCTGGCAAGCGGAGCCTCCTTCGTGCCGGCGGCCCCGTCGTTGCCTTGCGGGCTGACGTAAAGGACGTGCTCTCTGGAAAGCGGGAAATCGTCGATATTGACGCGGTCATAGACCGTCATTTCGTCGGGAAGCTCTTCCTTGGCGAGCATAAAGCGCTCAAAGACGGTCTCGGCCGACATTTCAAGCGTGGAGAGATCGTCGCGGAAATCGTCAAATTCGGGGGTGTTGTTCGGCTGATTGATGGTGGGAAGAAGAGCGTACGTTTTGCCCGTGGAAAGCGAAAGCCGCGCGCCGCTGCCCACAAGGCTGTCGATAAAGGTCATGACGGCCGAATAGGTGCCGCCCTCCCCGTCACCGTGCAAAAAGACGCGCGAGCCTACCTTGCTTAGGTGGCATTTTCCCTTCTGGGCGGCAGGGGCCTGACGGGCGCCCGAAGCAAAAAGCCCGACCACGATCTCTTTATCGGTTACGGCATCCTTTGCCGTGCGGAGCGGCAGGCGCACGCCTGCTGCCTTGGCGATCTGCTCACGCAAAAGCAAAGCCATGTTTTTTTCACTGCTTTCGTAAACGATCGAATATTCGGAAATATCCACGCCGTCCAGCGTAATGCTGTCGTAAGGGTAGTCGGCGCGATACAGGAAGGCCGATTGGGGGTAATAGAGGGCCCCGTCCTTTTCGTAATGCTCAAAATACAGTGTGACCGCGGTCATAAGGGCCTCGGCCGAGCCACCGTTGATGCAAAGGCGGTTGTTTTCAAAATAGATCGCATAATCGTTAAGCCCCACCCGAACGCTTGCGCTTTCGGGGCGGTTGGTATCACCGATCAAAATTTCAAGCGTGCCGACGGGAATTTGATAAGAGAGATCCTCCATAAAAAGAAAATTGATCCCCGTCTTTTCCTTGGCAACACGGGAAAAGGCCTTTACTGCCTCGAACATATCGCTGTCCATGTCGGTGGGGTAATAGATCTTATATTCCTCGATATTATTGATCAGAGCACCTTCGGGCGGCGTGCCGGGCACCGTCGTTGTATCGGCCGGATCTCCGCCGCAGGATACGAGTGCGCAAAGCATCATCGTTCCGATAAGAAGAAGCGCGCAAAGGGTTTTCAGTTGACGCATAGTTTGCCTCCTTTATGTTGTTATCCATATTCATTGTATCAAAAATCGGGAAAATTGCAAGGTTTTTTAGAAAAGTTTCACAAAGTAGGGGCAAAAAAAGAGAAAAGGGAAGAAAAAAGAGCGAGGAACGCACGGGAAGGGGGGCGAAGGGATTGAAGAAGAGACAGCATAGGGGAGATTCGCGAATCGCCTGCATAGAAAAGAGAAAGGGCACAAGAAGGAGCAAAAGCATCTTGACAAGGGGGTAAATTATGATATATAATTATATGAATTATATTATTTTTCCCGCGCGCCATCCTTGCGCGGGAGAGAGGAAGCGTTATGCAGCACTTTAATAAGGTTCCTACCAACGTAAGCTTCCCCGAAAGGGAGAAGGAGGTCTTGCGCTTTTGGCAGGAAAACCGTATCTTTGAAAAAAGCATCGAGGGGAAAAAGGGGGAGAACTACACCTTTTACGACGGACCCCCGACCGCGAACGGCAAGCCGCACATCGGCCACGTCTTAACGCGCGTTATTAAGGATATGATCCCCCGCTACCGCGCCATGAAGGGCGCGCACATCCTTCGTAAGGCGGGCTGGGATACCCACGGCCTTCCGGTTGAATTAGAGGTAGAAAAGAAGCTGGGGCTCGACGGCAAGGAGCAGATCGAGCAATACGGTCTTTCCCCCTTTATCGACGAATGCAAGGAAAGCGTTTGGAAGTATAAGGGTATGTGGGAAGAGTTTTCGGGCACCGTCGGCTTCTGGGCGGATATGGACGATCCGTACGTCACCTACCACGACGACTATATCGAATCCGAATGGTGGGCCTTGAAGCAGATCTTCGACAAGGGGCTTCTCTACAAGGGCTTTAAGACGGTTCCCTATTGCCCGCGCTGCGGCACGCCGCTTTCGAGCCACGAGGTAGCCCAAGGGTATAAGACCGTGAAGGAGCGCTCGGCCATCGTGCGCTTCAAGCTTGTGGACGAAGACGCCTATTTCCTCGCGTGGACGACGACGCCGTGGACGCTTCCTTCGAACGTCGCGCTGTGCGTCAACCCCACCGATACCTATTGCCGCGTGAAGGCGGCGGACGGCAAGACCTATTATATGGCGAAGCCCTTGCTTGACAAGGTCCTCTCGCCCCTTGCCGAGGAAGGCAAGGCGGCCTACGAGATCCTTGACAGCTTCGAGGGCAAGACCCTTGAAGGCCGCGCCTATATTCCGCTTTTCGATTGCGCCAAGCATGACGCCGAGAAGCAGAAAAAGAATGCCCATTTCGTGACCTGCGACAGCTACGTTTCGATGGAGGACGGTACCGGTATCGTTCATATCGCCCCCGCCTTCGGTGAGGACGATAACCGCATCGGTAAGCGCTACGATCTGCCCTTCGTGCAGAAGGTAGACGCCAAGGGCCTTATGACCGAGGATACCCCCTTTGGCGGCCTGTTCGTTAAAGATGCCGATCAGGAGGTCTTAAAGGATCTGGAGGGACGCGATCTGCTCTTCTCGGCCCCGAAGTTCGAGCATGAGTATCCCTTCTGCTGGCGCTGCGACACCCCCCTGATCTATTACGCCCGCGATACCTGGTTCATCAAGATGAGCGCGGTCCGCGAGGACCTTATCCGCAACAATAAGACGGTCAACTGGATCCCCGAGAACATCGGCGAAGGCCGCTTTGGCGACTGGCTGAAGAACGTGCAGGACTGGGGTATCTCGCGTAACCGTTACTGGGGAACCCCCTTGCCGATCTGGGAATGCGCTTGCGGCCATAAGCATTGTATCGGTTCGATTGAAGAGCTTCGCGGGCTTTCGAAAAACTGCCCCGAAAAAATAGAGCTTCACCGCCCCTATATCGACGCGGTCACCTTCCCCTGCCCCGAGTGCTCGGGCGAGATGAAGCGTGTTTCCGAGGTTATCGACTGCTGGTTCGATTCGGGCGCCATGCCCTTCGCCCAGTGGCACTACCCCTTTGAAAACAAAGAGATCTTTGAAAAGAACTTCCCCGCCGACTTCATCAGCGAGGCGATCGACCAGACCCGCGGCTGGTTCTATTCCTTGATGGCGATCTCAACGCTGATCTTCAATAAGGCCCCCTATAAGAACGTTATCGTTCTCGGTCACGTTCTCGATAAGGACGGGCAGAAGATGTCCAAATCCAAGGGCAACGCCGTTGACCCGATGGAGGAGCTGACGAAATACGGCGCCGATGCGGTTCGCTGGTACTTCTATTCGAACAGCGCGCCCTGGCTTCCCAACAAATACCACGAGGGGGCGGTGCTTGAAGGGCGCAACAAGTTTATCGGCACGCTCTGGAACACCTACGCCTTCTTCACCCTCTACGCGAACATTGACGGATTTGACCCGAAAGAGCATACGTTCAGTAAAGAAAACCTTACGGTTATGGATCGCTGGATCCTCTCACGCCTGCAAAACACCGTCGCGGCGGTCGACCGTCACCTTGGGGATTACGAGATCCCCGAAACCGCGCGCGCCCTGCTTGACTTTGTCGGCGATCTCAGTAACTGGTACGTCCGCCGCTGCCGCGAGCGCTTCTGGGCCAAGGGCATGGAAAGCGACAAGGTTGCCGCCTATATGACGCTTTATACCGTACTGGTCACGATGGCGAAGATCACGGCGCCGATGATCCCCTTCACGGCTGAGGATATCTACCGTAACCTCGTCGCGGGCATTGATAAGGATGCGCCCGAAAGCGTGCATCTGTGCGATTTCCCGACGGTAGACGAAACCCTCGTTGATAACGAGCTTGAGAAGAATATGGACGCCGTTTTGTCGGTCGTCACCCTGGGGCGCTCCTGCCGCAACGCCGCGTCGGTCAAAAACCGCCAGCCGCTTGCCGAGATGTTCGTCAAGGGGGCCGAGCTTCCGCCCTTCTTTGCCGAGATCATCAAGGATGAATTGAATATTAAAGAGGTCGTCTTTACCGAATCGGTACGCGACTTCACGACCTACACCTTCAAGCCCCAGCTTCGTACGGTCGGGCCGAAGTTCGGCAAGCATTTGGGCTTTATCCGCACGGCGCTTTCGACCCTTTCCGGCAACGATGCCATGGATGAGCTTACGGCAAAGGGCTGCCTTACCCTTACGGCGCCCGACGGCACCGAGATCGCGCTTCTTGAAGAGGATCTTCTCATTGAGCAGGTCAAGGCCGACGGCTTTGAATCGGTTGGCGACCGCGGCATCACCGTGGTTCTGAATACCAAGCTTACCGACGCGCTTTTGGAAGAAGGCTTCGTGCGTGAGCTGATCAGTAAGATCCAGACCATGCGTAAGGATAGCGGCTTCGAGGTCACCGACCATATCGAGATCGGCTTCTCGGGCAGCGAAAAGATCCGTGCGATCTTAGAAAAGAATCAAGAAGAGATCGCCTCGGCTACGCTTGCCGACGCGGTAAACTATCAGGAAGAAAACGGAAAGGCGTGGAATTTGAACGGCGAGAGCGTTTCGCTGTCGGTCAAGCGTCTTTCGTAAGGAGAAAAGAATGAACGAAAAGATTTTAGCGCGTGTCGGCGGGATGCCGATCACCGAAGAGGATTTGAACGGAATGCTCGTGGCGCTCGGCCCGCGGGCCGATGCCTACCGCTCGAAGGAGGGTATGGCGGCGTTGCTTGACGAGCTGATCAATCAGAAGCTCTTTCTTCTCGAAGCCCAGAAGAACCTCTTTGAGGCCGAGCCCGCCTTCCAGTTGAAGCTGAAAAAGACCAAGGAATCGCTGCTTGCCGAGTACGGCATCCGCAAGGCGCTTGGCAACGTTTCGGTTAAGGAAGAGGAGGTTCGTAAGTTCTATGACGAGAACCTTGATAAATTCAACCAGGGCGAGACCGTAAACGCCGCCCATATCCTGGTTGCCACCGAGGAAGAAGCCAACGGGATCAAGGAAAAGATCGAAAAGGGCGAGATGACCTTTGAAGAGGCCGCCAAGGCGTATAGCTCCTGCCCCTCGAAGGAAGCGGGCGGAAGCCTTGGGGAATTTGGTCGCGGGCAGATGGTTCCCGAGTTTGAGGAGGCCGCCTTTGCCGCCGAGATCGGCAAGGTCAGCGCCCCGGTTAAGACCCAGTTCGGCTTCCACCTCATCCGCGTCAACGCCAAGAACGAGGCATCCCCCATCGCCTACCACGAGGCAAGAGAGACCATCTATCAGAAGCTTCATGCCGATAAGCAGCAGGCGACCTACCAGAGCAAGGTCAATCAGTTGAAGATCATGTTCCCCGTCGACAAGTTCTGATTTGGGACTTCGTATTTGCGCATAACCGCAAACAAAAGGGTTTGTAATGCCTTGCATTGCAAGCCCTTTTTGCTTTTTGAAAGGCTCTGCTCCTGTGTTCCCCTTTCACAGATTTTTAAGGTTGAAAAACATTCGTTTTTCTTCCCAAAGTATTATATTTTGTTTGCTATAACCGTTCTTCGGGTTCGACGTATAATATACGCCTAACACCCGAAGAGCGGTTATTTCTGCATCAAATCCGTGCGTCCCGGACTTCATATTTAGTGAACGAGATAAAAAGCCACGTTGTGGCTTTTTATCGAAGTGATACCCCGCAAAGCAAGGAGAAATGAAACGAATGAGAATGAGTGCGCATTTCGACTATGCGACCGGGGAGGACATAACCGCAAAGAAAAAAGAGATGCGCACGCATCTCTTTTTTGTTTTTTTTTAGACGAACGGATATTCGGCTTTGACGGCCCGCATAAGACAAGACAAAATTATTCATCCTTAACGTATTCGAGGATATCGCCAAGGGTGCAATCCAAGGCGGTGCAGATACGGTCTAAAATATAACTGTCATACCGAACGACACGGTTTTTGTAATAGCGATCTACGGTTTGAAATTTTACGTCGATCCGTTTTGCCAATTCATAGCGCGTGATACCGCTCTTTTCTAAACACTTATCTAAGGTTAACCGTACCATTTGTATTCTCCTTTTTTGCTATCCTTTTTAAACAAACGGATATTCGGCCTTGACGACGGCGGATAGGCGGGGGTCATGGGCCTTGACGGCGGCGGCGACGCGCGCGGAGATCTCTTCAAGCGAGAGGGGGCATTCGTGCGGCACGACCACGTCGAAGATCAGATTGGCGTGGGTCGAGCCCTCGTTCATGCGGAAATCGTGCAGGGTAAGGGCGGGGTCGATCGCCCGAACGATCGAAAGGCAGGCTTCCTTCAGCTCCAGAACGCGGGGGCTCTTCGTAAGGACGGGATCCATATGAATGGTGGTGATGCAGGAAAATTCCTCGGAAAGACCCTCTTCGATGTTGTCGATCAGATCGTGTAGCTCTAAAATATCCCCTTCGGCAGGGACCTCGACGTGCAGAATAAGGATCTTTCGCCCGGGGCCGTAATCGTGCAAAACGAGATCGTGGATGCCTTCGATGCGACTGTCAAACGAAAGAACATAGGCTTCGATTTTTTCGACCAGCTCGCGGTCGGGCGCCTGCCCCAAAAGAAGCGCCGCGATCTCCTTGACCGAGCGAATGCCCGTGTAGGCGATAAAGAGCGAAACGAAGAGCCCGGCGCACCCGTCGATCGGGAAATCGGGGATAAAGAGCGAAAGCAGCATCGAAAGGAAAACAACGGCGGTCGAGATACAGTCGGAAAGGCAATCAAGCGCCGTGGCCGAAAGCGCCGCCGACTTGATCTTTTTGCCGACGTGGCGGTTAAAGCCCGCCATTAAGAATTTTACGCCGATCGAAAGAAGCAGCAAGGCAAGCGTGATGTAGCCGAGCGGGCCGCGTTCAAGCGCCGTCGCTTCACCCGCTATGACCTTCGCGAGCGAATCCTTGAAAAGCTGGAAGGCGACCACCAGGATCAAAGCCGAAACCAAAAGCCCCGTCAGATACTCCATACGTCCGTGCCCGAAGGGATGCTCCTTATCCGGCTTCTTCGAGGAAAGCTTGAAGCCGAGCAGCGTGATCAGCGAGGAAGCCGCGTCCGAAAGGTTATTAAGTCCGTCGGAAAGGATCGAGATCGCCCCGACCAACACGCCAAAGAGGATCTTGCACCCCGAAAGAAGCAGGTTCATCACGATCCCGAAAAGGCCGGCCAGCCGCCCGTAGGCGCCCCGTACCGCTTCGCTTTCCACATGATCTGCGTCCTTGATGAAAAGGCGCGTGAAAAGGTCAAACATAAAAGGTCTCCTTGTAAAGTTGTTTTTACGGATTAAAGCTTGTCGTCCTCAAAATTGGGTTCTATATTGTAAAAATCAAGCAAGGGTAAGAGCAGAAGCGCGGCAAGCCCCGCCGTGAAGCCGCCGTTATAAAGCACGAAGCCGCCGTGCATAGAGGCGGTAACGCAACAGATCGCAGCGCTTGCAAAGCCCGCGGCAATGCCCACCTTGGCACCGTATTTTCCCGCAAAGGGGCAAAGCCCCGTGGCAAAGGCAAGCCCGCCGAGATACACCTGGCTGCCAAGCGTCCAAGGGATCGACCAACCGAGCAGTTCGCACACCCCAAAGCAAAGCGCAAACAAAAGCGCGTACCCCAGGGCGATCGGCCAAACCGTACGGATCTGCTGCCCGTCAGCCGAGAAGGTCAGCGCCGCGAAGATCACCCCAAGGGTGGGGCCGGTAAAGCCCGCCGCCTTGGGCAGGGCGGGGATAAGGGTCGGCAAAAGGGTAACGAGATCAAAGAAGACAAGCAGGCAAAGTCCGTATACCGCAAGGTTGATAAGGCAGACGGGGAAGCCGAAGCGATCGACGAAATCGGTGCCGTAGCCGGTTGAACGAAGCAGGGCGCCGAAGCCCTCAAAGCTTTTGTTGTTCGCAAGGTATCCCCAAAGAAGCGTGATGAGAAAGAGCGCGGCAAGGAAGAGATTGCAAAAGAGGATATAGCGGTAAGGCAGCGCCTCGTAGGCGCCGTTTGGCGGGTTTTGCGCCAGGGGGGCGACAAGCCCCAAGCAACGGTAAAGAAGCGCGTAGCAAAAGACACCGAGCAGCCCGATCGCGAGCCCCGCCTTATAAAGGCTGTATCCGCGGTGCATCTTTGAGGTACCCGCAATCAGCGCGGGAACCGCAAAGCCGACCCCGATCCCGAAGAGGAGCGAGAGAATCACACCCGAAGCCGAGAGCCCAACGCCACCCCCGTGGGTCGGCGGATAGCGGAAGAGGAAATCCCCGATAAAGGGGCTAAGGGCGGTGGAAAAGAGGGCGATGGGAAGATGCTCGCCAAAAGAAACGCGGCGGCAAAGACAATAGACGAAGGCGCCCAAAAGGATCGGTAAGCACGAAAGCAGCGAAAGCCCGTAAAAGCCGTGGGCGATCACAAGGAAATAGGCGGCAAGCGTGGTGGCGTTTGCCCGCGTTTTGCTAAGAAGCATCAAAAGGTTGACCAAAAGCCCCAACAGCGCGGTGTTAAAGAAGGCGCTGCCAAGCCCCCCAAGACGGAAATAGTCGGTGATAAGCGGCGAGGGGGTGGTTTGCAGGGCAAGAAAATGGCTCCAAAATTCGGTCTCCCTCGTGATAAGCGCGCCAAAAAGGGCGCTGAGCAAGAGAAAAAGACTGACGAAGAGGGTGTAAAGACGGATATAACGGGAAGCCCCCTCGGTGTGATGCAGCGAGGCGCGGTACGCCGAAAGCCGTGTTTTTATGGTTCTTTTTGCCATGCGGACATCCTTTGCTTGTAAAATAGGGCGCCCTTTTCGGTCTTTTTCGGCGCTCTCTACTACTATATCATTTTTTGAAGAAATAATCAAGAGTCTTTGAAGGAGAAGGAGACCTCCCTCCTTGTGCCAAGATACCGGCATCAAAAGCATGCGTACGGATCGACAAAAAATCGGTGTCTCTTCTTGACAAGCGGCATATCAAGTGATATAATAAAGAAAAATCAGCTATACGGAGGAATATCAGTATGGAACATATTAAGACGATCCAGACCCGCGACCTTTGCAAGAGCGCGAAGAACGGTGGCTGCGGCGAATGTCAGACCTCTTGCCAATCCGCCTGCAAGACCAGCTGCGGCATTGCCAATCAGAACTGCGAAAACACCAATAAGTAAGAAAAAACGCCGCCGACGGGCGGCGTTTTTCTTCGTCTACACCCCACAAAGCGAAAAGAGAGAAAGCTATGGTACACTGTTATAAGCAGGGCGGCTACAACATCGTCCTTGACACCTATTCGGGCGCCATCCACGTCGTGGATGCGGTCGCCTTCGATATGATAAACGAATTTGAAAGCTGCGAGAAGGGGGCGCTGATCGCCTCGCTTCTTGAAAAATATAAGGATGATCCCACCGTTACCGAGGAAGAGCTTCTTTCTTGCTACGGCGAGATCCTTTCTTTGAAGGAAAGCAAAAAGCTTTTCGCCCCCGACACCTTCGAAAAGCGGGCGGGGGATTTGAAGGAAAAGACCGCGGGGGTCGTTAAGGCGCTTTGCCTGCACGTGGCGCATACCTGCAACCTTACCTGCGCTTATTGCTTCGCGGGGCAGGGAAAATATGCGGGAAAGAGCGCGGTGATGTCTTTTGAGACCGGTAAGCGCGCCCTTGATTTCCTGATCGAAAACTCGGGTACGCGCCATAACCTTGAAGTCGATTTCTTCGGCGGCGAGCCGCTTCTTAATTTCGACGTCGTCAAGCAGCTGGTGGCCTACGCCCGCTCGGTCGAAAAAAAGCATAATAAGAACTTCCGCTTCACCCTTACCACCAACGGGATGCTGATTGACGGGGACGTTATTGATTTTGCCAACAGGGAAATGAGCAACGTGGTTCTGAGCCTTGACGGGCGAAAAGCGGTGCATGACCGCTATCGCGTTGACGCACACGGCCGTGGCAGCTACGATCGCATCGTCCCGCTTTTTCAGGAGATGGTTAAAGCGCGCGAGGGCAAAAACTACTATATGCGCGGCACCTTTACCCACGAGAACCCCGATTTTTTGGAAGATATCAAGGAAATGCTTTCGCTCGGCTTCCGCGAGATCAGTATGGAGCCTGTGGTCGCCGCCCCCACCGATCCCGCCGCCCTTAGCGAAGAGGATCTTGCGGTGGTAATGAAGCAGTACGAAGAGCTGGCCGAGCTGATGCTGCAAAAGAAGAAGGAGGGCGATCCCTTTACCTTCTATCATTATATGATCGATCTTACGGGCGGCCCCTGCATCTATAAGCGGATCTCGGGCTGCGGCTCGGGCACCGAATATATGGCGGTCACCCCCACCGGAGACCTTTACCCCTGCCACCAGTTCGTCGGCGACGAGAAATTCAAGCTCGGCAACGTCTGGGACGGGGTTGATAATTTCGATATACAAAACGAGTTTCGTGCCTGCAACGTCTACGCGCGCCCCGAGTGCGCCGATTGCTGGGCCAAGCTTTATTGCTCGGGCGGGTGCGCCGCCAACGCCTATCACGCCACGGGCAGCATCCGCGGCATCTACGAAAGCGGCTGCCGCCTTTTCCGTAAGCGTATGGAATGCGCGATCTACCTTGAGATCGCCAAGCGGGAGCTTGGGTTATGAAAAACGCCCCCATTTATTCCTTCGTCAAGCGCTACGCCCAAAGGGGCGCGGTGCGCGCGCATATGCCGGGGCATAAGGGAAAACGTTTTTTGGGGCCCGAGCCCTTGGATATCACCGAGATTGCGGGCGCCGATGCGCTCTATCACGCAAACGGCATCATTCTGCAAAGCGAAAAATACGCCTCGGTGCTGTTCGGCTCGCAAAAGACGCTCTATTCGACCGAGGGCTCTTCTCACTGTATTCGCGCGATGCTCTATCTTGCCAAGCTCTACGCCGCGAGCACGGGAAAAGAGGGGCGTATCCTTTGCGCCCGCAACGCCCATAAGTCGCTTCTTTCGGCGGCGGCGCTTACCGATACCGAGCTTTCCTGGCTTTACGGCGAGGGGTCGCTTCTTTCCTATACGCCCGACTTTGCGGAGATAGAGGCGCGCTTGCAAAGCGAAAGACCCGTCGCCCTTTTCGTCACCTCGCCCGATTATCTTGGGAACACCCTTGATCTTTTTGCGCTCTCTTCTCTTTGTCACCGATACGGCGCCCTGCTTCTCGTTGACAACGCCCACGGGGCATATCTGCGCTTTCTTTCGCCCTCGCTTCATCCCTTGGATGCCTCGTGTGATCTTTGCTGCGATTCGGCGCATAAGACCCTGCCTGCCTTAACGGGGGCCGCGTATCTGCATATCGGGCAGAATGCCCCTCTCTTCCTTTCGCAGGCGGCCGAGGGGGCGATGGCGCTTTTCGCCTCGACCAGCCCCTCGTATCTGACGCTTTCTTCGCTGGATACGCTGAACGAGCTTCTCTTCCGCCGCTTCCCGCGCGCCTTGGAAAACTTTCTTCCCAAGGTAAAGGAGTTAAAGGAAAGCCTTACGGCAAACGGCTATCGCTTGGTGGGGGATGAGCCCTTGAAGCTGACGCTTGCCACGAAGTCCTATGGGTATTTGGGAGAAACGCTTGCGGCCCTTTTGGAGCGAAAAAGGATCTTTGTCGAGCATGCGGACGCCGATCACGTCGTCTTGATGCTTTCCCCGCTTTTCGGGGGGCGTGAGCTTGTGAAGATCGGGCGAGCGCTTCTGTCGATCCCGCACCTTTTGCCGATCGAGGCGCCGCCGCCCCCCGCCGTACGGGGGGAAGCCGTCCTTTCCCCAAGGGAAGCGCTTTTTCGCCCAACGGTCACCGCGCCGCTTGAATGGGCCAAGGGGAAGATCCTCGGCGGCTTGCCGACGGCTTGTCCGCCGGCGGTTCCGATCTTAATGCCGGGCGAAAAAATAACCGAAGAAGCCATCGAAGCCTTCCGCTATTACGGCTACCGTGAGGTAGCGGTTCTTTGCGAATAAAAGTAAAAACAAATAAAAAGCCAAAGCACACCGAGTTTGTTCGGGCGCTTTGGCTTTTTTCGTATGATTTTCGGCTTTTTGCTTACAATAGTAGGGGCGACCATCGGTCGTCCATTGCAAGCGACCATCGGTCGTCTGTTCTCATGCACGGCGATGCCGTGATGATATACACCTTCGGTGATGATATACAATGTCCTTTGGACGTTGATGATATACACCTTCGGTGATGATATACCAAGGCCAAGGCCTTGGATAAAACCTTTGGTTTTGGTCGTCCGTTGCAAAGGATCACCGAATTTTCGGGGCGGCGATACGGCGCTTTCGGTATTCAAGCGGCGTTTCCCCCTTGCTTTTTTTGAAAAGCTTGGAAAAATATTGCAGATCGGGGATCCCCACGGCTGCCGCGATCTCACCGACACGTTCGTCGGTCCCCGTAAGAAGCGAGGCCGCCAGCTCCATCTTCTTTTCGTTTACGTATTCGGTAAGGCATCTTCCCGTCTCCTTTTTGAAAAGATCGGAAAAATAGCTTGCGGAAAGCCCAAGGCGAGAAGCGATCGCCGAAAGCGAAAGCGCGGCGCATGGGTCGGCGTTGATATAGGCGATCGCCTTTTGCACGGGGGGCGAATAGGACTTCAAGGAATGCTTTTGCACCAAGCGGCAATAGGTATAGGCGATCTCCCCCAAAAGGGCGGAAAGCTCTGCCGTTGAGGAAGCGCCCTCGATCTTTAAGGCGAAATGGCGGGAAACGCTGTCAAGATGGATGGGGTGGACCCCGCCCCCCTCGGCCGCCTTGCGCGAAAGCGTGTTAAAGATCACCCCGTAATTCTGCAGATTCCGAAGTGGACTTTCGCTTCTTTTTTCCACGACCCCCATCGAAGCGGCCGAAAGCCCCTGCAAAAGAGAAAGGCGATGCGCCTGCCCGTGAGAAATGATATCCATCATTTCGTTTTCGTAGGCGTAGCGCAGCTCCAGCTCCTTTTCCGCGGGCAGAGTCGCCCCCCTTCCCCCCGTGCGCCGTGAGAGCACCTTTTGCAGGTCGATCTCGTATTTTTCCTTTACGGTGTGGAAAACGTAGCCGTCCTTCCCCCATAAAAGATCACCGAAGCTTTCCAGTAGCACAAAAAGCGCGTGGTCGCTTCTCACGGGGGGAAGCCTTTCGTAATAGTCGCTTGCCGCCTTGGGGATCTCCTCGTTTTGAAAAAGCGAGTGAAGGCGTTCAAGAAAGGCCTCGCGCCCTACCCCCTCGCGCCGATACGGGCCGATAAAAAGAAAGCGTTCCCCCTCGTTCAGCAGGCGCAAAAAGCTGTAGCTGCACAAAAAACGGTCGGTAAACGTGTAGATCCCTACATCGGTCGCCGCCCTGCAATGTGGCAAAAGAACCGCCCGCCTTTCTTCCTTGACCCCGAGAATGTCGCGAAGCCCCCCGTCAAAGGGCTCGCCCTCTCCTTCTTCCTTTTCGGTGAAGAAGAAAAAACGAAGCGAAAGCTTCCCCAGCGTGCGGCAAAGAAACGAAAGCTCCTTTTGGTAGTCCATTTCGCTCTCCTTGTTGTTTTTTCTATATTTATACCGAAAGTGTACCTCTTTTTTGTGAAAATTTCAACTATTTTTTTACAATAATATAAAAAATTTACAAATTACAGGAAAATGCTACAAACACCATTGGCTTCTCTTTTGTTATAATAAAGGGGCAGTACAATATAAATTAAGAAAGGAATCTTTCGAAATGGAAAATCAAAAGGCAAAAAGACCCTTTGGTATGCGCGATAAGCTTGCGTATGCCGCCGGTGACCTTGGCTGCAATATGAGCTTTGCACTGAAAAGCACCGTACAGACCTTCTGGCTGGTCTATATGATGCTGGAGACCGGGCTTCTTTCGGCCCTGCTTCTTGTTGTGCAGATCTGGGACGCGGTGAACGACCCGCTGATCGGCTCCCTGATCGACAACGACAGAAGATCGTACAAAAACGGCAAATTCAAGACCTATATCTTTATCGGGGCCTGCGGGCTTTTGGTGGGCGGCGCCGCCGTCTTTCTTCCCTTCCCGAACGCGCCCGTCGTTTTAAAGGCGATCCTCTTTATCGTCGGCTATATCGTGTGGGATGCCTTCTATACGATCGCGAACGTTCCCTATGGCTCGATGCTTTCGCTCGTTTCCGAAGATCCAGGCGAGCGTGCCCAGCTTTCGACCTGGCGCTCGATCGGCTCGATGGTCGGGAATATCCTTCCCAATGTCATTCTGCCGATGCTCATCTGGCGCAAGGTGACCTGGGAGGGGAACACGAACTTCCTCGATCAGATCGTTCTGCCCGAGGGGGTCGGCGCCGATCAGTTCTTGATCAACCCCGAGACCAAGCTCCCCTATGAGATGGGGCAAGAGGTTTTAAGCCCGCTTACGGGTAAGCCGCTGGAGGTCTTGCTTGGCGAGCGCGTGTTCTTCGCGGCGCTTATTATGGGCGTTATCGGCTTCCTTGCTTTCCTCTTTATGCTGAAAAACATCACGGTTCGCGTGGACGAAAACTCGGTCAAGACCCAAGAAAAGACCGAGAAGTTCAACGTTCTCTCGGCCTTCGGTAAGTTTATGAAGAACCGCCCTGCCGTCGGCGCGACGCTCGCCGCCATGGGTATGTTCCTCGGCATGAACGCGGCGACCACCGCCTCGACCATCATGTTCGCGACCTACTTCAATATGGCCTCTCTTTCGGGTATCGTGCAGGTTGTCGGCTTCTTACCGATGTTCCTCTTTATGCCCTTTATCACCAAGATCGTTGAAAAGTACGGCAAAAAGGAAGCCTCGGTCATCGGTACGCTGGTCTCGATCGGCGGCGGTGTCATTATGATGATCTTCCCGCTGATCAACAACACGATGATCGCGCTTGCCGTCTTTATCCTTGGTCTCGTTGCCTTCGGCATCGGCCTTGGCGTTTACACCTGTGTATCCTGGGCGATGATGGGTGACGCGATCGACTATAACGAATGGAAATTCGGCTCGCGCGAGGAAGGCACGGTCTATTCGCTTCACTCCTTCTTCCGTAAGCTGGCGCAGGGCGTTGGCCCCTCGGCCGTCCTTCTCATTATGGGCTGGCTCGGCTACGAAGCCAAATACGGCACCATCGGCCAAAGCATCACCACCGCGCACAACATGTGCTGGCTGGTTGCCGCCCTTTATCTCTTCAGCGCTGTGCTTCAGTTCATCGGTATTGCTGTGATCTATAACCTCGATAAGAAAACGCTTGGCGAAATGAACGCCGAGCTTGAGGCAAGAAAAACCGCCGCCACCGAAGAATAATTCACCGTAAGACGCCCGACCCCCGTCGGGCGCCTTTTGGAAAACCATACGACCTAAAGGAGAAAATTATGAGAAATAAGCTTTCCTTAAACGAAGGCTGGATCTTTTCGAAGACCGCCCCCCAAGCGATCGGCGCGTCCTTTGAGGGCGAAGCCGTTAATCTGCCCCACAGCTGGAACGCCACCGACGGGCAGGACGGCGGAAACGACTATTTCCGCGGCACCTGCTATTATTGCCGCGAGCTTACCGAAACGCTTACCGGCAGCCGCCATTTTTTGGAGATCAACGGCGCCAACTCGTCGAGCGACGTCTACGTCGGAAATGAAAAGCTCTTCCACCATGACGGCGGATATTCGACCTACCGCGTCGATATCACCGAGGCCCTCAAAAAGAGCAATCTTATCACAATCGCCGTTGACAACGCCCCGAGCGACAGCGTCTATCCCCAGATGGCCGACTTCACCTTCTACGGTGGCCTTTACCGTAACGTCAACCTCATTTCGGTCGAGGAGGCGCACTTCGATCTCGAATATTACGGCGCGCCAGGCATCCAGGTTACCCCGATTGTTGAAGGCAACGTTGCAAAAGTGACAACGAAACTTTACACAACCAACGCGTCGGGTGCCACCTTCCGCTATACGGTCACCGATAAAGAGGGCGCGGTTATCGCAAGCCTTGAAAGCGAGAAGGACGAGGAAACCGTCCTTATCGAGAACCCCGCCCTCTGGCACGGAAGAAAGAACCCCTACCTCTATACCGTAAAGGCCGAGCTGATCGAGAACGGCGAGGTCGTAGATGAGGTTTCGGCGCGCTTTGGCTGCCGCAGCTTCTCGATTGATCCCGAGCGCGGGTTTATCTTAAACGGCGAAGAATATCCGCTTCGCGGCGTATCCCGCCACCAGGACCGCCTTGGCATCGGTAACGCCCTGCTTCCCGAGCATCACCGCGAGGATATCGACCTGATCCTTGAGGTCGGCGCCACCACCATTCGCTTGGCGCACTACCAGCACGATCAGTATTTCTACGATCTTTGCGACGAAAAGGGGCTTGTGATCTGGGCCGAGATTCCCTATATTTCGAAGCACATGGCGAATGGGCGCGAGAACACCCGCACCCAGATGATCGAGCTGGTATGCCAGAACTACAACCACCCCTCGATCGTTGTTTGGGGTCTTTCGAACGAGATCACCATGAACGGTGACCGCGATCCCGATCTCCTTGACAACCACCGCATGCTCAACGACCTCGTTCATTCGATGGATAAGACCCGTCTTACCACCGTGGCGGCGGTTTCGATGTGCCCGATGGATAGCCCCTATCTTGATATCCCCGACGTGGTTTCCTATAACCACTACTTCGGTTGGTACGGCGGCGATACCGATATGAACGGCCCCTGGTTCGATAAGTTCCACGCCATGCACCCGACCCTGCCGATCGGCGTCAGCGAATACGGCTGCGAGGCGCTTAACTGGCATACCTCGGATCCCCGCCAGGGCGACTACACCGAGGAATATCAGGCCTACTACCACGAGGAGCTGATCAAGCAGCTCTTTACCCGTAAGTATCTGTGGGCGACCCACGTATGGAATATGTTCGACTTCGGCGCCGACGCGCGCAGCGAGGGCGGCGAGAACGGGCAGAACCATAAGGGTCTTGTCACCTTTGACCGCGCGTACAAGAAGGACGCCTTCTACGCCTACAAGGCCTGGCTTTCCGACGAGCCCTTCGTGCATATCTGCGGAAAGCGCTACGAGGAAAGAGTAGAGGACGTCACGCGCGTGACCGTCTATTCGAACCTTCCCGAGGTCGAGCTGTTTGCCAACGGTGTCTCGCTTGGTAAAAAGCAAAGCGCCGAGCATTTCTTCTACTTCGACGTGCCGAACGCGGGAGAGACCAAGCTTTTGGCCGTCGGGGGCGAATGCCGCGACGAAAGCAGACTGCAAAAGGTCGATGAGTTCCCCGAAAAGTACCGCCTCGTTGAAAAGAACGCGATCCTTAACTGGTTCGAGGTCGATATGCCAAAGGGGCGCCTCTCGCTCAACGATAAGATGGGTGAGGTGCTGGCGACCCTGCGCGGCAAGCTCCTCTTCCTCTCGCTTGCCAAAAAGATGATGGGCGGCAAGAAGAAGGGCGAAAAGAAGAAAAAGGGCGAGGGCCCCTCTGCGATGGGCTTTACCCTTTCCAAGGATATGATGCAGATGCTCAACGGCTTCACGGTTCTTCGCCTGCTCGGTATGATGGGAATGCTGAATATCAGCTTCACCAAGGAAGAGCTGTTGGCGATCAACAAGAAGCTTAATCGCATCAAGAAGAAAAAGAAAAAAGAAGCGTAAGCGTTTCGCTAAATCTCCAGAGGGGGCTTGCAAAATTCGGCAAGCTCCCTTTTTTAAAAAGCGGTTGGTAAAACACGGTCGCTTCTGTTTTTGGATTTCCAAATAAACAAATCTATTTGGAAAAGCGAAACGTTTATTTGGAAAAAGTGTTGACTTATTCAAAAGAGTATGGTACGATATTTGTATACTTGTGTTTTGAAAAGGGGTTACGGGAAAAGTGAAAGTTGTAAATCAAGAAAAGGTGAAGAATTATATCCTGCGTTTGATAAAAACAAAACGAAAGGATTATGTTAAGGCAACGATCGAAGCTTTTGCTATCAGCAAATCAAGTGTGTATAACTATGTGAAGCAAATGGAAGAGGACGGGCTGATTGAAAAAAAAGGGGGGGCGTACGTCCTTCAAACAAACGCTTATTACTATTCCTTCAAAAACAACGGAACAAATGGGGAGGATTATATTTACAGCCAGTTTATATCGAAGCATATCGCGTTTAAGAAAAACGTGAATTCTATATGGAATTACGCATTTACAGAAATGATGAACAACGCAATTGAGCATTCGGGGGCAGAGAACATATTTGTCGCTGTTTATCAAAACTGCCTTGATACTCAAATTCTTATTAAGGATGACGGGATCGGTATTTTTAGAAAAATTCAAGCCTTCATGAAAGAAAGCAAAAACGAAACCGTTTCGCTTCGGGAATGCGTTTCGCTTTTGTTCGCGGGGAAATTTACAACCGCCAAGCAATACCATACGGGCGAGGGGATTTTCTTCACGTCTCATATCATGGACGAATTTATTATTTATTCGGACGACAATTTTTTTACCAGAAACAATTTTTCGTCTGCTCAAATAGAGAACAGTGATCTGCATAGCCTTATGAAAATGGAACAGGGAACGGTTGTAAGTATGACCCTTGGCAACAACACAAAAAAAGCGTTATCCGAGGTGTTTAATACCTTTGCACCGGTTGAAGAAGGTTTTATAAAAACCACGATCCCGGTAGCGCATATGTTTGCGGGCGGGAACCCCGTATCTCGCTCTGAAGCAAGGCGATTGCTTGGATGCGTAGCGCTCTTTAACGATATTGTTCTGGATTTTTCCGGAGTAGAAGAAATAGGTCAAGGCTTCGCGCACGAGCTTTTTGTTCTCGGAAAGCAAAAGCATCCGCATATCAATTTAAAAACCGTCAACGCCTGCAAATCGGTTGAGGATATGATAAAGCGAGTTATTAAAACGGCGGCTCTCTAATGAAGGTATGGCTGTTTTCCTTCAGCATTTTTGCAAAAAAGGCGGCTTTCGATTGACAAATGTGCACCGCCGTGCTATAATGCGATATTGATAATATTTTTTCTTTATAAAGGAGATTTTACGATGAAATTGAAGGTTGGTATTGTTGGCGCCACCGGTATGGTCGGCCAACGCTTCGTCACCCTGCTTGCCGATCATCCCTATTTTGAGATCTCGGCCCTTATCGCCAGCGAAAGAAGCGCGGGGCGTACCTACCGTGAGGCGGTCGGCGCGCGTTGGAAGCTTTCGCAGCCGATGCCCCGGGCGGTAGAGGATATGGTCGTTATCTCGTCTGAGGACACCAAGGCGATCGCCGATAGCTGCGATTTCGTTTTCTGCGCCGTTAACCTGCCGAAGAGCGAGGTCGTTCTCTTGGAAGAGCGTCTTGCCAAGGCCGAGCTGCCGGTTGTTTCCAATAACTCCGCCAACCGTTGGACGCCCGACGTCCCCATGATGATCCCCGAGATCAACGATAGCCACCTTTCGGTCATCGAATATCAGAAGAAGCGCCTTGGCACCACCCGCGGCTTTATCGCGGTTAAGCCCAATTGCTCGATCCAGAGCTACGTGCCGGCCCTTACGCCCCTTCTTGCCTATAAGCCCACCAAGATCGTCGCGACCACCTATCAGGCGATCAGCGGCGCCGGCAAGACCTTTAACGAATGGCCCGAAATGGTCGGCAACGTCATTCCCTACATCGGCGGCGAAGAGGAAAAGAGCGAGCAGGAGCCGCTTCGCATCTGGGGTAAGGTGGAAGGTGGCGTGATCGTAAAAGCCGAGTCGCCCATCATCACCACCCAGTGCATCCGCGTCCCGGTTATCGACGGACATATGGCCGCCGTCTTCGTATCCTTTGAGAAGAAGCCCGAGAAGGAAGCCATTCTCGAAGCCTGGCGTAGCTTCAAGGGCAAGCCCCAGGAGCTTGGCCTTCCTTCTGCGCCCGAACAGTTCATCACCTATTTTGAAGAAGACAACCGCCCCCAGACCCTGCTTGACCGCGATCTTTACGGCGGCATGGGCGTTTCGGTCGGCCGTCTGCGTGAAGACCCCCTCTTCGATTATAAGTTCGTCGGCCTTTCGCACAACACGCTCCGCGGTGCCGCGGGCGGCGCGCTTCTTAACGCTGAATTGCTTTATCGCGAGGGATATATCACAAAAAAGTAAACCTTTGTAAAGGAAACCTTACAAATGGAAATTATTGATTTTCACATTCATCCCCCTATCGGGAAAGAGGCGAACATCTGCCATTACAGGGATACCGTTGAAAACAGCGAGGCGACGATCCTTTCGGATATGCAGCGGGCGGGGATCTCCCGCTTCTGCGGCTCGGTGATCCTGAAGGACAGCGGTCCCGTGTCTCTCCTTGAAAGAACCAACACCGAAACGCTTGCGCTTGCCGAGCGCTTCGGGGGCGCGTATATCCCCGGCGCGATGATCCATCCTGCCGCCGTTCGTGAATCCTGCGAGTGGCTGGAGAAGATGCATAAGGCGGGTTGCCGCCTCATTGGCGAGATCGTCCCCTATATCCACCGCTGGGAGGGGGGATACCGAAATCCCGCCCTTCGGGAGATCTTATCGCTGGCGGGCGAGCTTTCGATGGTCGTTTCCTACCACAGCACGGAAGACGTCGCGGGGGAAATGGCGATGGTAAGCGAGAACCCCGACACCACCTTCGTCGCGGCCCACCCCGGGGAAAAGACACGCTTTCTTGCGCACCTTGACTCGATGAAGCAATATAAGAACCTCTGTCTCGATCTTTCGGGCACGGGCCTCTTCCGCTACGGCCTTCTTCGCGAGGGTGTCAAGACCCTTGGGGCCGAGCGCTTCCTCTTCGGTACCGATTACCCCATCTGCAACCCGATGGCCTACCGCGCCGCGGTGGAATACGAGCCGATCTCGGATGCTGAAAAGGAGCTCATCTTCTCGGGCAACGCCAAGCGCCTTTTAGGGCTGTAAAAAAATAGAAAAAAAACCGCCAAGCGGTGCCTGCGATATAGCAGTATAAACCAACTAACAGGAAAAGGATAGAGAATTTTTACGTTCTCTATCCTTTTTTTGACAAGCACTGCATTTGTGGACACAAATGCTATTTTTAGTTATGAGTTATGAGGCTCGCTTACGCTCACCGTTATGAGTTTGCTCCGCAACCGTTATGATACGATCGCCAGGTTGCTTCAAGCTGCACCGAAGGTGCATCATAACTTGCCGAAGGCAATCATAACTCTAAACTCGCCACAGGCGATCATAGTTGGCGTCCTGCTCTACGGCAGGCGCGCCAAAGGGTGCTTTTTCTTTTTGGCTTTTTAAGGGAAGGGGGTTTCGCCCCGCTTTATTCCGCGCGGCTTCGGGAATACACCGTCATACCGACGCCCACGTCGCGAACGAGAATATCCTTCGGCATTTTCAAGAATCTGGCGGTTACGAAGAAGTCGCCCGCCGCCCCCGACAGATTCATGATCTGTATGATGTAAACCACCCAAAACCACGAAAGGGGAACCAGGAAATTCACAACGGCAAGCACCGCGCCCCAAAGAACGACGGGCGCCTGCGCAATAAAGATATACGCCCCTTTCCCGTAATAATCGTCGCTTCCCGCAAAGGCGTAAAGCCCCGTAAAGCCGTATTTCACCCGCTTGGTACCGCACAGCTTCATAGCGGCGCCGTGAATAAGCTCGTGCAGGATGATGTATAACACCGACAAAACGATCAGCGCGCCAAAGCGAAGCGCGTAATTCGAAAGCCCCTCTTCCATACTGAAGAGCGTGGATATCGGGACCGCAATATGCGCGGGAACGGCCAGAAGAACGCCCAAAAGAACGGCAAAAAGGTTAATTCCAACCTTTGCTTTTTTGTCTTTTTGCAGATCGACTGAATAGATCTTTGTATACCCTTCGGGCAAGCTTTCGATCGCGCGCATCGTGTAAGCTCCTTTCATATCGGTTAAGGATAGAAAACGTTTTTATTTTTCCTTGTATTCATGCGTATCGGCGGGATAAACCAGCTTGATGCTCTTGCGATTTTGCAAGTGAACGATATAAAATTTATCCCCCGATGAAGCGAGCTGATAGGCCGTTTTCGTGGCCTCAAAGGGCTTAAAGCCGTGAAAAACGAAAAAATCGAATTGACCGCGGCGCTGGCCCCGCACCGTTTCGGTTTTGTAGGATAAGGGCATAAGCTTGATCTCAAATTCCCCCGCCGCAAATTTCTTTCTTCTCCAAAGGAGGAGAAAAGCCGCAAAAAGCGCGGCACAAGCGTGGAAGGCAAAAAAGGCGATCGACAAAGCCGAAAACAAAAAAACAAGGGATGGGGCCGTGAAAAGATTGGAAACGATAAATAGGCAGAGAAGCGCCCCCATAACGCTAAACAGAATGGTGAAAAGGATGGAAAGCAAATGCGCGCGGATCTCTTCCCTGCTAAAGGCAAGAAGATCTTCCCTCACGGTTTTTCGCGTGATTGGGATCTTCGTTTTCTTTTCCATAAGGATCACCGCCTTTCTGATTGCATTGTATCATATTTTCCGATATTTTTCAACACAAAAACTTCCTTTCGTTTGGGGTACACACCGCAATACCAAAAGGAAGGGTTGGATAAGATTTTGGGGATTATTTGTTATCAATGAACGCATCCAAATCACGGCAAAGCCGTGGATATCATCAAGGCGAAGCCTTGTATATCATCAAGACGCGGGAGAATGCACGCCGGTGCGTGATGATATGCCAAGCCTGCGGTTTGGATAAAAAAATAAAGCACCCGAAATGGGTGCTTTATTTTTAGAGGTGTGTTGACAGAAAAGATGCCTACTTTTTTATTTTTGCAACTATTCTTGCAACAATTGAAAGAACGATATAGATTGTACATACACCTACAAAAACCCAACCGATCGGGTTATCTCCACGAGATTCGACAAGCATAACAACGCCAACGACAAGAAGAACAAACAAGCAAATGCCTATCAAAGAAAATATAACCACCAAAATCTTTTCTGTACGCGGTGAAAGAGCTTTGTTGGGCATAAAAGCAACAGAGAAGGCAACAAAGCCTTCGGCAAATATATTAAAAACAACTTCGACCAAAAAATCCACAAGAAAATCCATTGTTCTACCGCCCTTCTCGGCTTAGTATAGCATAAAAGCGGTGGGGAGTCAATCCGTTTGCGTGTCCAAATCACGGCAAAGCCGTGGATGGAATCCGCAGCTTGTCTGCGGTATGGAATCGGCCCGTAGGGCCGAATGGAATCAAGCCGACGGGAAATACAGCCTAAAGGCTGATGCCATGCACGGCTCGCGCCGTGGTTCCATGCAATTCGCTTTGCGAATTGATGCCATGCCAAGCCTCCTTTGTCGGCTTGGATAAAAAAACAAAGCACCCGAAATGGGTGCTTTGTTTTTTTGGAGGCGCCACCCAGAATCGAACTGGGGGTAGAGGTGTTGCAGACCTTTGCCTTACCGCTTGGCCATGGCGCCGAGGTAAAAACGGACACAGGGTTTCCGTGTCCGTTCTGGAGCGGATTACGGGGCTCGAACCCGCCACCTCGACCTTGGCAAGGTCGCGCTCTACCAAATGAGCTAAATCCGCAAGTGGCAGCATAATGCTGCATGGTGCCTCCGGTCGGAATCGAACCAACGACACGAGGATTTTCAGTCCTCTGCTCTACCAACTGAGCTACAGAGGCAAATGGCGACCCGGATGGGGCTCGAACCCACGACCTCTGCCGTGACAGGGCAGCGCTCTAACCAACTGAGCTACCAGGCCGTTTCACCAATGGAGGGGACAAAAAGGTTGGTGGGAACAATAGGACTCGAACCTATGACCCCTTGCTTGTAAGGCAAATGCTCTAACCAACTGAGCTATGCTCCCATCCCGACCGCTTTTTCAACGGCTTTCTAATTATAGCAAAAGACTTTTGGTTTGTCAAGCCCTTTTTTTGCATTTTTTTATTTTTTTATTTTTTCCTTACGAGAAAAGGCTTTTTTGCGCTTTCTCTCCCTTTTTTTTCTTGACGGATATCCGCGTTTGTGCTACTATAGCGGTAAGAGTATTGCATTTTCCGAAAGGGGGTAGAGGGGTGCCGGCAAAAGAACGCCTTACGAAAAAAGAGATCGAGATCGATATCAAAAGAAACCTAAAGGCGCCAAAGGAGATGACCGAGGATACCTACAAAAAATGGTCGGCCATCGGATATGCCTTGGCCATTCCGATCGTTGTCTTGTTCTTTGTGAATTATCGGATCGCCCTATGGGCGTTCTTCTCGCTTGCCGCGCTGGAAATCCTTTTGTTGGTCGCGCGTTTTTCAGGTAAACGCCGCCAAAGCCGCACGGCAACGATCGAGGATTACGAGATCACCGTTGCCCCCCTTTTGCACAGCAAGGCTGAGCGGTACGCGCAAAAAGAATGGTCGAGAAAGCGCCGTGTGACCCGCCGGATCGAAAACTATTTTTTGGCCTTTGAAGGTCGAGACCTTTATCAGATCCCGGAAGAGAATTACCGTTGGAGCCGTGAATACGTGCTTTCCGATTTCTTTATCTTTCAAAACGCGCATCGGGGCGATGCGTTTATCTTGGCGATCCGAAAAGAAACCGGAGAGATCGCCGCGGTCTACCCCACCGCCTTTTTCGATTATAAGGAATGAATTTCGGCGTATGCCGCAAAAAAACTCTTGAAAGGAGAATATGGATATGGCTTACGAGTATTCCTATGACAAAGAAGAGAAAAAATACGAGGCGCCAAAGCTGAAAACCAACCGCTCGATGTTGAAGCTGAATATCCTCGGTATTCTGACGCTTGGCCTTTACAGCATTTTCTTCTATATCCCCTTTTCCTTTGATTTGGATAAGGTGGCGCCGAAAAGAGACGGCACCAAAACCATGAACTTCCTTTTTGCCTATTTCCTTTCGATTTTCACCTTTTCGCTCGTGATCGATATATGGCATTATCATATTGCCGAGCGGATAGAGGAGGCGTTGGGGGCGAGAGGGATCGACTATGAATTCGGTCCGTCCGATTTCTGGTGCTGGCTGATTTTGGGGAGCCTGATTCTGGTGGGGCCCTTCGTTTATACCTATAAGCTTTGCAAGGCGATGAACCTGCTGTGCGCGCATTATAACGAAAACCCGTCTCTTGGGTAAACAGCGCCGCAACGGGCGCAGAATTTCATTATATATAAAAAGGAGAAAAAGAATGTATAAGATCGGACTGTCTACCTACGGGTTTGACCTGGATGAAGCGAATTTCCAAAAGCTTCGCGAAAGCGGGATCGCCGCGGTGGAGATCTCTAAAAAATACAACGAGTACGATGACGTTGATTACAAAGCGGTCGGGGCGCTTTCACGGCAATACGGCGTGGGGGTCTGGTCCTTTCACCTGCCCTTTTCGCTGCTGGACGATATTTCCGCCCCTGACAAAGAGATCTACCAAAAGACGATCACCCGCCATAAGGGGCTGATCGAGATCGGGTCGGAGCTTGGGGCGCAGCGCTTCGTTCTTCATCCGAGTGCCGAGCCCATTCGCCCCGAGGACCGCGAGGAAAAGATCAAGCTTTCGATGCAAGCCTTGGATATTCTGGCCGAGCATGCCCACCGAAACGGCGCGGTGATCGCGGTCGAGGATCTGCCCAGAACCTGCCTTGGCAACACCGCCGAGGAGATGCTTCGCCTTATCAGCGCCAACGATAAGCTGCGCGTTTGCTTCGATACCAACCACCTTTTGCAGGGGTCGATCGCCGATTTTATGAAGAAGCTCGGCAACAAGATCACGACGCTTCATATCTCAGACTACGATTTTATCGACGAAAAGCACTGGCTCCCCGGGGAGGGGGGGATCGACTGGGTCGAGTTTTACCAAATGCTTCAGGCGATCGGGTATGACGGCGTCTTTATGTACGAGGTGGGCTTGCAATGCCCCAAAACGCTTTCTCGCCGCGACCTTTGCTTTGCCGATTACGTAGAGAACGCAAAGGCGCTGTTTGCGGGCGTCACCCCGCCGCGCATTGATTGAAAAAGGCGGCAAATTTTCGGTAAAAAGCCGAAAAAAGTTGTTTTTTCTTCAAAAAACCCCTTGACGGGTGTCGAAATCCGTGTTATAATGACGCATCAATTGAATAAATCCGAATGAAGTGTGCAGGAAAGTGTGGCAACACAGCCGAAGGAGTAACGCTCTCAGGTGTCCGCAAGGATAGAGACTGTATGCTGACGGATCTTTGGAGACGCCCACGTACGTGGGGGCCGAAGGGGCAAGCGCTGTGGCGCCAATCTCTCAGGCAAAAGGACAAAGAGCGAACCTTTTCGCATTTTTTGTTTTTTACGGGGCGTTTCGTACGCCCCTTTTTTGTTGTTTATTTTATGTTTCTTTGGAGGAAATTATGGAACAGTTTATCAATGGCGTCACAAACGTCAACAACGCCGTCAACGGCGCGGTATGGGGTCTTCCCGGCCTCATCCTTCTCATCGGTACCGGCATTTTGCTGACCGTGCTCACCAAGGTCTTTCAGGTGCGGCACGTCGGGCATTGGTGGAAGCAAACCATCGCCAGTGTCTTTAAAAAGGACAGCAAAAGCACCAAGCAGACCGACAAAAAGAGCATCTCGCAATTCCAAGCGCTTTGCGCCGCCCTTGCCGCCACGGTCGGCACGGGAAATATCGCGGGCGTTGCCGCCGCGATCGTAACGGGTGGCCCCGGCGCGGTTTTCTGGATGTGGTTCGCCGCCTTCTTCGGAATGATGACCAACTTCTCGGAAAACCTGCTCGGCATCTACTACCGCCGCCGCAACAAGGACGGCGAGTGGTCGGGTGGCCCGATGTATTATCTGTGCGACGGGCTTGGCAAGCGCTACGGCAAGAAGTGGCTTTCGCCGACCTCGAAGGTCTTGGCGGTCCTCTTCTCTTGCTTTGCCATCCTTGCTTCCTTCGGTATCGGAAACATGGCGCAGATCAATAAGATCGTTCTTAACATGGACGCCGCCTTCTTCCAGAACGCCAGCCTCGGCGTGATCCCCGGCACCGATATCAATATCATCCACCTGCTGCTTGGCATTTTCCTGCTTATCATCGGCGCCCTCATTATCATCGGCGGGTTGAAGCGTATTGCCCGCTTTGCCGAGATCGTTGTTCCGATCATGGCTATCGTTTACGTCCTCGGCTCGCTCATCATCGTTTGCATCAACATCAGCCAGGTTGGCCCGATGTTCGTTTCGATCTTCAAGTTTGCCTTTACGCCTGCCGCCTTCCTTGGCGGTGGGATCGGCGTTCTCATCAAAAAGACGATGACGCAGGGCTTCAAGCGCGGCGTTTTCTCGAACGAGGCGGGTCTTGGCTCTTCGGTCATGGTTCACTCTTCCTCGAACGTCAAAGAGCCGGTCAAGCAGGGTATGTGGGGCATCTTTGAGGTCTTCTTCGATACCATGATCGTTTGCACCATGACGGCGGTCGTCGTTCTTTCGACCGGCTATATCGATCTTGCCACCGGTACGCCCGTGGCGGGCATCAACGGCGATACGCTGGTTTCGACCGCGTTTGGTAAATACTTCGGCGCCCCCGGCACCTGGTTCGTGGCGATCGCGATGCTCTTCTTCGCCTTTACCACGGTTCTCGGCTGGTCGCAATACGGCTCGAAGGCGGTCGAATACCTCTTCGGCACGAAGGGCGTGAAGGTCTATCGCTTCATCTTTGTCGCGATGATCGTTTCGGGTGCTATTATGGAGGGTGGCCTTGCCTGGGATCTTTCGGATACCTTCAACGGGCTGATGATGATCCCGAACCTTATCGGTGTTCTGGCGCTCTTCCCCTTGGTCGTTAAGATCACGAAGAACTACGTCGACCGTAAGATCTTTAAAAAGGATATCGCCCCGCTTCTTTCCTACGACCCCGAAATTCAGGCGGAGATGGAAAGAACGCTTGACGAGGAATAAATCCAAAAGCAACGCAAAGGCACTTGTGGAATTTTTGCCGCAAGTGCCTTTTTGATATACGGACGGATCACCCCCGTGCAAGGGGAGGTGGCTTGCGAAGCAAGACGGAAGGGTTGCTAAAACAATCCCTCACCGCCTGCGGCGGAGCTCCCTTTACACAAGGGAGCCTTTCTTCCACCATGCCCGATCTTTTGCTATGGAAGGATAAAACCTTCGATTTTTGTAGAGTAGGGGCGGCCATTGGCCGTCCGCGCGAAACGAGCAAATCGCTATCCCCGTTTTCACCGAAATATGCGTTATAATAGGGGCGCAAACCGAATTGACGGCGAGTGATTTTTGATGTATAATAAAGGAGAATACGATGAGCTCTGTTACAGAAGCGAATCCTTACGTTTTGGGAAACAGCAAAACGTGGAAGAATTGGCAAGCCAACTATAAAGAGCCGAGAACCTGCCTGCCGTGCGAAGATAAGCATGGGAAGATCTATCCTTTTCTTCAAGTTTAAAAATCCCCGAGCATCTGTTTTGTCGATGCGAAATTGTTCCAATGCGAACAAAACAAGTGGGGACAGCCACCGATAAAGGCTTTGGCTGGGCCGATGCTTGGTTGATGTATCGGGGCAGGTTGCCGGATTGTTATATTACAAAGAGAGATGCGCTGAAAATGGGATGGAAATCTAACAAACAAAACTTGGCAGATGTTTGTCCGGAAAAGCTAATAGGAAATGTACCATATCGTAACTACGAGGGAAAACTTCCTATTAAGGCTGATCGAAGCTGGTATGAGGCAGATTTTGATTATATTGGCAACGATAGAGGGGCAAACAGAATTTTATATTCGAACGATGGCTTAATCTTTGTCAGCTACGATCATGCAAAAACTTTTTATGAATTAGTGAAATAAAGAGGTGACATTGTGCTGAACACATATAAATACAAAGTCGATTTTTCGGGCGTGGAGGATTATTGGGATATCCACGGCATACTTAAAGAAAGCTTGAATTTTCCCGATTATTACGGCGGTCATTTGGACGCGCTTTTTGATTGCCTTACCGATATGCTTGGCGCCATTTCGATAATTGAAATACACGGAATAGAAAAACTTGAAAAGTATGACGGGTATGACAAAAGGGTGATTGATGTTTTTCGTGACGCAAAGCATGTTTATGATGAATTTTCCGACCGCTTCTTCGTTACGATCGTTCATGAGGACGGCACGCGCGAAGAAATCGTATAGCGGAAAGGGATAGAAAAAACGAGGAAAAGAGCAGAACCGCGGTTCTGCTCTTTTTATTTATACCGTTGCTTCTCGTCGGTCTCGCCGAGAAGGTAGTCAACACTCGTACCGTAAAAGCGCGCAAGACGAATGAGAATGGCGGTTGGAATATCATTTTCCCCGGTTTCGTATTTCGAATAGCCGGTTTGCGACATGCCCAGCATTTTCGCGATCTCGGTTTGATTCATATCAAGGTCCTCTCGCAGGTTCCGTATCCTTGGATATTTCATGCTTCACACTCCTGTAACAAGCTTATACTCATTATAGGATAATCTGTTTCAGGCTATTGACTTTTAACCTTAAACAGGTTATAATTTTTCTTGAATATTTCTGCTTGCTTTCCTTCTTGCGGCTTTATGATGAGGTGAAAAATGGTAGGCTTTATTGCTTTTCTTTTTTTGGTAATGGGCGGTGCTGTGCTGACGGTTCGATATATTGTTGCGAAAAAATTTGAGGAGATAGCCAAGCAAAAGGGCTACGGGAAAGAAGCTCACGCTTTTGCGATGTGCTTCTGGCTTGGCGTTTTTGGGGCTTTGTACGTTATTGCGTTACCCGATCGTATGTTTTTACCCGACGAGGCGAAGAAAATACAGCAAAAAGCGGCTTCCCGTTCCAAAAAACCTCGGCGGCATCCGTGCCCTTGCTGCCGATTGCCGATCCGATACGGAGCAGAAGCATGCCCCTTTTGCCATCAGCTTATTGAGTGGCCCTCGGAATAAAAGAAAAGGAAAAGAGCAGAACCGCGGTTCTGCTCTTTTCCTTTTGCATACAATAAAAAAAGGCAAAAATTTTTTTGTAAACCCCTTGACAGTCACGTGACCGTGTGATATAATCAAAGCACATAACGAAGAGATCAAAGAACGACGAAAAGGAGGAAGGGCGATGAAGCTTGGGGCCTTACCGGGGACCACGATTGAAGTATCCCACCTTGAAAAAGACAGCGCGCGCCACGTATTCTCGCATATTTTTTCCGCCGGAGGGGTCGTGCTTTCGCAGCTTTCGCATATGACGGGGCTTGAACCGCATACGATCCAAAACTGGGTCAAGCGCGGCTTTCTTTCCCCACCGCAGCACCGCCAGTATACCGAACGGCAGTTCGCGCGGGTGGTGATCATCAATCTCTTGCGGCAAAGCATGCAGATCGATAAGATCGTAGAGCTTTTGTCCTCGATCAACGGGAATCTTTCGGATGAGAGAGATGACCGTATTGATGACCCCACGCTTTACAATATGTTCGCTAATGTGCTTTGCGCCATCGGCGAGGGGTATCCGTCGCAAGAGGCGGTGAAGGCCGCCGCGCAAGGTGAGCTTGAAGGCTTTTCCGAACGCTACGCGGGGGATAAAAAACGGATCGAAAGGGTGCTTTCGGTTATGGTCTACGCGCATCTATGCTCGGCCGCCAAGGCGCGGATCGATCACTTGCTTTGCACACTTGATTAAAGGAGGAGTTTGTTATGTTAGGTCAATGGTTTGAGGCGCTCGGCCTTTTCGGGCAGATCTGCCTTTGCTTCGCCGTTCCTTCCTCGATCGTTTTACTCGTACAGATCGTGCTTTCGCTCCTTGGCCTTTCGGACGGCGGTATGGACCTTGCCGACGGGGCAGACGGGGAGCTACCCGATCTTCCCGACGATCTTGAGGATTTTTCGCCCGGCGACGTCGATCTTGGCGGCTTTCACATCCTTACGCTTCGTACGGTGATGGCCTTCTTCGTGTCCTTCGGCTGGATGGGCGTTTCGCTTGCGAATAACGCGCTTGCCCCGTGGGCGCAAATGCTGATCTCGATCGGCTTTGGGCTTGCTATGATGGCGCTGGTCGCCTTCTTGATGTGGGGGGTCTACCGCCTGCAAGCAGACGGCACCGCCCAAAACGTTAACGCCCTCGGCTCCTCGGGCACGGTGTATCTCACCGTCCCCGCCGAGCGGGTCGGCCACGGTAAGGTCAACGTGATGCTCCAAGGCGCGTACGTTGAGCGTGATGCCGTGACCGATGAAAAGGCGCCCCTTTCCTACGGAACCGAGATCGTGGTCGTCGGTGTTTCGGGGGAAAACACCTTAGTCGTCGCCAAAAAATAAAAGATACAATTTTTACAATATAAGGAGGAAAATTCATGGGACCCATTTTAACCGCACTCATCGTCATCGTCGTTATCGCCTTGGCCATTCTTCTCTGGGCTTGCACGCGCTATCGCAAATGCCCCTCGGATAAGATCATGGTCATTTACGGTAAGGTCGGCAAAAACAAGGACGGCTCTGCCCGCAGTGCGACCTGTATGCACGGTGGCGCCCGCTTTATCGTACCCGTCATTCAATCGGTCGAATTCCTTGACCTGACCCCCATTTCGATCGGGGTCGACCTTCGCAACGCCCTTTCTCGCCAGAACATCCGTATCGACGTTCCGTCGAGCTTCACCGTCGGTATCTCGACCGAGCCCGGCATCATGCAAAACGCCGCCGAGCGGCTTTTGGGGCTCCAGCTCTCCGAGATCCAGGATCTTGCCAAGGATATCATCTTCGGTCAGCTGCGTCTGGTTATCGCCACGATGGATATTGAAGAGATCAATACCGACCGCGATAAGTTCCTTGACGAGGTCAGCCGCAACGTAGAAACCGAGCTGAAAAAGATCGGGCTCCGTCTTATCAACGTAAACGTCACCGATATCTCGGATGAGTCGGGCTACATCACCGCTCTCGGTCGAGAGGCCGCCGCCAAGGCGATCAACGACGCGAAGAAGTCGGTTGCCGAAAAGAACCGCGACGGTGCGATCGGCGAAGCCAACGCCCAGAAGGATGAGCGTATCAACGTTGCCCAAGCCAACTCGGTCGCCGTAAAGGGTGAAAACGATGCCAAGGGTGAGATCGCCCTGTCGAACGCCCAGTTGCGTGAAAAGGAGGCCGAGGCGCAAAGAATCGCCATCGCCGCCGAAAAGATCCAAGAGGCAAAGGCGTTAGAGGAAGCCTACGCCGCCGAAAAGGCCGCCGAAGAAGCCCGTAAGGCCAGAGAAAGAGCTTCGCTTGAAGCCGACGTTATCGTTAAGGCCGAGATCGAAAAGCGCCGCTTAGAGCTTGCCGCCGAGGCCGAGGCCGAGCAGATCCGCCGCCGTGCCAAGGGTGAAGCCGACGCGATCTTCGCCAAGATGCAGGCCGAGGCAAACGGTATGAAGGAAATGCTGACCAAGCAGGCGGACGGCTTTGAAGAGCTGGTTCGCGCCGCGGGCGGCGGTGCCGACGAGGCGCTTCGCTTGATGATCGCCGATAAGCTCGAAGAGCTGATGAAGATCCAGGTAGAAGCGATCTCCAACATCAAGATCGACAAGGTCACCGTCTGGGATAACGGCGCGAATAGCGACGGCAAGACCGCGACCGCCGGATTTCTTTCGGGTATGATGAAGAGCGTGCCGCCGCTGGACGAGGTCTTCTCGATGGCGGGTATGTCGCTTCCCTCGATCCTCGGCTCCAAGAAGGAAGAGACCGCCGCGGTTGAGAAAAAAGACGAAGCCGCCGAATAAGCCGCCTTTCTTCAAAAAAGAAAAGAAAACTTTGCAAAATAAAAGAGCAGAGCCGAGGCTCTGCTCTTTTTACATCTACCCGCCGCCCGTTTGATGCAAGGCGATGCCGTGATGATATACCAAGGCAAGGCCTTGGATAAAAACCGTAGGTGTAGGGTTAGTGCAGAAAAAACGGCAAAGGCGTTTTTTCAATCGGTGTCGGCCAAAGCGCGAGCGGGCAGAGCCGAGCAGGCGCAGGCGATAGAACGCGACACACGACGCCGACAGGTTAGTGCAGAAAAAACGGCAAAGGCGTTTTTTCAATCGGTGTCGGCCAAAGCGCGAGCGGGCAGAGCCGAGCAGGCGCAGGCGATAGAACGCGACACACGACGCCGACAGGTCGAGCATCGCTCGTCCGGTTTTTCCTCGTAGGCGCGTAGGGGCGACCATTGGTCGTCCGCTGAAATATGCGTTATAATAGGGGCGTAAACCGATTTGACGGCGAGCGATTTTTGATGTATAATAAAGGAGAATACGATGAGCTCTGTTACAGAAGCGAACCCTTACGTTTTGGGAAACAGCAAAACGTGGAAGAATTGGCAAGCAAAATATAAAGAGCCGAGAACCTGCCTGCCGTGCGAAGAAAAGCATGGGAAAATTTATCCCTTCACTTCAAGTTTTAAAATTCCCGAGCATTTGTTTTGCCGATGCGAAATTGTCCCGATGCGAACAAAGCAGGTGGGCACAGTAACCGACAAGGGCTTCGACGGCGCCGATGCTTGGTTGATGTATCGGGGTAGGTTGCCGGATTATTACGTTACGAAGGAAGAAGCAATGGCTTGTGGGTGGGATTACAGAAAGAAAAATCTTGCAGAAAAATGCCCCTGCAAAATGATAGGTGGAAACATTTATCGGAATGATGACTTAAAACTTCCCACTTCTCCTGATAGGGAGTGGCGAGAAGCCGATTTCGATTTCGTATCTGGAAAAAGAAATCGAAAAAGAATTTTATATTCAAACGACGGGTTGATTTTTGTCAGCTATGATCACGCGCAAACCTTTTATGAACTAGTGAAATGAGGTAAATCCAATGCTTGAAACTTACAGATACAGAGTTGATTTATCCAAAGCCAAAAACCATTGGGAGATACACGATATCTTGAAAGAAGCCTTGGATTTTCCCGATTATTACGCAGGACATCCGTATGCTCTGTGGGATTGCTTAACCGATATGCTGGGCGGGATCAATTACATAGAGATCTCGGGAATGGAAAACGTGAAAATGGTTTCCGCCGAAGATTATAAAGAGATTCTTTCCTTGCTAAAAGAAACCAAACATGCTTACGACGATAAATTTTCCGACCGCTTCTTCGTTACCATCGTTCACGAGGACGGCACGCGCGAAGAGATCCTGTGATAAAAAACGATCGCGCCAACAAAACAAAAAAGAGCAGAACCGCGGTTCTGCTCTTTTTTTGTGCCGCCGCTTCGGGAGAGCCCCTTTTTTATCGGTCGTTTTTCCTTGCGCGTATCTTGCAAAACGGCTCTTGGCGTGCTATACTGATACCGTAATTGTTTTTTTAAGGAGATGTTACTATGAAACGCATTCTGCCCTTTTTGATCGTGTTGCTTGCCTTTGCTTGCGTTCTTTGCGCGTGTGATGACCCCGGTGACGGCGGCCCCGAGGCAGGCACCAAGCCGATGGGCAACAGCTGTACGCACAACTGGGAAATGTCGATGGATCCCCAAGAAGACAGCGAGGGCTCGATCAACTGTACCCTTTGCCACTATGGCGAAAGCTTCCCCGCGCTTTCCGATAGCCGCCTTACGGCAAGCGAGGATGGCGACGCAACGATTTACAGCTTCACGACCATGGACGGCTCTGTCGCTACCTACCGCTTTGAGCATTTTGTTTTCGAAGCGTGCGAGGGCGGGTATAACCTGATCGAATATCGCGGCAACAAGGCTGCCGTCGTGATCCCCTCGACCTACAACGGCCAGACGGTCGTTTCGGTCGGCCGTAACGATAGCTTCCCGATCTTTGATAGTGCTTCGATCACCTCGGTCACCTTCCCCGATTCGATCAGCGAGATCGAGGGCTATCTTTTCAGTACGAACTGCACGGCGCTGACGGGGCTGTATCTGCCCGCTACGGGGGATGATCTGACGATCAGAGGCCTCTTTATGGGGCAAAATATTCCGGTTAAGACGGTAACGGTTACCTCGGGCACGACGCTTGGCTTCTACTTCTTCGCCGAGTGTCAAAGCCTTGAAACCGTGTATCTTCCCTCGACCGTCCGCTCGATCGGCTACGACGCCTTCGGCCAGTGCGATTCGCTTGACGTCGTCTATTTCGATTGCACGCTGGCCGAATACTGCGAGATCCTTTTCGACAACAATTGGTATTCCGCCTCGCATCCGATGTATAACGCCGACACCTTTTACTTCAAGGATGAAAACGGCGAATACGTTACGGTCGGCGACGTTCTCGTGATTCCCGAGGGGGTCACGTCGATCAGCGCCAAGGCCTTTATGCATATGCCGATGCACACCCTCGTCCTGCCCGATTCGGTCACCGTGATCGGCGAAGAGGCCTTCCAGTACTGCGAGAATCTTACGGCCGTGGTGCTGGGCACGGGTCTTCAATCGGTCGGCAAGAACGCGTTTTATCAGTCCTCCTCGCTTGAAACCGTGTATTATAAGGGCGATTACTCGGGCTGGCGTTACGTCCAAATCGATAACTCGGATAGCCCCAGCAACTATTACCTCCTCCACGCCGAAACCTATTACTACCAAGAAGAGGGCGACGTCTTTGATTACGCCAGGGGTGAGGTGCGCTGGCACTTTGACGAGAACGGCCTGCCCGTCCTCTGGAGCTTTGATCTGACCAACACGGTCGACGGCAAGACCTTCGTCCACGCCGGCACCGAGGTCGAGATCTCGGATGAATATTGGTACATGTTAGAGGCCGCCGAGGCGCAGGGCATGCTGGAATACGTCTTAGAGGGCGAGCAGCTCTTCTTCTATCAAAACAGCGAAACGAAAGAAGAGTTTGAAGAAAAGGTCCAAAACGCTATGAACGAGGATTACACCGCCCTTTCGATCTCGTTTGCCGAGGGGCGCTTCACCGGTATCGACACCTACCCCGCCTCGTATATCGAGCTGGAGGGCGATAAGATCTACCGCGTTTCCAACGAAACCTTGGTCTTTACCATCGAAAACGGCAACCTCGTTTGGGATAATTCCAATGAGTATATTACCGTGATCACCACGCTTACCCTTTCGGAATAAAAAACGCCAATCGTAAAAAAGAGCAGAACCGAGGTTCTGCTCTTTTTACATCTATCCGCCGCGCGTTTTTTCTGCGGACGGCCGATGGCCGTTTCGTTGCGTTTTTCACCGTAGGGGCGAGCATCGCTCGTCCGCGCGAAACGGGCAAAGCGTTGTCCTCATTTGCGCCGAAATATGCGTTATAATAGGGGCGCAAGCCGATTTGACGGCGATCGATTTTTGATGTATAATAAAGGAGAATACGATGAGCTCTGTTACAGAAGCGGATCCTTATGTTTTTGGAAACAGCAAAACGTGGAAGAATTGGCAAGCAAAATATAAAGAGCCGAGAACCTGCAAGCCGTGCGAGGATAAACATGGGAAGATCTATCCCTTTTCTTCAAGTTTAAAAATTCCCGAGCATTTGTTTTGCCGATGCGAAATTGTCCCGATGCGAACAAAGCAGGTGGGCACAGTAACCGACAAGGGCTTCGACGGCGCCGATGCTTGGTTGATGTATCGGGGCCGGTTGCCGGATTATTATGTTACGAAAGAAGAAGCGAAGGGGAAAGGGTTTCGCCGCAAAAAGCAAAACTTGGCAGATGTTCTTCCCGGTCAAATGATAGGGGGGGATGAGTTTAGTAACGATCAAAGAAAATTGCCGGACGCACCAAACAGAAGATGGTACGAAGCCGATCTTGATTATACTTACGGAAAAAGAAATTTGAAAAGGATTTTATATTCAAGTGACGGTTTGATTTTTGTAACGAAAGATCATTATCAAACATTTTACGAAGTAATAAAGTGAGGGAAAGAGATGGATAAATATGTTGTGGATTTTTCCGAAGTAACACATTACATCGAGATTCATGAAGCATTAAAGAAAGATTTGGATTTTCCCGATTATTACGGCGGGAACACCGATGCTTTATGGGATTGCTTGACCGATATGCTGGGCGATTCTTCGCATATTGAGCTTGTTGGCTTTGAAAAGGTAAAAGAACGCTATAAAAATGAATGGGAAGGCATCCTTCGAATTATGAAAAAAGCAAAGCATGCCTACGGCGGTAAATATGCAAACACATTTGTTGTCGTGTTAATACATGAGGACGGCACACGGGAAGAGATCCTATAATAAAAATTAACCGTGCCAACAAAATAAAAAGAGCAGAAATTTCTTCTGCTCTTTTTATTTTTCATCCGAAAGACCGATAAAATAATCGGCACTCACCTTGTAAAAATGACAAAGCTTTATTAGGTCATCAATTTTTAACTCGGCCCTTCCGTCCTCAATGTGACTGTATCCTTGTTGCGATTTGTTTATAACCGCGGCTACCTCTCGTTGTGTTAGATCTCTGTCTTCCCGCAGGTTTCGCATCCTTGTTCTGTAATCCATAAATGCCCCCCATTCCTTGCACCAGTAAAGATATAAAAAGTGTAGCATACTCAAAAATTGAGTATTGACATTTACTCAAAGATTGAGTATAATGGGTTTGTTGCGGCAAACCATAGGCTTTATGCAAGGCTTCGCCGATCAATACTTTATTATTTTGTGCATTTGGAGGAGAACGATGAAAAAAGTTGTTTCAGCAATTCTGTTGGTGGCCATGCTGCTCTTGGCTGTCGGCTGCGATGATCCCACCACCCCAAACTGTGAGCACGAATGGCAAAGCGCAACGTGCGAAAGCGCACAGTCTTGTTTGAAATGCTTTGAAACGAGAGGGGAGGCTTTGGGGCACACAACCGAAACGGGAAAGTGCTCTCGGTGCGGTTTAGTATTCAGCTCTTGGGAAATAAGTGAATACGTTGACGAATTTCAGCAACCAACGGGAGAAAAATTTGTAACGACGGATGCATATGGAACGTTTAGCAATAGTGCTACGACAAACTCGGAGTTATATGCGTGTGTACAGGTTACGACAGAAGATATAGCCATTATGCTGTGGGAATACGGCAGCTATTTGGTGAAAGGTGTATATGACACAGACACTTATAGCATAACCGTATTGGATGAGAATGGAATTAAGCATTATTTTAATGGGGTCATGTATGAGGACGGAACCAGAATTTATATTTCGTCCGCACAGTACACAAAATTTCGTTCTTTATTGAAGAAACCACAAGAACTAAGTATTTATTTAAAGTATTCCAAGTATACCACCTCAACCTATCTGTTTACGATTGAAACCGACGGCTTTTTCGATTTGTATTCAGAAATTCAATAACGTTTAAAAGGAGACAAAAAATGCACGACAAAAAACTTTTAGGCTCAACTTTGGTGCGCATAGCCCTTCTCTCAGCTGTTTTTGCTATCGTTTGCTTTTTTATGGGAACGGGAGACTACGAAACCTATATAACCTACGGTGGCGATGCGTATACGGGGATGCAGAACGCATCGGCGCAAGCGGCCAATAACGTAAAAGCTTTGGCCGAAATAGTTTCTATGGGCTTTGGCGCTCTTTTTCTGATCATCAGCAGTGTGCTTTTTGCGTTGGGGAAATATTACGGGGGCAAGGTTTTGGAAAAGAAAAAAATACCCGAAGCTGAGCAAACCCCTGCCGTAAAGCAACATCAATGCCCTTGCTGCCGCGCGCTGATCCCATACGGAATAGAAGAGTGTCCCTCGTGTCATCAGCTTATTGAGTGGCCCTCGTGACAAAAGAAAACGAAAAGAGCAGAAATTTCTTCTGCTCTTTTCTTCTTGCTTTCTTCCCGCATTTGTGGTATAAAGAGAAAGGAATTTTTGAAAGGGGGGATCGTATGAGCCGGGTCACCGATATGACGAGCGGGAATATAGCCGCGCGACTGTTAAGCTTTTCTTTTCCCCTGATCCTTTCGAATATCGGGCAGCAGCTCTATATGATCGCCGATGCTTCGATCGTAGGCTTGGGGCTGGGGGTACGGGCGCTTGCCGCCGTTGGCGCGACCGATTGGTGCTACTGGCTCTTTTTATGGACGGTCATCGGTACGACGGGGGCCTTCGCCACCTTTATCTCGCGCCATTTCGGGAATCACGATCTCGAGAAAATGAATCGCGCGATCGGTGCCTCGATCCGCCTTTGCGCCGTGATCGCCGCAATCGTTACCGCCGCGGGGCTTTTGTCGGCTTGGCCGCTGCTTCGCCTTCTTAACACCCCCTCGGATATCATTGGGCAATCCGCCACCTATCTTCTTACGATGCTTGCGGGGCTGCCGATCGTTTTCGCTTATAATATGGCCGCCTCGATCCTACGCGCGCTGGGAGACGGGAAATCCCCGCTTTTTGCGATGCTGATCGCCGCCGTCCTTAACGTGGGGCTTGACCTTGTTTTCGTTTTAGTGCTCCCCTTCGGTGTGTTCGGCGCGGCGGCGGCCTCGCTGATCTCTCAGCTTTTTGCCTTCCTTTATTGCTTCTTGCGGATACGGAAAACCGAGGGGATCGACCTCTCGCGCGGGCGAGGGCGTCCGCTTCCCGGTATGCAAAAGGAGATGCTGGCGCTTGCCCTGCCGATCGCTTTGCAATATATCGTTTTGTCGCTTGGCGGGATCGTTCTTCAATCGACGGTTAACGTCCAAGGGAGTGTGTTCGTTGCGGGCTATACCGCCACCTCAAAGCTTTATGGGCTCTTGGAAGCGGTTTCGATCGCCCTCGGGATGGCCTTTGCCACCTTTACGGCGCAAAATTACGGCGCGGGGAATTTCGGGCGGATCAAAAAAGGGATCTACGTCAGCAGCCTCTTGTGCCTGATCTTCGCGCTTCTTTTCGGCGCGCTCGTCCTTTTCCTTGGTGAAGGGATGCTTTCGCTCTTCCTTGACAAGGGGGACCCCGCCACCCCGCTTGCCCTGCCGATCGCGCTTCGCTTCTTGCGTATTCTCGGCGCGTTCCTCTTTGTTTTGTATTTGATCCATATCTTCCGCAACGTCTTGCAATCCATGGGCATCTCGCGCTGGTCGCTGCTTTCGGGCTTTTCGGAGTGCGCCGTGCGGATCCTGATGGCGAAGGTCTTTATCCTTCCTTTTTCGACCGACGCCCTCTTCTTTGCCGAGCCCGCCGCCTGGCTTGGCGCCCTGCTTACCGTCTGTATCCCCTATTTCTTCTATCAAGCAAAATGGGGGAAAGACAAAAGAACGGACGGATAGTATCCTTCTGTATAAAACAAAAAGAGCAGAATTAGCGTGTTATCCTTAACGGAGAACACGCAGCGATATAAATCTCTTTTGGGATTTGCGATATGTTTTGAACACCTCGCCGTAGGCGAGATATTCAAAACTCGATATTTGCTACGCAAACGATGTGCCCTGCGGGGCGTGAGGGGATTTATATCATATCGCACCGAGCATAGCACGGTATATCGCAACCGAGTGAAACGAGGTTATATCGCATTCGCACGGCGAATATATCGTCTAACGTAAAAAGAGATAACATTTCGGCTACAAACCGATCTGTTATCTCTTTCTGTCGTTATAAGGGTTTGGGCTTAGTCCAATTAGCGTTTGTCCAGACAAATGCGATGCTTGCACTTTTGTCAAAGTGTAAATTCTCCGCTAAGAACATCACCCATTTTCTGCTCTTTTTCTTATTTCTGTAAACAAAACTTTTTATTTAAAAAGCTCGGCAAGCGTATCGAGCTCCTGTTCCTCGAAGGAGCCGGGGGTGACCTTCGGGCGGGCGGTCTTGATCATCTCGCGGGCGATGGCTTCATCGATCGGGGCGGGGGTGGCGCCGAGGATGCGGTGGGCGTTGCCGCCGTAGATCAGCTCCAGCGCTTCGGGGGGCGCGTCGATGCCACAATAGATCTTACCGACGTAATCGTTCTTCGCGTCAAGCCCCGTCTCGAAGAAGTTATGCATCATATTGGGGCGGTGATGATAGGTCTTGCAGTTGTAGGTATCGGTTCCGAAGAGGAAGCGGTCGGCGTGCGAAAGGATGAAGGGGCGCCAGAAATCCAGCTCCTTGGTCATCGTCAGGATTTCCTGCGGCCCGGGGGTGACGTCAAGATAGGTGTTCTTGTAGGTGAAGAATTTTTCAGCACGCTCGCGGTGGTAGCTGAAAAAGCCCCAGTGCGCGATGATCAGCGTAAGATCTGGATGCTTGTCAAGGAGATGGAAGATCGAATTCTGTAAGTCGTCGAAGGTCGGCACGCTTTCGTCGCAGAACCACCCATGCTCTAAGGCGTATTTATCGATACGGGTAAGATCCCAGAATTCTTCGGGATCGCCGACGTGCATCACGATCGGGAAATTCGTTTCCTCACAGTAGCTGTAAAGCGGGTCGAATACGGGATCGTCGATCTCTTTGCCGATCATGCGGTAGACCGAGGGCTTTCCCTCTAACATTTTCAGCCCGTCAAAGCCCGCCGCCCGATAAAGCTTGGCCTGGCGAACGAAATCGGCGGCCTGCTCTTCGTCCGAAAGCGTCTTATCATGCTCGGGGCCGGCGAGGGCGAAGGCGCGGGGGGCAAGCAGCTTCTTGTGCCCCAAGGCCTGCGCGTTTTGAATGGGGTCCATTGAAAGTCCGTGGGTCGGCAGGGAAAGCAGTGCAAGCTCCCGTACATTGCATTCCTCGCACACCGCGTTAAGAATGCGTACCGATTCGTGAAGAGGGACCTCACAGGTAAAATGAAAATGGCTGTCAAAGACCGGTCTCATAGCGTTTCTCCTCGTTTCTTTTTCGGATACAGTATAGCATAAAGAAAGACGAAAAGGCAAGCACAAAAAGATTAAAAATAAGCACAATACTACGATTGTTGGGGAAAGGAAGGGGGAGATTCGCGCGGGCGCGCTAACTTTTTCTTGTATTTTTAAAAAGAATGTGCTATACTTTAAAAAATAATATAAAGAAAGATAAATCCCGAAAAGGGGGAATGGATATGAATATCGTTATTATCGGCGGGGGAACCGTCGGCTCGGCTGTTTGCACCCAGCTTTCCGAGGAGGGGCACAGCGTTACCCTCGTAGACAAGGACGCTTCGCTGCTTTCCGAGGTATCAAACGTTTGCGACGTATTCGGGGTCGCGGGGAACGGGGCCGACGTCTCGGTGCTTCGCCGCGCGGGGGCCGAGCGGGCGGATCTTCTTATCGCCATCACGGCAGAGGACGAGATCAACATTCTTTCCTGCATGGCGGCGCGTCGGCTCGGCGCGCACCATACCGTGGCGCGGGTACGGAATCCCGCTTACGGAGAGCTGGTTCAGATGATGCGCAAGGAAAGAAGCCTTTCCTTCACCATCAACCCCGAGTTGGCCGCGGCGCGCGAGATCTACCGCACGCTTCGCTTTCCCGCCGCCGCCAAGATCGATACCTTCTGCCGCGGCAGGGTCGAGGTAGCCGAATTTTCGCTTAGCGAGGAATGTCCGCTCGTCGGCAAATCGCTGTACGATCTGCGTAACGAAATGAACCTGCACTTCCTCGTCTGCGCCGTTATGCGCGACGGGGTTCCCTATATCCCCTCGGGTAATTTCATTTTGCGGGAGGGGGATCTTGTCAGCGTGACCGCCCCCGAAACCGAGATCGCCGCCTTTTTCCGCGCGATCGGCCTTTACAAGAACCCCGTGCGCCGCGTGCTGATCGCGGGGGGCGGGCGCGTTGCCTATTATCTGTGCGAGCTCTTGCAAAAGAGCAAGATCGACACCACGGTGATCGAAAAGGATAAAGAGCTCTGTCATCTTTTTGCCGAGCATTTTCCCGCCTGCACGGTGGTATGCGATAACTTCACCAAGCAAGAAACGCTTTTGGAAGAGGGCATTGAGTCGGCCGACGCCTTCCTCGCCCTTTCGGATATAGACGAGGAAAACGCCATCATTTCGCTTTACGCCAAGACCCGCGAGGTACCGAAGATCGTTACCCTGATCAGAACGATTTCCTACATCGACTTCTTTAAGAGCGCGGGGCTGGAGGGCGTCATTTCCCCGAAGCTTTCGACGGCGGCGAGCCTTGTGCGCTACGTCCGCTCGATCAACGGCGAGAGGGATTCGGAGATCGAATCGCTTTATAAGCTGTTTGACGGAAGCGTTGAGGTAACCGAATTCCTCGTGAAGGAGGAGATCGAGGACGTCACGGGCGTGCCGTTGAAGGAGCTTCGCGCAAGAGAGGGCATTCTTATCGCTTGCATCATGCACGAAAACGACATCGTGATCCCCAAGGGCGATGACGTGATCAGAAGCGGCGACACGGTGCTTGTCGTTTCGCTTGGCGGACAGCTGAAAAATATCGGAGATATCGTAAAATAATGAATTACCGAATGCTTGGATACCTCTTGGGGCTTTTGCTTTTGCTGGAAGGGGCGCTGCTTTCGCTTCCCATGCTGGTATCGATCGTGTATCACGAATCCCCCTTGCCCTTCCTTTATACGATGGGGATCGTTCTTCTTGTCGGCGTCGCTCTTGTTTTGCAAAAGCCCAAGGATCACCGCATCTACGCCAAGGACGGGTTCGTTATGGTGGCGGGCGGCTGGATCCTTTTGTCGCTTTTCGGGGCGCTTCCCTTCGTTCTCTCGGGGGCGATCCCCTCGTATGTTGACGCGCTTTTTGAAACCGTATCGGGCTTTACCACGACGGGCTCCTCAATCCTTACCGCGATCGAAGGGCTGCCGAAGGGGATCCTCTTCTGGCGCAGCTTTACGCACTGGGTCGGCGGCATGGGGGTCTTGGTGCTGGTGCTTGCCCTCTTCCCGAATGACAATCGCCGCTCTATGGTCCTTCTGCGCGCCGAGGTGCCGGGGCCGCAAAAGGGAAAGCTTGTTCCCAAGGCAAGACAGACTGCCTTGATCCTGTACGGCATCTACGTCGCCTTGACGGTTGTTGAGATGCTCGCCCTTCTTCTTTGCGGGATGCCCTTTTACGATGCGGCCGTCAACGCGCTCGCAACGGCGGGTACGGGCGGCTTTTCGGTCTTGAACGCTTCGATCGGCGGCTACCAAAACCCCGCGGCCGAATGGGTGATCGCCACCTTTATGCTGTTTTTTGGCATCAATTTCAGCCTTTATTTCTTTATCCTTATCGGTCGCTTTCGCGATTTCTTCAAGAGCGAGGAGCTAAGGGTCTATCTTCTGCTCGTTTTCGGCGCGACGGTTCTTATCACCGTCAATACCCTTTCTCTTTCCGAAAGCTTTTCGGAATGTGTGCGCGCCGCCTTCTTCCAGGTGACGAGTATTTCCTCGACCACCGGCTTCGCCACGCTGGATTACGACGCGCTCTGGCCGGCGCTTTCCAAGGCGATCCTGGTCCTTTTGACCGTCGTCGGCGCGATGGCGGGCTCTACGTCGGGCGGTATGAAGATCTCGCGCGTGATCATTCTCTTTAAAAGCGCGATTCGTGAGATACGGCACGTGCTTCGCCCCCGCTCGGTCAATCTGACGCGGCTGGACGGCGAGGTCTTGCGTGAAGAGACCGTGCGCGCCACGTCCGGTTATTTAACCGTTTACCTCTTGCTTCTCGTCTTCGGTACGGTCTTGCTTTCGCTTGACCCCTTCGGCAGCCTTGAAGTCAGCTTCACCGCCGCCCTTACCTCGCTCAGCAACGTGGGGCCGGGGCTTGGCGCCATCGGTCCTGCGGGGAATTTTGCGGGCTTTTCGGTCTTATCCAAGCTTTTGCTCAGCTTTCTGATGCTGGTCGGGCGTCTTGAGATCTTCCCAATGCTGATCCTCTTTTCCCCCACGACCTGGAAAAGACGCTAAGATACCTTGCCCCGTGCAGCTATCCCCATAAAACCGAAATAAAGAAAGAGCCGCAGATTTTCTGCGGCTCTTTGCTTTTTTGGTTTACAACGCTTCTTGTCCTATTAGATTTATAATTTTCTTTTTCTTCTTCTGTGCATAGTTGTAGGCAACGGCAGTTCCGCTTTTTGGCTGATAGTCTGTTAAATCACGCCTGCTGCTTTTTCTTTTTGGCGGAACATAATTTTCATCGAAGTACACAACGCAAAAATCCGATTTGTTTATCATTTCCCGATTGCGCTCTACGTAGGAAGCTTTGCCTGCGTTTTCCATATGTTCGGGGAAGTAAGTATCTTCATAATGTTTAAGTAAACTGACTTTATACCAATCGGGGATACGTTGAAACGCCGACCTTACGTAAATACGCTTTATGTGGGGATATTTTTCTTTCAGCTTTGTAACGGTTTTATGGCATAAGTCATCAAATTCGCTTCTGCTGCCGAAATAAAAAACGCTCACTGATTTTTCTGTTATCAAAAACTCGACCTCTCTTGTAAGCCTTGCAAGCAGCTTGGGCGTTTCATTTATCTTCCTGTGTCCAAAAAAGCAACAAGAATATCTTTTTCGTTCTTCCATAGCATCACCGCAAAATATTATAGATATACAGTATATTCATTTGAAACATTATAACACATATTTTCGCTAAAATGAATACATAATATGTTTATTTTGGGGTGATTTTATGGCTATTAAGAGTGTTTCGATACGGATTGAGGAAGAAATGTTAAATAAAATCGCTTACGTTGCGGATTACGAGGGCAGAAGCGTGAACAGTCACGTTCTTGTTTTGATCCGGGAAAACATCAAAGCGTTTGAAGAAGCAAACGGGGCAATCGAAGGAAACATAGATCCCGACGTGAATGTAAAACCTACTCGCAAGTAAAAAAAGGTGTAGCCGCGAATGGCTACACCTTTTGTGTTCTTTTTCAAATCATTGGTTGAGCGCTTATTTTTGTATGGCCGGATCGTCGCTGATCTCCAGAAGATAATCGACCGAAACCCCGTGAAAGGCCGAAAGCTTGATCAGAATATCAGTGGGAATATCCCGTTGCCCCAGCTCGTAATTGCTGTAAACCTGCTGCGAGCAATTGAGGGCGCGTGCTATGTCCTTTTGCGTCAGATCCTTGTCCTCGCGCAGATCCCGTATCCGTTTATAAACCATCGCGTCATCCCCCTTCTCGTTTTAAAAAATTATAACAAACCGCAAAATGCAGTATTGACATTTACCGCAAATTGCAGTAGACTGTCGGTATATAATTTGTTTTTGGGAGAGGAAAACGAATGGAAATTTATTTATGTGTAATTTTGTTTGACGGATTTGCGGTAGGAACTCTCCTTTGGGCTTTTATAAAAGCGGTGCTTGGGGATACGCGCTTGGCAAGGTTGCTTGCTTTGATAGGGGCGATTGGTGGGGGTTTTGCCTATTTTCGGTGGTGCATCGTGCTTCTTGTTTCCGAAGAAGTGAAAGAAATTTATTTTCGGCTCGTTTGCTTTGCCCCGGTTCTTTTTGTAATTGCGCTTTGTTTAACCGATCATCTGTTCAAAAAGGACGACGAATAGCTCGAAAAAACTTTTTTCGAAGGCTTGTTTCGCGGTGGAAAAGCCGCAAAAAGAAAAGAGATGCGATTGCATCTCTTTTTCTTTTTTTAATTTACTTGTTTTGGATATGCACGTCGAGCTGGTGATAGGGGATCTTGACGCCCGCTTCGTCAAAGCGGCGCTTCACGGTTTCCAAAAGGTCGAAATGCACGGTCCAGTAGTCGGCGCTTTCCACGAAGACGCGCACCGTCAGCTTGATCGAATGTTCGCCAAGCTCGCCAAGGCGGACAAAGGGGGCGGGGTCCTTCAAGACGAGAGGGTGCTCTTGGCATACCGCCGAGGCGATCCCCTTCGCCTTTTCAAGATCGGTGTCGTAGGCGATCGAAAAGACGGCTTCCACACGGCGGGTCTTTTGCAAAGAATAATTTACGATAGTGCCCGAAGAAAGCGATCCGTTCGGGATATAGATGATCTTGTTGTCGGGCGTGCGCAGCTTGGTGTTGGTGATATGGATCTCTTCCACCGTACCCCCGAAGCCTTGCGCTTCGATATAATCGTCGATGCGGAAGGGGCGGGTAAGCAGAATAAGAACGCCGCCCGCAAGATTTGAAAGCGCGCCGTTTACGGCAAGGCCGAGCCCAACGCCCAGCGAAGCAATAAGGGCGGTAAGCCCACCCGTATCAATGCCGACGTAGCCGACGAGGCAAACGGCGACAACGATCTTCAACCCGATCCGTATGGTGTAGGATACCGTATGGCTGACGGTTTTGTCGGCGTGCTTCCTTTCGGCCGCCTTTTCGATCCGCCGTGCGAGGAAATTGATGAGCTTAAACGAGATGAAGAGAAGAATGAGCGCCACGAGAAGCTTGATTCCCGCGGTGGTTGCCCAGTTGATGACGGTGGTTAACAGAGCTTGCCAATCCATAGTTTTCTCCTTGCTTTTTTATTTGGAAAGCATCGCGCCACCCCTTTTACGGGGCTTTGTCGGTTGTCTTTTTGGCGGGGGCTTTTTGGGGCGCGGCCGTCTTTTTGGCGGTAGGCGCCGCGGTTTTGGGCGACGCTTTTTTCGCGGGCGACTTGGCCTTTGTCTTGGCAATCGCCAAAGAAGCCTCTGCCGAGGGGTTTTTCCCCCTTTGGGGGCGGGCGGCGCTTTCCTTTACGCCCCCTTTTCTCTTGGGGGCGGCCTTTTTGGTCTTTTCTTCCCCGAAGGATTCGCGGAAGGCGGTCTCAAACCCCTCTTCCATTTCCTCTATCGAAACGGGATTGGGAAGGGAGGGGCGCTTGCCTCTGCCCAGCTTCAGCTTTTGCTCAAAGCTCATGCGGATGCGGTACGCGAGCCATTCCTTTTCCATGCGAGAACGAAGCAGATCCGCCCAGAAATCGCCGCGCTTCATCGTCACCGAAAGATTATCGAGGATCCCATCGAGGATCCCTTGTCCCGGTTGCTCGGAAAGCACCATAAAGGGCTCTTTTTCGGCGTAATAAAGCTTGATGCGGCGGGCGCAGGGCAGCTCGGGAAAGATAAATTCCATTTTAAAGACGGGAAAGCCGTCGGTATCGTCGCAGAATTCCCCGCGCGCTCGCAAAAGGTAGCTTTCGCCCCGAACCGTCACCACGTTTTCGACAAAGTCCGAAAAGCCGATGCCGATGCGATAGCTTTCGTTCCCCTCTTTGATATAGGCGTAAAGCTTTTTGTCAAACACGCCCATATGGATCGAGTGGATCCCTTGGTTTAAGCTGTTTTGCATCAGCATGACGAAAACCGGCAGAAGCCCGAAGTTGTTGGGGGCGGCGACGAAGGTGGTATTCGGCAGGGTGGAAAGGAGCTTGGGGAAGCCCCGCCCGTGCCATTCGTGGTGAGGGGCGTGATAGGGCTTGGTGAAGGTGCGGGTGGCAAAAAAGCTTTCCGCGACCCTTCTTAGGCGACGGTAGCCCCGCCGATCCTTTTTCAGCGACGGGGGGAAGGGGCGAGAGAAATACTCGCGAACGAGGGGAAGCAGATTTCCCTGCTGGTACAGCTCGCAGTTCCCGGCGTTGCAGCAAAGAACGATGCCGTTTTCGGGGCAGATCCAGATGTTTTGCCCCAGCATCCCGTTGCAAAGCAGGCTTTTGCCGTCCTCGGCCACCCAGATCTGATAGCCGTAGCTGTAAGGACCCAGCTTTTCGGGGGTCGCCTTATGCGGGCGGCACATCTCGTCGATCCATTTTGCGGGGATCAGGCGGCGGCCCTTATACATTCCGCGCGAAAGGATCAATTCTCCAAGCTTGAGCATATCCCCGGGGGCAAGGTAAAGCCCCCAGCCACCCTTGGTGATGCCGCGGGGGCATCTTTCCCAAACGATATCGTCGATCCCCAGGGGCTCAAAAAGGCGGGGGCGCAGATAATCGGGAAGCGATTGCTTCGTGATGCGTTCGATCACCGCCGAAAGCATATAGGAATTCATGCTGTTGTAGGCAAAGCCCGTGCCGGGGGTAAAGGTGGGGACCGCGTCGAAGAAGGAGCGGATCCAATCCTCGCTCGTGACCGAGCCTGTCTCGGCAAAAGGCACGCCGCTTGACATCGAGAGCAGGTGGCGAATCGTGATCAGCCGGCTTTTGCCGCCGTAAAGCGGAGAGAGCTTGTCGGGAAAGAGCGTATAAAGCGGGGTGTCAAGCGAAAGCTTCCCCTCGTCGAGCAAAAGCCCGACGGCAAGCCCCGTAACCGTTTTGCAGACCGAATGGGTCAGATGCCGTACGGAAAGATCGTATCCGGGGGCGGCTACCGCCAGAAAGGGCTTTCCCCATCGGCTGATCGAAAGCGTATGAAGCGCAATGCCGCGGTCACTTTCCAAGGCCTCTAAAAAATCGCGCAAATACGAGGAAGAGAGCCCTATTTCCTCGGGGCGAACACGTACCGAGGGGGCCTCGGCTCGCTTAGCGATGCGCAGCTTTTGCGGTGTGTAGGGGATCTGCGTGCCATCGGTGCTTCCGCGCACGAAAACGCGGTACAGAAGCGAAAGCGCGCGCCGTTGTCTTCTCAGCTCCATTTTTTCCTCCTTCTCCTCTTTTATACAGAATTTCTCTTTACTATTATTGTATCACTGTTGTCCCGAAAAAACAAGCGACCGAGGAAAAAATAAAAAAGCGACGGTAGTCGCTTTTTTATTTGATTCGCAATCCTTTCGGGTAGTGGTTTTTGGCGACCCCGTCGCTGACCTTCACCCCGCCCAGCGGCACGCCGCAGCAAAGAAGGGCGGCATACCCGCGGGCAAGCTCGGTCGGGACGGTTTCGCCACGCAGGTAAGCGGTCATCTCGGGGCTTTCCCACGAAAGATCCGACTTACGGTAAAAGCAAGAGCCGAGGGCGGAAAAGAGGTGGTGGTGCGGCAAAAAGACGCGCCCGCGCAGATTGCCGAGGCACACGCCGCTTCGTACCACGCCGCGCGGTGGCAGCGCGATCGCCGCGGGGGAAAGGATCTCTTCCCCGAGGGAGGCAAGCTCGCCCACCTTGTCGATCGGCAGCATCTCGGAAAGCGCTTTTTGGATCTCGGCCTCGTCCTTCTTTGCGACGGCTCGGCGCGCGTCTTTATAGAGAAGACCGCCCACCCCACCCGCCGTGCGGCGAAAGAGGGCGATAAACTGCCCTTCGCCGGGGCTTTTGTGCGGATAAAAGCGGCGGCAGAGCGAAAGATCGACCTCGTCTGAAAGCGAAAGCCCGGGGGCGGTGACCGCCGAAACCGCCTCTTTTACGGGAATTAAAACAAAATCGGGGTGGGTCGCCAAAAACCACAGAACGTTCTCTTCGTTTTCTTCGGGCGCAAAGGTGCAGGTCGAATACAAAAGCTGCCCGCCCTCCGCTACGGTCTTTGCGGCGTAAGAAAGGATCATCCTCTGCCGTTCGGCGCAAAGGGTAACGTTCTCGGGGCTCCATTCGCTCTTTGCCTCGGGATATTTTCGGAACATGCCCTCGCCCGAGCAGGGGGCGTCTACCACCGTAAGATCGAAAAAGCGGTCGAAAAGCGAAGCAATCGCTTCGGGCCCCTCGTTCATCACCACCGTGTTGCAAAGCCCAAGCCGCTCAACGTTGCCGAGCAGGGTCAAGGCGCGTGAGCGTACGTATTCGTTGGAAACAAGCAGGCCGCCCGCGCCGATCTTTTCGGCCAGCTGCCCGCTTTTTCCGCCGGGGGAGGCGCAAAGATCAAGCGCGCGTATCCCTTCCTCTACCGTCACCGCTTCGATCGCCGCCATGGCGGATGGGTCCTGCATATAATACATCCCCGCGTGGTGGTGCGGCAGATTTCCCGCCCTCGCCCCCTCGGGAATGAGGTAGCCCCCGTCGGCAAAGGGGAGCTTTTTTGGCGCAAAGGGGAGAAGCGAAAGCAGCCTATCGGGGGAGATCTTTTGTTGGTTCACCCGCAAGGCGTGGCGCGCGGGGGAATTCATCGTTTCGCAAAAATCGCTGTATTCTTCCCCTAAAATATCTTTCATTCGTAAAAGAAACTTTTCAATCATCACGCTTCTCCTCTCGGATTGACGAAAGCGCCGCGCGGTATTCCTCCTCGCTGTAAACGAGGTTCAGGGCGCCAAGCAGGGCGTTCGGCGAAAGGTCGGGCGGCAGGGAAAGCGCACGGCAAAGTGCTTCGCGCAAAAGGGCGCTTCCCTCGCCCCCCAACAGCCCGTCGCCGTAAAGATCGGCCTTGGTAAGCGAAAGACCATTCCCCCTTTTTCCCTCGCCAAAGAACGGGCGAAGCAACGAAAGCAGGGTTTCGTTATCGGTGCCCTCGACCCCGAGGAGCCCGGCTTTTCCCGCCACTCTTTTGCGCTTTTCCTTCCCCGGTACCGCGGGGATATACAGATGAAACACCTTTTCCTTCGGCAAGCATTCGGATAGAAAGGATCGGATCTGGCGGCCGCCGCCGTCGCTGTCGGTCAGAACGATCACCCCGCCCCCCTCGGCGATCTTTCGCAAAAAAGCGATGCGATCCCCTCGGTTGAAAAGCGAAAAGCCGCCAAGCGGAATGACCTGCCCCGAAATAAGGCTGTCCAGCTTGACCTTGTCATATTTTCCCTCAACTAAGATCGGCAGGGAAACGGTTGGCTTTTCCATCAGGCTTTTCCTTTCTCCCCGCCTTGGCATAAGCCCGCTTCCTTAACGGGGCAGGTGTGACAGGCAGGATTTTTCGCGGTGCATACCTCCCGCCCGAAGAAGACCAGGCGGTGGCAAAAATCAGAAGAATTCATCCCCTCTAAAAGCGGCGTCAGGGTTCTTTCGGTCAAAAGCGGGTCGCGGCAGCCCTTCGGCGTAAAGCCGAGGCGCGACGAAAGGCGAATACAGTGCGTATCGGCAACGACGGCAGGGAGACCGAACAGATCCCCCCGTAAAAGATTGGCGATCTTACGTCCGACCCCCGGCAAAAGAAGCAGCTCGTCCATCTCTTGGGGAAGGATACCCCCAAAGCGCGTGCAAAGCATTTGGCAAGCGCCGATAAGATCCTTCGCCTTGGCGCGGTAAAGCCCGCATGAGCGGATATAGCCCTCGAGCTCTTCTTGCTCGGCCGATGCCATATCGGCGGCGGTGGGATAGCGCCGAAAAAGCGGCCCCGCCACGATATTCACGCGCGCGTCGGTGCATTGGGCGGAAAGCCGCCCCATCACCAAAAGGCGGTAGGGGTCGCCCTCGTACCGCAGCGCGCAGACCGCCTCGGGGTATAATTCTTCAAGAAGCGCAAACAGGCGCTTCATCTTCGCCTTTTTCTCGGGCGAAACTCTTTTTTTCTTGGCATTAGCCATTTGTAACCTCGCATAAAAGCTTATCTAACAGGCGGGTGGGAAGCCCCACGACGTTATCGTACGCCCCCTCGATCGAAAGAACCAGTGCGCCGCCAAGGCCTTGGATGCCATAGGCGCCCGCTTTATCCATCGGCTCGCCGGTCTTTACGTACGCAAGCGCTTCTTCCCGACAAAAGGCGCGGAAGGTAACGGCGGTGGTATCGGTGGCGCTCAAAAGGCGGTCGCCGCAAAGCACCGCGACCCCCGTGTGCACGAAATGCGTCTTGCCCGAAAGTGAAAGAAGCATCGCAAGCGCGTCTTCTTCATCCTTCGGCTTGCCAAGCGCCACCCCCAGAAGATCCACCACCGTATCGGCGGCGATCAAAACGCCGTTGGGGGGCAGAAGGGCGCGCCCCGCCTCGGCCTTTCTTCTTGCGATCGTAAGCGCCCCCTCACAAGGGGGAACGGCGGCAGAAAGGCTTTCGTCAATATCGGTGGGGCACACCGAAAAGGATAGCCCCATTTCAAGGCACAGCTCGCGGCGGCGGGGCGAAGCCGAGGCCAAAAGGATCGGTCGCTCACCCGCCGAAAAGGCGTAGGGGGCACGGTCTTGCTCTTTTAAAAAGCTCATCTTATTTTCCGATGCGGCGTACGGCGCCGGGAAGGGGTAAGCCCCGCTTGGCCGCCGTCAGAACCGCCTCGCACTCTCTTTCGTTTTCAATCGTAAATAAATAATGCTCGTATAGAATCCCCGCCGATAAAAGCGCCTCGGGCTTGTCGCCCATATAGGTGGGAACGCTGTTAAGGATATAGTTGCGGTGGGGATAGACCCGCATCATGGGAAAATCCACGCGGCGGCGGTCGGTAAGCGTTGCTTCGTTGCATGTTTGGCACCCGCCGTTTTCACGGATAAAGCAGCGCTCGGTCACCATTAAGGGGATGCGCCCGTAGGTCAGGACCCGCCCTGCGTTCATCGCGCCGATCGCGCCAAGCCCCATCTCGGGCGAGAGGATCGCATCCTGCGCCCCCGCCGCCCTCACCTCGGCAAGGCTTTCGCGGTTGGTGATATTCAGGCGAAAATCGCCGATCGGGATAAGCCCCGCCTCCTTGGCAAGGCTGATCGCCCCCATTTGCGGGCAAAGGGCGTATTTCACCCCTCTATTTTTCGCTTCTTGTAAAGCTTCCTTTACTAAGTCAAGCTCGCTCGGCATAAAGACGGGCGGCAGGGCGACCCCTTGCGGTGTGGGAAGGGCATCAAATCCCTCGGTAAGAAGCGGGTAGAAGATCGCGTCAAAAAGCCCCGAGACCCTTATTGCCTTGATTTGCTGCGGGCGGTGGCAAAGCGCCGTTCGGCGGGGCAGCTCACCCTCTTTTACAAGAGGCGTTTTTTCATAAAGCGGCTCCTTTTGCGTCGGTCGTTTCGCGTCGCAAAAGGCCTCGACCGCGCGGCGGCGTAGGGCGTTCAGCGCCCCCATCGGCAGAAACAGCCCATCTTCAAGCGTGAGCGAAAGGTCGGCTTCGGCAAGAGAAAGGAAGCTTCCCCCCATTTTGCAAAGCTGCTTTTTAACCGTTTCCTCGGTCAGCGGCGCGCCGGTGGCCAAGAGCGGGGTATCCCCCGTAACGGTCACGCTTTTCCCGCCTTTGAGAAGCGTAAGCGTGGCGGGCTTGTCCTTTTGGATCACGGCTTTTCCCTCAACCGAAAGGCGGGCGGGAAGAAAGGGGGTCTCGTTTTCTGTCGCGCGGCTTCTTTCCTTATCCGCCTCGCTGCGCGTACCGGTCATTCTTTGGCGAAGGTTGCCTGTATAATATCCGTCGGTAAACCCACCGCGGGAAAATAGGTCGGCAAGCCTCTTTTTTTCTTCCGCATTCGCCGCGCGCCCCTCGTCAAGAAGGCGGCGGTAGATCGAGGTCACGCCGTATACGTACGAGGGGGATTTCATCCGCCCCTCGATCTTTAAGGACGCAACCCCCGATGCGATCAGCGAGGGGATGTGGTCGGCAAGCGAAAGATCCTTAAGGCTTAAGGGATAGCCCCCGTTGTAGGGCAGGCGGCAGGGCTGGGCGCACTCACCGCGGTTGCCGCTTCGCCCGCCGACGAGCGAGGAAAAGAGGCACTCTCCCGAATGGCAAACGCACAAAGCGCCGTGCAAAAAGACCTCGACCTCGCTTTTCGACGTATCGACGAGCGTACGGATATCGGAAAGCGACATTTCACGTGCCGCTACCACCCTTGTTGCCCCCCGCCCGAAATAAAAATCGGCGGTTTCTTGGTTATGAACGAAGGACTGGGTCGATGCGTGGACAGGTAGATCGGGCAGATGCTTTTGAAGCAGCTTCATCACGCCAAGATCGGCTACGATCACAGCGTCCGCCCCCGTGTCGCGTACGGTTTTGGCGTAGGCAAGAAGCTCGGGCAGCTCTTTATCGTAAACGAGGGTGTTAAGCGTGACGTATACCTTTACGCCGAAAAGATGCGCGTAAGAAACCGCCGCGGCCAATTCTTCGTCGCCAAAATTCTTGGCGTACGCGCGGGCGTTAAAGCGACCGCCGAGATAGACGGCGTCTGCCCCGCCGGCAACCGCGGCGTATAAGGCCTCGACCCCGCCCGCGGGCGCCAAAAGCTCGGGCAGTGCGGTGCTTCTTTTCATAGACCCCTCCTTGACTTTCTTTTGCGCTTGACTTTTTCGCGCGTTTTTTGTACAATATTCTTGTCGCGCATGGGATTTTGCGCAACCCATCTTTATTATATTATAAATCGAAGCAAAAGAAAAGAGAAAAGTGAAAACTTTTCGCAAGGAGAAGCGCATGATGGAAGAAGAAAGCTTTAACGGCGCGCAGTACGGCGTTGAAAAGAAGGCAGAGGGGAAAAACCTCTTGCTTCGCCGCCTCGTGCTTTTCGGTATGCTTGCCTTTTCGGTCGGCTATATCCTTTTGTTTACCGTGGTGTTGGCGATGCCGATGGTTATTGCGATCCTACCGGTCGCTTGGCTGATCTTTTATCCCTTCTTTATGCGGTTTCTTACTTACGACTGCGAATACCGCTTAGAGCATGGCGAGCTGTTTTTTGAAAAGCTTTATAAAAACAAAAAGCGCAAAAGGCTCTTTTCGGTGATCATTAAGGAAACCGAGCGGATCGCGCCGCTTACAAGGAGCTTGTCCTTCGGTAACTACGATAAGGTTATCGATATGCGCGGCAGTGTGAAGAGCCCCGATTCGTATTTTCTTACCTACCGCAAGGACGGTAAGCGTATCGCCGTTTGCTTTGAGGCGACCGCGAAAATGGTACGCCTTATGTCGCATTATAACCCGAACACCGTCGTATCAAAGGAGTTGCGGTATTGAATAAGAAAAAAGATTTTCCGCGCCTTTGGCTCTCACCGATGGCGGGATACAGCGATGCGGCGATGCGCCGTGTTTGCTTCTCCTTGGGGCTGGAAGGCGCCGTCAGCGAGATGATCTCCGCCAAGGCGGTGGTCTACCGCGATAAGAAGACGGTGGCGCTCGGTCGCCTTTTTCCCGACGAGGGGCCGGTCTTTATCCAGCTTTTCGGCAGCGAGCCAAGCATTATGGCCGAGGCGGCTTCTATGATCGCCGAAGGCTATTGCGGCGATATTCTGCCCGCCGGCATTGATGTTAATATGGGCTGCCCCGTCCCGAAGATCACGGGGAACGGCGAGGGGAGCGCGCTGATGAAGAGCCCCGCGCTTTGCTACGGTATTATCCGCGAAATGCGGGCGGCTCTTCCCCCCGAGATGCCGCTTTCGTGCAAATTCCGCGTGGGCTGGGACGAGGGGCAAAAAAATGCCGTTGAGGTGGCCAAGGCCGCCGAAGAGGGGGGCGCCGACCTTCTCTTTATGCACGGAAGGACCAAGGCCGCCATGTACGCAGGGGAAGCCGATTGGGAAAGCATCGGTAAGGTTGCCGAGGCGGTTTCGACCCCCTTGATCGGAAACGGGGATATCACAAGCGCCGAGATCGCCAAAAGCCGCATGGAAAGCTACGGCGTATACGGCGTAATGGTTGGGCGCGGCGCCATCGGGAATCCCTTTTTGTTCCGCGAGATCAAAGCCCTTTTAGAGGGGAAAAGCGCCCCGCTGCCAAGCATTGAGGAACGGGTAAAAACCGCCCTATGGCAGCTCTCTCTTTCGGTTGAGGAAAAGGGGGAAGCGGTCGCCGTGCGCGAATGCCGTAAGCAGATCGCCACCTACCTTGCGGGGCTCTCCCGCGTTGCCGCCGCCCGCGCCGCCATCAACGCATCCTGCACCTATCTTGAGATCCAAGCGATCCTTGAGGGCTTTTTGCCAAGCAAATAAAAAGAGCAGAACCGTAGCGTGATACTCCAAGCGGAGTATTCACGCTACAACTATGATTGCCCTTACGGGCAAGTTATGAGTTATGAGATGCTTCGTATCGTTATGATTGGCTTCGCCAAGTTTTAGGTTACAAAGGCAATCATATCATAACGCTTGCCGTGCAAGCTCATAACGGGGAGCGAAGCGAACCTCATAACTCTAAACTAAACGAACAGAAAAAAGAGCAGAACCGTGTGTTCTGCTCTTTTTTTCGGCCGAGCGATCGCCCCTACGGGCAAAGAACCACCTCGCATGGCTTACCGATACGCTCAGCATAGCGTATGACCGAAAGCGTCCCTTTTGAACTGCCGTCCCAAAAAGCCACGATCTTATCGGCATAATCAACGATCTCATAATTTCGCTTAATCGGCGCTGCCCGACCGTATCTCTTGTATTCGGGCAAAAATACGGTAAGTGCTAACCCCTTTTCTTTCGCATACAAAGCGGCACAAGTATCTATCCCCGAAGCACCCCCTGAAACGATCTCATCTCCCGCCAAAACGCATGGCGACAAATCACGTATCTGCAAATTTCTTGACCCAATGATTGCTATTTTCATAATCTCCTCCCCAATTTCGTGTACTTAAATTAAGTATACTTACAACATTATACCACAAAATAATCTTAAAATATACTTAAAATAAGTTTTTGTGGAGAATTTTATGAGAGATAAAAGAAATAAGCATCTTGGTATTGAGATTGATCCTGTTCTTCATTATAAGCTTCACTACATTTCGAAATATTACGGCCGTTCGGCCAACGGAGAGATCCTTTATTTAATACGTCAGGAGATACGCGCCTTTGAAAAGGCCGAAGGGGAGATCGCGGTGCCCGATATGGGAGAAGGCCAATAAGCAATAAGAAAAAAGAGCAGAAACTCGGTTCTGCTCTTTTTGTTTTTATTTTTTTGTCAATTGCTTATAAAAAGCATACGCATTCAGCCCGCTTACGATGAGGCATACGCCGGTCAGACAAAGGCAGACGATGCTCTTTACGGGGACATTGACCGTATAAAGCCCGAAGTTGCCGAGGATCTTATAAAGAAGGATCGGCAGATAAAGGGCCAAAAGGAGATATTCCCGCTTGTAGTAGGGAAAGGTCGTCGCCCCCGCTTTTTTAAACAGCTTTTTGCTGAGGATAAACAGCACAACGCCGCCGTGCATCAGAAGAAGCACGAGGAAGAAAAGCGGAAAGCTGACGAACTGCAAAAGGCAGATGAAGCCGAAGGTGCAAAGAATGGCGAGAAGAAAGAGGATATACGCCCGCTTGTATTCTTTTTGCATGGCTTACCCTTCCTTTTTCACAAGGTGGCAGGCAACGTAATGCCCCTCTTCGACCTCAATCGTCTCAGGCTTTACCGTAAAGCACTTCTCGGTCGCCTTCGGGCAACGCTGGCAGAAGCGGCAGCCCTTCGGGGGATCGATGGGGCTTGGGATATCGCCTTCGAGATGGATGCGCTCGCGCTTGTTATCCACGTCCACGTCAAGCACCGCCGAAAGCAGGGCCTGTGTATAGGGATGAAGCGGGTTCTTGTAGATAAGCTCGGTCTTGCCGCTTTCCATCATCTTTCCAAGATACATAACCGTCATATGCGTGCAGACGGTTTTAACGACCGCTAAGTTATGCGAGATGAAAAGATAGGTCATCCCGATCTCCTTTTGCAGGCGCATCAGAAGATTAAGGATCTGCGCGTGAACCGAAACGTCCAGCGCCGATACCGGCTCATCACATACCAAAAAGTCGGGGTTTAAGATGATCGCGCGGGCAATGCCGATACGCTGGCGCTGACCGCCCGAGAAATCCGAGGGGTGGCGGTGCAGGTCTCTTTCGGAAAGACCGACGAGCTTCAAAAGCTCAACAACGCGCGCTTCGACCTCTTCTTCGGTATAGCCGCCGCGAATACGCATCGGCTCGCCAATGATTCTTGACACGTCCCAACGGGGATTGAGCGACGAATAGGGATCCTGAAAGACCATCTGCATCGAACGGCGAAGCTCGTTAAACTCGCCCTTCTTTACGCCGAAAAGATCTTTTCCCTTGAAATAGACGGTACCGTTCGTCGGGGATACCATGCCGAGCATCGCGTTGGCAAGCGTCGATTTACCGCATCCCGATTCACCGACAAGACCGTAGGTCTCGCCGGGGTAGATCGAAAGCGTCATATCCGAAACTGCTTTAACCGATTTCTTCTTGGCAAAGGGCATGCCGCCGGTCACGGGGAAATGTACCGAAAGGTTCTTGACCTCAACGAGGGGCTTTTTCTCCTCGGCCACCCCGGCGGTCACGGTCTTTTCACTCTCGTTCATGCTTCCTCCCCCTTTCTCAGCGGATGATGGCAGCGAACACGCCGCCCCGGCTCAATCTCACGAAGCGGGGGCATCTTTTCGCGGCATTCGTCGGTCGCGTACGGGCAGCGCGGGTGGAAATAGCAGCCCTTCGGCTTGAACATGGGGTGCGGAACCGAATCGGGGATCTGGATAAACTCGTGATGATCGTCCGAAAGCTTCGGAATGGCACCTAAAAGCCCCTCGGTATACGGGTGATAGGGCTTCTTAAAGAGGTCGTAGGCAGGCGAGGATTCAACGATCTTGCCCGCGTACATAACGTAGATGCGATCGGCCATATTGGCAACGATGCTAAGGTCGTGCGTGATAAGCAGAAGCGAGGTGCCGTGCTTCTTCTGCATATCGGAAAGCACGTCAAGCACCTGCGCTTGAATGGTAACGTCAAGCGCCGTGGTCGGCTCGTCCGCGATGATTAAGTGCGGCTGGCAGGCAAAGGCCATGGCGATGAGAACGCGCTGGCGCATACCGCCCGAAAGCTGGTGCGGGAAATCCCGGTATCGCTGCTCGGGAGAGGGAACGCCAACCAGCGAAAGGGCCTTGATGGTATGCTCCTTCGCTTGCTTACGGGTCAGCTTCTGGTGGCGGATAAAGACCTCGTCGATCTGCTTACCGACCGTCATAACCGGATTTAAGGCGGTCATGGCGTCCTGGAAGATCATCGACATACGGCTTCCGCGGATCGCTTGCATCTTCTTTTCGGGCAGATCCTTTAATTCCTCGCCCTCCAGCTTCAATTCGTCAACCGAGATAAGGGCCGGGGGGGAACTCAGCAGCTTCATGATCGACAAAGAGGTCATGCTCTTTCCGCAGCCCGATTCACCGACGAGCGCGACGCACTCGCCCTCGTTGATATCGAGGTCAACGCCCTCGACCGCGCGGATGATGCCCATCTCGTTGGGGAAGATGACCTTAAGATTGCGCAGCTTCAGTACATTCTTCGCGTTGTCCATGGCACTCTTCCTCCCCTTCGCTGTTTTCGTCCATCGAATCGAATACCTCTTGGATATAGGTTCCGTTCAGATGCTTAAAGATCTTATAAACGCTGCTCGTTTGCTTCATCTTCGGGTTAAAGACCTCTTCCATCGCCACGCCGATACGCATAAAGGCGAAGACCGCGAGGAAGATACCGATACCGGGGGCGATGATCCACCACCAGTGACCGAAGAGCATGGCGCCGCCGCTTTGTACCTCGGCAAGCATTTTGCCCCAGCTGATCGCGGTGGGGTCACCAAGCCCTAAGAAGCTGAGCCCTGCCTCGGCAACCATGATGCCGGCGCTCGTAAGAGCGGTCGACATAATAAGCAGGTTGGAAACACCGGGCAGAATATGCTTCATCATAATATGCATACGGGAAGCCCCCGCAAGCTCGGCCGCCTTGACGTAGTTGCTGTTTTTGAGAACCAACGTCTGCGAGCGAATGACACGGGAAAGCCCCTGCCAGCCGAAAATGGTGAAGATAAAGATGATCATGCCGTAGCTCTTACCGAAAAGGTTGGTAAGAACGATGGTAAGCGGCAGAGTCGGGATAACCAGCATAACGTCAACCACACGCATGATCGCGGTATCGACCCATCCGCCGACGTACCCCGAAAGGATCCCCATAAAGGCGCCGAGGAAGCAGGTAAGGATACCGGTCACCACGCCGATCGAAAGCGAAACGCGCGAGCCGTAGACCAGCATACTGAAAATATCCTGCCCCGTCGAGATGGTGGTGCCGAGGGGATGCTCCCAGCTCGGGGAAAGGCCCTTTTCGCTGCGCTCTGTAACGTCATACGGGTCAAAGGGCGCGATAAGCGGCGCAAAGACCGCCATAATGACGAGCAGCGCAAGCAGGATCAGCCCCACGCGGCCCTTCGGGCGGCGCCAGAGCTTAACGATAAATTTCCCGGTCCCGATGCCGGCCGCCTTCAAGCGGTGCCAGAAGCCGATCCCAAAGGCTTTTAACGCCGAGGGGGTGGCCTTGACGATGCGAACCGCCGTCGGGGGGACCGCACGGAAGAAGCGAACGATTGCCGAGGGGGTCGCCTTGCAAACGGCAAGGAACCCATGGGCGAATTTCTTGCAGAAGCAAGAAGCTTTGCCGAAGAAGGACTTAAGTGCAGGTACGATCTTATTCATTATCTGCGTCCTCCTTTCGCCGCGGCACGCGGGTCAATGAGACAGTAGCAAAGGTCGGTGATAAGGTTGGCGACCAGGGCAAAGGTCGAAAGGAAGAGCATAATACCCATCATCAGCGGGTAGTCGTTGCTGTTGTTCGCCTCAAGGAAAAGCGTGCCCATACCGTTCCAGTTAAAGATCTGCTCGATAACGACGGCGCCGCCAATCAGACCGCTGATGCTCATACCGAGGTTGGTAACGATCGGCAGAATGGCGTTTCGGAGCGTGTGCTTATAAAGAACCGTGCTTGTAGAAAGACCCTTCGAGCGGGCGGTCAGGATAAAGTCCTCACCCGATACGGCGATCACGCTGTTACGGGTGGACTGGGCATAACCGACGATCGAGCCGATCGACATACTGAAGATCGGCAGGGCGGCGTTGTAGAACACCCGCTTGATCGCTTCCCACGACCAATCGAACCCGGCGACCATGTTGGGGTCGGTATAGGCGGGGAACCATTCCCATTCAAAGCCCATGTAGAGAATAAAGATCAGGGCGATGAAGAAGGCGGGAAGGGCGGTCGTAAAGGTCGAAGCGTTCATTAAGACGAGGTCGGGCCAGCGCCCCCTTCGCCAAGCGGCAAAGGCGCCGAAGAGCACGCCGAAGAGCACGCCGATCAGCATCGTGCTGACCGAAAGGACCAGCGTCCACGGAATGCGCTCAAAGATGAGGTCGATAACCTTCGGCGAGCCCGATTTGAACGAGGTCCCGAGGTCACCGTGGAAAAGGTCGTTTACGTAGTTTAAGTACTGCTGTCCGGTCGAAACGTCAAAGCCGTACTGCTTGCGCGTTAAGGCCTTGACCGCCTCGTAAGCGTCATCGTCCATGTTGCCCTGGGGCGGATAATAGCGCTCGGCCGGGTCGTCTACCCCGATACGGGGAATAAAGAAATTGAGGGTCAGAACGACAAAGAAAATGATGATCGTATAAAAAATACGACGAAAAACGTATCCTTTTGACATAATGCCCCCTTACTGAACTCTTTGAAGGTTCTGCAGCGACTCGGTGCTGAAGCAGGTGCCGCCCGTCGGGGCGATCCAGCCCGTATAACGGTCACTGCGCGCGACCGATACGATCTGCGAGCAATAAAGCGGGATCTTATAATACTGCTCGGCGATCTCTACCTGAAGCTCCTTCAAAAGCTCGTATTTCGTGTTGCGGTTGATGGTGGTTCTCATCTCGTCGATCTTTTCCTTCATTTCCGCATCCTGCAGGCGGCCGTAGTTCGAGGATTTTCCGAGGTTGACGAAGTGCGAATTCATCATGATATCGGCCGTCGAGGCGGTAAAGGATACGCCCTGCAGCGTCATATCGAATTTACCCGAATAGAGGTAGGTGTTCTCGGGCGTGCTTCCTTTCGGGGCGTATTTGACCTCCACCCCGATCTTTTGCAGCTGAACCTGCAAGAAGCTGATCAGATCCTGCTCACCGGGCGAGCCAAGGATCTCGTAGCAAACGCGCTCCCCCTCGTAAAGGCGGTAGCCGTCCTTGTCCTTCTCGGGGCAGATCTCGTCAAGCAGGCGGTTGGCTTCGGCGACCCTGGCGGCATAATCGTTTCCGAGGATATTGTGCGCCAAGGGATTGTAGATTTCGGTTTGGGACGAAGAAACCAGACCCATGCTAAAGGTCGTGGCGGCGCCCCCCTGTACGCTTTCTATCAGGTTTTCCTGGTTGATGGCAAGGGCGATCGCCTTTCGGAAATTCGGATTCTTAAAAAGGGCGCGAAGCGGGGTGGTTTGCTCGGTCGTCGGGTTGAGGTTGAGGACCAGCGTTTCGGCGTAGGTGCCGCCCGAGCGCAGGGTCACAATATCCTCTTCCTTTTCGAAGAGAGGGCTGTAGTTTGGGTTGACCGAGGAATCCAAAACGTCGATATAGCCGTTTAAGATCGAGAAGATCGCCACGTTCTGCTCTTGATACAGAATGAATTTCAGCTTGTCTACCTTGTAAAGATAGTCGTCGCCGTCTTTAAGGTGGTAGTCCTCGCGGCGGTCAAGCACGATGACCTGCGCGTTCGAGTGCGCGGTATCTAAGGTAAAGGGGCCGCAGCCGACGGGATTCATATAAAGGCTTTTCAGCTCGGGGCTCGGGTCGGTGCTGTTGACCGGCATATCGGGGCCGATGACCGGGGCGTACAGATGCTCGGGCAGGATCAGAACCGTGGTAAAGAGCGAGGTAATGGCACCGAGTACCTTTTTGGTATGTAAGTAAATGACCGTATCCTCTTCGCCCTCGGCAAACGTATACTTGTTGCCGGGGTTATGGGCGGCGGTATACAGACCGTTTTTCGTACGTGTGCCCGCCGTATACTCGTGGTTGAGGTCGGCGACCCACGCCAAAGCGCCCGCGTGGTTCGAGCGCGAGTTATCGGCGCACAGGTCGAAGGAGAAGTAAACGTCCTCTACCGTTACGGGCGTGCCGTCACTCCAGGTCGCGTTATCGTAGAGGGTGACCTTCACGGGGATATAAGCGCCTTTGCTGCCGTAATGGTATTCAAGCGCGTCATAGTCGACCTTTCCGTCTTCGGTCACAAGAGGCGTGCCGTCGGGCGCGATGTAGCACCATTCCTTGGCAAGGTTCGGCAAAAACTCACCCGTCGTATCGTCCTGCTGGAAAAGCGTGCTGTAAATCATGCTGGAAATGGTGGGGGCAATACCGTCACGCGATTGCCAGGGCATGTAGGACGAGGGGAAAGAGGTCCCCACGTGCCCGATATACAGCGTGTCGCTCGTATCGTTCATTCTTTCCTTGCTTGCGCCGCCGCAGCTGCAAAAAAGCGGAACCAGCATCGTAAGCAAGCACAGGAACGCGAGAATTCTTTTAAAGCTTCGCATAATAACTCCGTTTTTTGAAAATTCGGTAAGAACGCAAAAAGACCGTAGAATAGACCACGGTCAGTTTGCGTTTATACAATTAACCGATGGGGGGGAACTGCATCTTGGCGCCGAAGCCTTCCTTCGTCGCGCTGTTGTCGTACACCTCTTCGATGCGGAAAACGTAAGCGGGATAGCTGAGCCAACGGTTCATATCCGGGCTGTGGTATACGTCGTGCTGCGCGTTGATGAACTGCTGATAGATCTCACGCTTGCCGGTATCGTTCTCATCGTGGATCTCCATCTGGCCGCGAAGCTCGTAGGAGATCATCGGGGGCTGATAGAAGAGGATGGTAGCCTGGGGGTTAGCCTTGTAGTTGATGTAGCTGTGATCCTTCGCCATTTCCAGCGAGCCGATGCAGCTAAAGTCTACGCGGTGCTGCGCCTCGGGACCGTACATGTACTTGACAAGCAGGCCAAGACCGCGCTTGGAGTACTCTTTATCCTCGGGATCGTAGGTCTTGATATGCTCAATGTAGGCTTCCAGCGTTTCTTCCAAATATTCGGGCTTGGGCATAAAGCCGATGCCCTTGATGCTGGCGTTAAGACCGGCAGGGCCGTAGGAAACGAGGGCCGGGTCGTGCGAGCAGAAGCTTAAAAAGACCTTCTCCTTGCTCATTTCCACGCCGTTATAGATGTTCATAACGGTTTGGGCGCGGGTGCGGAATGCCCAGTTAAAAAAGATTTCTGCAGATTTCATAATATGTCTCCTTTACTTACACGGTTCTGGCCGTATTTTTTCCTATTATATCATACGAAAGGCCCCCATGTCAACCGAAAAATCGATATTTCTTTTCTTTCCAACCGCTTTACCCCACAAAAGCGAAAAAACTTTTGTTTAATAAAGCAAATCCCCTTGACAAGCGCAAAGGTTATCTGTATAATAAGGATTAAGCACAAGCTTTTTAAAAAACTATACTTTTGGAGGTAATTATGAAAAGAATTGCTGCACTTCTTTTGACTGTTCTGATGTGCTTGTCCTGCATGCTCGTCAGCTGCGGTCCCACCGATCCCACCGATACCACAACCGAGGATCCCGTAACCACCACCGCGACGCCTGCCAATCCCGCGATCGCGGCGATCGCCGGCGACTACCTGCTTGACGCCAAGCCCTTTGGCATGGCCATGTCTTGGTACGTTTGTATCGGCGCTGACGAGACCTTTAAGATCTCGACCAAGCGCGATTTCTCGGTGGATAAGGGCCACGGCGTTGTAACCGAAAGCAACGGCACCTTCGTTTTCGTTTATTCCCACGGCACGACGACTGAGCCGATCACCGCCACCTTCACGGTAGCAGACGGTAACCTCGTCTTCTCGACCGCCGTTCCCGTCGGCGCCGCCACCGTCTCTTCCAGCGAGGCGGAGAATCCCGTGACCGCTTACACCCTTGCGAACGAAGAGGTCCTCGGCGAGTACGTCGGCACCTATGAAAAGCAAAGCATGATGGGTACGACCCTTTACGAGTACTCCATCGTTCTTGCGGCGGGCAGAAAGTACACCTTCACCAGCTCCTTCACGATGGGTGGTACCACCTACACGCTGGTCGAGACCGGTTCCTTCGCGATCGACGGCACCACCTTCACCATCACCCCCAAGACTATGGATAAGGGCATGGGTGCGGGCGTTGAGGCTGTCACGGTCGATCCCGTCGCCGGTACGCTTGAAAACGGCGTGATCACCGCTGCCTTCCAGCACTCCGCCATGGCCTCCTCGCGTGTAGAATGCACCGCCCAGAAGACCACCACCGCTGAGGTTGCGGGTATTTATCAAGCGCAGAAGACCGTAATGGCCGGCCCGATGGGTGCTATGAACACGATGGTTGGCTTGAAGCTTGACAAGTTCGGCGGATATCAATACGTGTGCATGAGCTCCGGCGCTATGGGCAACGGCGCTTACGGCGAACAGGGCACCTTTACCTTCACCGCTACCGAGATCGTTCTCACCAAGACCCATGACCTCAATCCTGAAAACGGCGAAGTAACGCCCGTTACCGGCGAAGTAACGCCCATCACCATCACCCGCGGCGCTCTTTCGGTCAGCGGCTCCTTCCCCACCGCAGGCGCTGCAACCTCGGCTACGCTGTATCATGAATCGATCATGGGTCCCTTCGCGGCTTCGCTTACGGCTGAAGAGGCTACCGACGGCGTTGCCAGAACCGCTCAGCTCGTTCTGGATGCTGACGGAACCTTCGAGATCCTGATCAAGGTCGATGACGAAGTCGTTCACACCGTAGAAGGCAGCTTCACGGTTACCAAGGGCATGGGCGTTCAGCTCAACCTCACCCTTGCCGATGAAAGCGCCACGCTCGTCGGTATGGTTGCCGACGGCATGATCAACGTCACCGGCGTTCCGGTAGACGGAAACGGCACCGAGATCAGCTTCGGCTTTGCCAGATAATCCATAAACGGTATAAGGAAAAAAGGCGAGAAAATCTCGCCTTTTTTCCTATAAGCCTTATAAAATCAAATATACGGCAGGGGGCATAAGATATACTTGCTGTGCAAGCATGATAGAATATCCGTTCCTTATATGCCCGCGATATCATAGCGAAGCTATATACCCGTTCCGCTCGGAGCATTGGATATCATCCGTCCGAAAGCGAGATGTACTCGTTTTCGGGCGAGTATCTCATCAAGCCGCAGGGAAAATACACGCGGAAGCGTGATGATATGCCCCGCACTTCGCGCGGTGATGTAAGGAGCGGAGCGACGGAATAGCGAGCCTGCGAGCGTCTATACCAAGCCTGCGGCTTGGATAAAAAAATTCGACAAGACGACGCTCGTCGTTCGGAAGGACAGTTTTGCAAGAATACGGTATATTTCGCAAGAGATATGCCGTATTCTTGCTTTTTTAGTTTTTACGCGGTTCTATGGATTTCTTCCATCAATTCTATCAATTCCTTTTCATCGGGAATGTCAATCAGTCCGACGGCGGTAAAGTAAACATCAAGCTTTACGCGCTTTCTGCCGTCTACCTTCGCACTCTTGTGAACTTCAATTCGTCTTATGAGTCGATTGACGATTTCGGGAGTTAGCTCCTTAATATCGGTACACTTACGAATGGTTTCAAGAAAAACGCGAAGATCCACCTTGTCTTGCTCCGCTGCCTTTAAGGTTTCTTCAGCCTTTGCCGTAAACGCTATCAGTTCCTTTTGCTCCGCTTCATAATTACCCATCATTTTAGAAAATCTCTCGTCGGGAATTTTACCGAGAACGTTATCCTCATAAATACGCTCAATAAGTTTATCAAGCTCCACGATTCTTCGTTGACTTTTTTCGATATTTGCCTTTAACGTTTTCATATTGGCTGCCTTGGCTAAGCTGTGCTTTTTGGAATACATATAGAGAAACACCGCTTCGTACTGCTGAATGAACAAAACCACACGCCTTACAAGCTCAAGCATCGTTTCTCTCAAAACCACCTCACGAATGAAGTGGATAGAGCAAGTACCGCGATTTTCTTTGTAAGCGGAGCATCGGTGAAATTCTTGGTTTTCATCGACACTCTTTGCCGCGCAGAAATAAAGCTTGGATTTGCAATCAGCACAGTAAAGCAGTCCCGAAAACAGACTTTCTCTGCCCGTGGCGGTATTCCTTCTACGGTTCTCTCGTAATTCTTGAACGCGATTGAAGGTATCCTCGTCAATAATAGCTTCTTGCGTATTGGGAATGATCTGCCATTCTTCCTCGGGGTTGTGAACCGTCTTGTGTACTTTATAGCTGACGAGAGTAGTTTTGAAATTGACCGTGCATCCTGTGTACTGTCGGTTTGCCAAAATATGCTCAATACTACTTGTTGTCCAAGCATATTCACCGCGTTTCGATACATCTTTAGATGTTTTACGCCCCACTGATATAAAGTAAGCCGTTGGTGAGAGTATTTGTTCGTTCTCTAATCTACGTCCGATCTTCGTCGGTCCAAGACCTTGAAGGCAGAGGTCGAAAATATAACGAACCACTTTAGCTGCATCCTCGTCAATCACCCATTGCTTGGGGTTATCCTTGGACTTTTTATATCCGTATGGAATTACCGACGATACACGCTCTCCCTTGTCTGCTTTCGCCTTCCAAACGGCACGGATTTTCTTGCTCGTCTGTGCGGCGTGCCACTCGTTGAAGATGTTGTTAAACGGCATCATTTCCGTACCGATGTTCTTCATCGTATCAACGTTCTCTTGAATAGCTATGAAGCGAACACCGAGCGAGGGATATTTGATCTCCAAGTATTTGCCGACATCAAGATAGTTACGACCGAAACGGCTAAGGTCTTTTACAATGATTGTATCGATCTCTCCGTTTTCAACCATCCTCTGCATACGCTGAAAATCGGGACGGTCAAAGGTCGTACCCGAAACACCGTCATCAACGAAAAACTGTGTATTGTGAAAACCATTGGAACGAGCGTATTGGGATAAGATCTCCCTTTGATTCACGATTGAATTACTATCGCCATCTCTCCCGTCGTCTTGTGACAGTCGGCAGTATAGGGCAGTTATTTTATTCTCGGCTTGTTTTGTCATATAATCACCTTTTCCTTTCTGTAAGCCGAGCATTGCTGTAAGGTAGCCTTATTATACAATGCCCGGCGTATCCTTGCAATTCTGTCATAGTAAGTCGTCGGTCAGCTTTTGGGATAGTATCAGATCCCGAAACTGCGAAAGCAGAGTGCTTTTGCCTTCTTCGGCAAAATGGGTATTGACAACATAATCCACCGTGCCGATGCGCTTGGTGAAATTGAGTGCCGTAGGATAAGCAACAACGCGCAAATCACGATTGCCATTCGTATAAGGTCTTGAATGCGGAATGTGGTCATCTAAAATGATAGGCTCATCAATATTGATGGGTTCACGGATGATAACACCGCGAACGTCGGGCATTTCTATTTTCTTTATCATAGGCACTCTCCTTTCATCTGCTCTCGCGTTCGCTGCGCTTCTTTATCTGTCGGATACGTTCTTGCTCCAACAAGCGCAGTATGGTGGCTTCTATCTGCGATACGGGAACACCGCGCCCGAAATATTTATCGAGCTTTTCTCTCTGTATCTTGACCGTTTCCTTTTGGTTCGGCTTTTCCTCGGTCATAATATCAAAGATGGTGTCCATATCGAGTTTCCCGTCTTGGCTGAGCCGCTTCATACGAATAGCTTGGCTGAGGGATGGTGTAGCATCCTCGCTTTCAATCGTAGTCAGCAAATCGTATTGCTCTTGCTCCCGTAAATGCGAAAGCTCCACGGCAGGACGGAAGGCAATGCGCCCTTCATCCACCATATCAAGCAATTCGGGAATAAGGAGATTAAGACGGATATAACGGAACACTTGGTCACGGCTCTCTCCCGCCGCACTTCCGATCTCTGCCGCACTATCGATTGCCGACTTTGTTGCCATTGGCGACAAAGTAAGGTCAGTGCGCTCTCCTTGTCTTTTCATCGCGTCCATCTTCATCTTGTAAGCCTTGGCTTTCTCGCTCGGAAGAATATGCTCACGGTGAAGGTTGGAGTCCACCATTTCAAGAATGGCATCCTCGCGGCTAAGCTCCTTGACGATGGTGGGGATTGCTTTGATGCCGAGCTTCTGACACGCAAACAAGCGGCGGTGTCCCGATACGATCTCATACTCGCCGTTAGTTAACGGTCGTACTGTGATGGGCGTGAGTATGCCTTGGTTATAGATGCTATCCACAAGGCTTGCCATTTCCTCGTTGTCAACCACTTTGTAGGGATGCTCCTCAAAGGAACGGAGCACGGTAACGGGCAAATCAATTACTGTAATTTTCTCTCTGCTCTTGGTTTCTGTCATTCAATATCCTCCTTGTTGTTAATCTCGTTCATCTTGGCTCTTGCCATTGCCTTACGTTCCTCGGTGTAGGGATCGGTGATGCGGCAAGCGAACCTTTTCTTGTCAATCTCAAACGAAAGGTATCCAAGCTCGTCATCGTCGGTCAGCCTGCAAAGTGTCGGGAACTTCTCGGCAAAGGCAAGCAACCGTTTCTTTAGTGCGGTGTTGTGTGTCCGTATTACTACGGGCGCGGGTGTTTCATCAAAATAGATTTCGGTTGTTTTTTCATTCTTTTTCTTATTTGTTATCATAAAGTCCTCCTAATTTGGGTTGTTTTTTGAAGCAAGGTGTTTTTCAGTCAAAAAAGCTCGGTCAAAAGCGTGGAAAAATGCGGATTTTTCAATAGAAAACGCCTTTATGGTGTGGGATACGTTTTGCGGTGCTAAAAACGGGAAAATGCCGTTTTTCTTCGGTCAAGACCGTAAAACTGCTTTCGCGGGCGGTAGCAAATTTGTACGGTCAAGACCGTGCTTTTATCTGTCCTTGCGTCCGTCTTTTTTTGGGGCGGATTTCTGTTTTTCTTGCTCCAATAGCTGCGGGAACTCGATCAGCATTACGGTTCGCTCAACCGATGCGCTGCGGTCATACACGTCCTTGCACATCGCAAACTCCTTGCGGAGCGTTTTTATCTTTTCGGTCAGCGCAAAGATCTCATCGCGTATCGGTTGCACCTGCTCGGGATCCTTCATCCAACGAATCTTATTCCAAAGTGTTCGCCGTTCCTTGCAGAGCGCTTTGATTTGCGGATCGACCTTCAGAGCGTGCTGAATGAGATCATCCTTCGTTTCAAGTCCGTACTTGCCGAGAAACTTGGCTTGCTCCGAGTACATACGGGCGCGGCGAATATCATCCTTGATGACGGCATAAGCTTCGGGATTTTTGGGGATAACCTTCGGTATCGCACCGAGCAGGTAGAGGTAGTGCAGATAGAGCGCGCGAAGTCCTTTCGGCTTCTCCTGCAAGGTAGGCTTGTAATACTCAATCTTTTTCCATTCCATCGTCTGTGCATTACGCCTTACCCTCGCTTCTATATCAGCCTCGGTATATCCCGCGCCGAGCTTGTCCAAGCGAAAGAATTTGTTAGAGCCATACGGTTTGATGCGGAGATATTGACCTCGACGTTCAAAGGTGTATCCGAGGGTGCGCATACGATTGTAAAAGTATTTGATGATATACTCGTAGTTGGCTACTGCATCAATGTCCGCGCGAATCTGATCGCGTATGGTTGGAATACCTTTTTTCTCGGCGTGAACCTCTGCTATATGCTTAGCTCCTTGGTGCTTCGGTTTCTCGATGACCGATAGACCATACTCCCTGCAAAGTCTGTCCGAGGTGTCGCGCATCAGCTTGTAGGTTGCCTTGCAGTCGTGATACCTCTTACCCGAAAAGCCCGTTGCCGAGAAACAGAAATGATTGTGTACGTGTCCGCGATCTATATGGGTGGCGACCACAACGGGAAAGACCTCGCCCCATAGCTCGTTGGCAAGCTGAACACCAATGGCGTGGGCGACGTCGGGAGTAACTTCGCCGGGCTTGAAGGATTGGTAGCCGTGGTAGGCTTGAATGTCTGAACTGTCCGTGTCCTCCAAGAGAGTAAGCATCACCTCGTTCGCGTTCTCGGGTGTGCAGTTGATTCCCGTGACAAATTTCTTTTCTTCCGTTGCGAAATGTTCGGGTGGTAGTCCAAGCATCTCGGCGGCAAGTCGTTCCGCTTCGTCAACGTTTTTGTTCTCCATCTCAATCGTGGTTTTGTTCTTGTTCGCAACGTAAGCGAGCAGCTTACTGATGTGCGCGCTTACGTCCCAAATTTTAGTTGTTGCCAAACACCTTCACTCCTTTCTTCGCGTACTCTTGTTGAATTGCGCCAAGCACCTTCATCACCTCGTCAGCGGTTCGTTTGTATTCAAGCTCATCCACAAATCCAAGCGAGTGCGC
>JAZOOS010000027.1:0-70813 GCA_045655185.1 Eubacteriales bacterium
TAATGGGCTTTTAAGAGAATTCTATCCTAAAGGACGGAATCTCTCAAGAGTTAGCCCAAAAACACTTTTGCGGAATCTGGCGTTAATTAACGCCAGACCCCGCAAATGCTTAAACTATATTTCTGCTCAGGATTCTTGGAATTTAGAATTGCTAAACCTTTCTTAAAAGTGTTGCACTTCTATTGACAATTCACTCCTCAAAAAAATGAAGAATGAGAAAATTCGCGTTATTTTTTTCTTGCATTCACCTCTTATTTATAGTATAATATAATCGTTATACTATACTTTCCCGAAAAAGCGCCGCGAGGCGACTATGAAATGAAAGAGAGAATGGGTATGAAACCGAAGTTTAAACGGGTTCTTTTGAAGTTATCCGGTGAAGCGCTGGCCGCCGGTGGGGAGGGGATCTTAAACCACGATTTTGTGGCCAAGGTCGCCGCCGCTATCAAGCGTTGCCTTGACGAAGGGGTCGAGGTTGGCGTGATCGTGGGGGCCGGTAACATCTGGCGCGGTCGTCAAGGCGGGAATATGGACCGTATCCGCGGCGATTATATGGGTATGCTGGCCACCGCCATCAATTCGATCGCCTTGCAGGATGCCTTTATCGAGGCCGGGATCGATGCCCGTATCCAAAGCGCTATTGAAATGCGTGAGATCGGTGAATACTACACGCGGGATGCCGCCGTTGCCCATCTTAAGGCCGGGCGTGTCGTGATCTTTGCTTGCGGGCTCGGAGAGCCGTTTTTCTCCACCGATACGGCGGGGGCGCTTCGTGCCATTGAGATCGGGGCCGATGTCATGCTGATGGCCAAGAATATCGACGGCATCTACAGCGCCGACCCCAAGGTGTGCCCCGATGCCAAGCGTTATGACAGCATCAGCTATTCCGAGATCCTTGCGAAAAACTTGAAGGTGATCGATTCAACCGCCACTGCCCTTTGTATGGACAACCGTTTGCCGACGCTTGTCTTCGGGCTTAACGACGCTGAAAACATTTACCGTGCCGTGATGGGTGAAGCCATCGGCACGATCGTGACTCAATAATTACAAGGTAAAGGAGACTTTTATGAAATTCAACACCCAAGAGCATGAAGCGAAAATGAAGAAATCCGTAGAAAGCTACGCAAAATCGCTTTCTACCCTGCGTGTCGGCCGCGCCAGCCCCGACGTGCTTTCCAAGATCACCATCGATTATTACGGCACGCCTACCCCCATTCAACAGGTAGCGGAGATCAAGGTAAGCGATGCCCGTACCCTTACTGTCAATTCCTGGGATAAGTCGCAGCTGAAGGCGATCGAAAAGGCGATCCTTGCCTCCGACCTCGGCTTGAATCCGCAGAATGACGGCAGCGCCATCCGCATCACCTTCCCCCCGATGACCGAGGAGACCCGTCGCAATATGAGCAAGCAGGTCTCGAAGATGGGCGAGGACGCCAAGGTCGCTATCCGCAACATCCGCCGCGACGCTAACGACGCTATCAAGGCCGCCAAGAAGGCAAACGAGATGACCGAGGATGAAGCGAAGCAGGGCGATAAGGCCGTGCAGGACCTGACCGATAAATACATTAAGGAGATCGATAACGTCACCGCCGCCAAAGAGCGTGATATTATGGAGATCTGATGGGCCTTTTTAAGAAAGAAAAAAGAGAAGAAGTAACGGTAGACGGTCGGCTTTCGCATATCGCCTTTATTATGGATGGGAACGGCCGCTGGGCAACCAAGCGTCATCTGCCGCGCTCCGCGGGGCATGTTGCGGGCGCCAAGGCCTGTGAGCGTGTTTTCCGCTATTGCAAAAAGATCGGTATCAAGACGATTACCATTTACGCCTTCTCCACCGAAAACTGGTCTCGCCCCCGTGAGGAGGTCGAGGCCCTAATGTCGCTTTTCTCCCGCTATATGGACACGCTTCTTGCGAAGTACCGCGAGCTCGGTGCCCGTTACGTGATCCTTGGGGATAAAAGCGCCTTGCCCGAGGAGATCCGGTTGAAAATGGAAAAGCTTGAAAGCCTTTCCGCCGAGATCCCCACCGAATGCACCCTGAATATTGCCATCAACTACGGCGCCCGTGCCGAGATCGTTACAGCGGTCAATCGGCTGATCGCCGAAGGGAAGACGCCGATCCGCGAAGAGGATATCGCCAAGGGGCTTTATACCGCCCATTCGCCCGACCCCGATCTCATCATCCGCACGGCGGGGGAGGCACGCCTTTCGAACTTCCTTTTGTGGCAGGCCTCGTACGCCGAGCTGTATTTTACGAAAACGCTTTGGCCCGATATGCAGGAAAGTGACGTAGACGCGGCGATCTTGGAGTTTTACCGCCGTACCCGCCGCTTCGGGGGTGTGAAATGAAAACGCGTATTATAACCGCTATCGTTCTTTTGGCGATCTTTATCCCCATCCTTTTCTTTTCGGATACCGTCGTGTACCCGTGTGCCATGACGATCCTTTGCATCGTGGGGATAGGGGAGCTTTTGCATTGCCTTTCGCTCGATAAAAACTATTTCGTTCTGATTCCTTCCGCTCTTTTCGGTGCTTTTCCCTTTGCGGCGTTCTTCTTCACGGGGAGAAGCGAGGGCTTTTTGGCGGCATTTGTGCTTGCGGCCTTTCTTTTGGCCGTGTACCTTTTTGCCGTATGCGTGTTTACCGAGGGGCGCTTTTCCTACAAAAACGCATCCACTGTTTTTATGGGGGTCGTGTATCTTTCGTTGGCCTTTTCGGCCCTTTCGCTTTTGCGGTATATCGAAAACGGGGTCTATTGGTTCCTGCTTCCGTATCTTGGCGCGTGGATAAGCGATACCTTCGCTTATTTTACCGGGCGCTTTTTCGGCAAGCATAAGCTTTCCCCGATCATCAGCCCCAAAAAGACGGTGGAGGGGAGCCTTGGCGGTATCCTTTTCTGCGTCGGCGCCTTCGTCGGCTACGGCGCGATCGTATCCTCTGGCGGCGCGCTTCGTGCCAATTATCTCGCCCTTATCCTTTGCGGCCTCTTCGTCTCGCTCGTTTCGCAGATCGGCGATCTTTCGCTTTCGGCGATCAAGCGTGAATACGGCATCAAGGATTACGGAAAGATCTTCCCGGGGCACGGCGGGGTGCTGGACCGTTTTGATTCGGTGGTGGCGACCGCCCCTTTATTCCTTATTCTGACTCTGGCCGGCAGCGGCCTACAACTATTTATTTGACAGCAGGCGGGGCAAAGGACCTCGCCTCTGTCTTCCTCGGGGAAGTGGCTTCCCCCTGTAAAGGAGAAACTATGATCAGCACAAGAGAGGACGGATTTCCCGAAACGCTTGCGGTGCTCGGCTCGACCGGCTCGGTCGGTCGGCAGGCCCTTTCGGTCGCAAGGGAGCACGGGATCGCGGTGGACCTTTTAGCCGCCGGACAGTCGGTTTCGGCGCTCGAGGAGCAGATCCGTGAATTTCATCCCCGCCTTTGCGCCGTTTCAAACGAGGCGGCGGCCCGTGACCTTGCCGTGCGCGTCGGCGATACCGATACGAGGATCCTTTCGGGTGAAGCGGGGCTTTCGGAGGCGATCGCCGAATCGAAAGCTCCCGTTACCGTCAACAGCATCGTAGGAAAAGACGGTCTTCGCTCAACGATGGACGTCCTCAAAAAGGGCGGACGTCTTGCCCTTTCCAACAAAGAGTCGCTCGTTGTCGCGGGGCATTTGGTCAAGGAGGCGCAAAAGGAAAGCGGGGCCGAGCTTTTGCCGGTCGACAGCGAGCATTGCGCCATTTTCCAATGCCTGAAGGCAGGCAAAAAGGAAGAAGTCAAACGCTTGATCCTTACCGCCTCGGGCGGCCCCTTTTACGGCAGAAGCCTTGAGGAGCTTCGCCATATCACGAAGAAGGAAACGCTTTCGCATCCCACCTGGAAAATGGGCGAAAAGATCACCGTCGATTCGGCGACCCTTATGAATAAGGGGCTTGAATTGATCGAGGCGGCGCATTTGTTTGATATGGCCCCTTCGGATATTGCGGTGGTCATCCAGCGTGAAAGTATAATCCACTCGGCGGTTGAATATATTGATAATGCCGTCATTGCGCAGATGTCGGTTCCCGATATGCGCGCTTGCGTGCAATACGCCCTTTCCTATCCAAAGCGGGAAAAGGCGGTCATTGAGCCGCTGGATCTTTCACGGCTCGGAAGCCTTCATTTCGGTACGCCCGATGAAGAAAGCTTTCGCCTTTTGCCGCTGGCAAGATGGGCGTGCGAGGTGGGCGGCTCTGCCCCCGCGATCCTCAACGCGGCCAACGAGGTGGCCGTTGCTTGGTTCCTTGCGGAACGCATTGGCTTTTTGACTATTGCTGATGTTGTCGAGGAAACCCTATCCTGTTGTAAAGAATACTTTGCAAGCGGAAGCATGGAGGCGATTCTGGCGGCAGACCGTGAGGCGCGCCGTGTAGCCAATGAAATTCTCAATAACCCGAAGGGAAAAGTATGGTAATTCTGTATATTTTTTTGGCGGTTCTCGCGTTTGGCGTGCTGGTTCTCGTGCATGAGTGCGGGCATTTCTTTGCCGCGCGCGCCATGGGTGTTACGGTGCGCGAATTTTCGATCGGAATGGGGCCGATGCTTCTTTCCTACACTTCGAAAAAGACCGGAACCGTCTATAAGATCTGTATGCTGCCGATCGGCGGCTACGTCAGTATGCTGGGGGAAGAGGAGGAATCCGACGATCCTTCGGCCCTCTGCCGTAAAAAGCCCTGGCAGCGCCTTATCATTATGGCGGCCGGTGGGATCGTGAACATTCTGGTCGGCGCCCTTCTTACCTTTGCTTTGGTGGCTGCGATGCCCTCCATCCGCGCTTCCTGCGAGGTCGGGCCCTTTGCCACCTCTGATGTGACCGGCTTTACTTATTCAAGTGCCGACAGCGGTCTATGCGAAGGGGATATTATCCTTACGATCGACGGAAAGCGGGTGCACGTGGGCGCGGAGATGGATTACGAGATCATGCGCCGCGGCATTCGTCCCATCACGCTTACGGTTTTGCGCGACGGGAAGGAGATCACGCTCCCTAACGTCGTTTTCCCGACCTATGAAGAAAGCGGGCAGCTGCTTGGCGGGCGAGACTTTTATCTGCGCGCCGACAAGGCGCCGCTTCCGATTCTGCGCCATACCTTCTACCGCTCGGTAATGACAGTACGGATGGTGTGGGAATCGCTTTTCGATCTCATTACGGGGCGCTTTGGTGTCGATGCGGTATCGGGGCCCGTAGGGGTCGCTTCGGCTATGACGACGGCGGCGGAAAGCGGCTTTTCGAATTTTATTTACCTTGTGGCCGTGATCAGCTTAAATCTCGGCGTCGTCAATCTTTTCCCGCTTCCGGCGCTCGACGGGGGGCATATCGTTTTCGTGCTTTTTGAGATGATCAGCAGAAAAAAGGTGCCCGAGCGTATCGAAAACGCCATTCACTCGGTGGGGCTGATGCTTCTTCTCGGGCTGATGCTTCTGGTGACGGGAAAGGATATCGTCACACTGTTTAAATAGCTTCGTTTTTATATTGACTTTTGGGAGGAAGCCTGTATGTCTATCCTGCGCCGTGATGCGAAAAGGATCGCCGTTGGCCCCGTAGCGATCGGGGGAAGGGCGCCGATCCTTGTGCAATCCATGACCAATACCGATCCGCACGATTTTTCCGCCACGTTATGCCAGGTAAAAGCGCTTGAGGCGGCTGGATGCGGGCTTGTCCGCTTGACGGTGCCCGATAAAGAGGCCGCAGGCGTTTTCTCCTATTTGCGCGACGGGGGGGTCACGGTTCCCCTTTGCGCCGATATTCATTTCGATTACCGCCTCGCGATCGAATCGGTAGCAAGCGGTGCCGATAAAATTCGCATAAACCCCGGCAACATCGGGGACCGTGACCGTATTGCGGCGGTTGCTTCGGCTTGTCGCCTAAAGAATATCCCGATTCGAATCGGGGTAAACAGCGGCTCCTTAGAAGCCGAGCTCCTTAAAAAATACGACGGTCCTACACCCGAGGCGCTTTGCGAAAGCGCGCTTTCTCACGCCGCGCTGTTAGAAGAAGTCGATTTTTACGATATTGTTCTCTCGGTCAAGGCCTCCTCGACCGAAAACATGATCAAGGCGAACCGACTGCTTGCCGAACGGACAAGCTACCCCCTGCACCTCGGGGTGACCGAGGCGGGGGATGCCGAAGAGGGGCTGATTAAGAGCGCCGTCGGGATCGGTACGCTTTTGGCCGAGGGGATTGGGGATACGGTACGGGTTTCGCTTACCGCCGATCCGCTTTGCGAAGTAAAAGCGGCATACAGGATCTTGGATTCGCTCGGCTTATCCACGCGCCCCCGTCTTCGCGTGATCTCTTGCCCCACTTGCGGCCGAACCAAGATCGACCTTGTGCGTCTTACGGCCGATTTTCGCCGCGCGGTAGAAGAAGAGGGGCTTTCGTCGCTCCCCTTGACGGTGGCCCTGATGGGGTGCGTCGTAAACGGCCCCGGGGAAGCCAAGGAAGCCGATATCGGTATTGCGGGTGGCGAAAAAGAAGCGGTGCTTTTCAAAGATGGGCGCATCCTTCGTAAGATCCCCGAGGGGGAGATCGTTAAGACCTTAATAGCTGAAATCAAAAGGAAAGAGAAATGACCGAACAGCAAGTTTACGGGATTATAGCCGAAAAATATCAGCCGAGCGATGAAGCAAGGCGGCGAGTGCTTTCCATGGGAAGCGGACAGAAGCTGCGCTTTGCCTCGCATACCCCCCCTCGGCTTGAGCTGAATATAAATTTTGAAAGACGCCAGGATGCCGAGCTCCTATATCGGATCGAGGATGATCTTTGCGCTTTGTGCGGGGCCTTTTCCTTCCGTATTTTTCCGCATTACCCACCTTCTGAATTTTCGCTTAGCGCCATGGAAGAGATCTTTACCGAGGCTTCGAAGATCGGTGCGGTCGTCAGTGGCTATTTCTATGAGGCCACCTGCTATGAGGAGGGGGATGCGCTGATCGTGGAGATCCCCTTCCTTTCGGGCGGGCTTTCGATGGTCGAGGGCACGCCGAAGCTGCTTTCCGCGATCCTTCTGAACCGTTACGGCATCCGCCGCAAAATCGAGATCCGCGCTTCGCGCGATGCCGCGGAAAAAAGCCGCATTCGGGCCGAGCGCGCCGCCGAGGAGGATCGCCGCCGCATGGCGGAAAACCTTAAGCGTGCCGAGGAAGCCGAAAAGGCGCGTGCCGCCGTCCTTTCTCCCTCGCAAAACCCCGATTTTTCCAAGGCGGACAGCCTTTCAAGAGACGGAAATGAGGTAGAAAGCCCTTCGGAGGGCATGGTGAAGATCGGGGGCTACCTCTACGATATCAGCGAGCCCCTTGCCGTGCTTGGCAAGCCCTTTTCTCCCACCTCGCCCATTTCGATCGCCGAGGCTCAGCATAAAGAGGGACAAGTCCTTCTTTTCGGTAAGGTCTTTAAGACCGAACTTCGCGAAAGCCGAAACGGCGAACGGGTGACCGTGATCATCGGGATCAGCGACGGGACCTCCTCGGTCTATCTGCGCCGTTCCTTCTCCGCCGAGGCGGCGGCCTTTGCCAAGGATATCAAAGAAGGCACTGTTCTGGCCGTGCGCGGAAAAATGTATATCGAGCAGTATATGAATAACGAGCCGGTATGCAACCCCTCGGATATCGTGAAGATCAAGCGCCTTTTCCGTGAGGATAATGAGCCCGAAAAGCGTGTAGAGCTTCATTTGCATACCAATATGTCCACGATGGATGCCCTTACGACCCCCGACGAGATCGTCGAGGCCGCGAAGCGCTGGGGGCACACCGCTATCGGTATTACCGACCACGGCACCGTACAAGCCTTCCCCGAAATTATGCTAAAGGCCGAGAAAAAGTATCCCGAGCTGAAGGTGCTTTACGGGATGGAGGCCTATTACGTCAACGATACCGCCGCGGTTCTCTACGGCAATTACGAAGGGGAGATCGCGGGCGAGGCGGTCGTTTTCGATATCGAGACCACGGGTCTTTCGGTTGCCACCTGCCGTATCACCGAGATCGGTGCCGTCCGCGTTCGCGGTGGGGAAGTGATCGACCGCTTCCAAAGTTTCGTCAATCCGGGTGTTCCCATTCCGCCCTTCATCGTGGAAAAAACCGGAATTACGGATGAAATGGTCAAGGACGCTCTGCCGATTTCCGAAGTATTAAAGGATTTCCTTGCCTTTATTGGGGACGCGCTTCTTATCGCCCATAACGCCAACTTTGACGTTGGCTTTATCCGTGCGGCGGCCGAGGAATGCGGCTATCCCTTTCATAACCCGTATCTTGACACCCTATCGCTTTCACGCTATCTCAACCCGAAGCTTGGCAAGCACACGCTCGATTCGGTTGCGGATCACTATAAGCTTGGCGATTTCAATCACCATCGCGCGATCGACGATGCCGAGATGCTCTCAAAGATCTACATCAAAATGGGCGAGCAGCTGCTTGATGAGGGGGTTCGTACCTTCCCCGAGCTGACGGCCGCTATGCAGGATAAGACCGATCCCTTGCTCTTAAAGCCCTATCATATGGTCATCTATGCGCAGAACAAGGTGGGACTGAAAAACCTTTATAAGCTTGTCTCCTACGGCTATCTTAACTGCTTCCGCCGTTTTCCGCGTATCCCGAAAAGCGTGCTTGACCGTCATCGCGAGGGGCTGATCATCGGCTCGGCGTGCGAGGCGGGAGAGCTTTTCCGCGCCCTTCTTGAAAACCGCTCGGAGGACGATATCGAGGCGATCGTTCGCTATTACGATTATCTGGAGATCCAGCCGATCGGGAACAACCGCTTCCTGCTTGACGAAAAAACGGTTCCCGACGAAGATGCGCTTCGCAATCTTAACCGCCGTATCGTGGCGCTCGGGCGTAAATACGATAAGCCGGTCGTTGCGACCTGTGACGCGCATTTCTTGAATAAAGAGGACGAGATCTACCGCAAGATCTTAATGGCGGGCATGAAATTTTCCGATGCCGACCGCGACATCGGGCTTTATCTTCGTACCACGCGCGAGATGCTGGACGAGTTCGCCTACCTTGGCGAAGCCACCGCGCGCGAGGTGGTCATTGAAAACCCGCAAAGAATTGCCGACAGCATTGAAAAGATCCGCCCGATTCCCGAGGGGAACTATACCCCCAATATGGAGGGGGCAGAGGAGGATCTGCAAAAGCTTTGCTGGGACAGAGCCCACGATTGGTACGGGGAAGAGCTGCCGACGCTGGTTAAAGAGCGTCTCGATAAAGAGCTTACCTCTATCATCAAAAACGGCTTCGCCGTGCTTTATATGATCGCCCAAAAGCTGGTCTGGTACAGCGAAAGCCTTGGGTATCTCGTCGGCTCGCGCGGATCGGTCGGTTCTTCCTTCGTTGCCAGCATGGCGGGTATTTCCGAGGTTAACCCTCTGCCGCCGCACTACCGTTGCCCGAAGTGCCGCTATTCTAAATTCTTCACTGATGGAAGCGTTGGCTCGGGCTTCGATCTTCCCGATGACAATTGCCCCGAATGCGGCACTCCCCTGATCGCGGACGGGCAGGATATCCCCTTTGAGACCTTCCTCGGCTTCTACGGGGAAAAATCTCCCGATATCGACCTTAATTTCTCGGGCGATGTGCAGGGTAAGGTTCACCATTATACCGAAGAACTGTTCGGAGAGGGGAACGTTTACCGCGCGGGTACCATCGGTACCCTTGCCGACAAGACCGCTTACGGGTATATCATGAAATACCTTGACGAGCGCAAGATCGCGCTTCCGCGCGCCGAGATCGACGCGATGGTCGCCAAAAGCGTCGGTATCAAGCGTACCACGGGTCAGCACCCCGGCGGTATCATTGTTATCCCCCGTGAATACGACGTATACGATTTTACCCCCATTCAGCACCCGGCGGACGACCCTCATTCGGATATCATCACCACTCACTTCCAGTTCTCGTATCTGCACGATACGATCCTGAAGCTGGACGAGCTCGGACACGATATGCCGACCAAGTATAAGATGCTTGAGCGCTATACCGATACCAGCGTTTTAGAAGTTAAGATGAACGACCCCGAGGTCTACCGTCTCTTCACCTCAATCGAGCCCTTGGGGCTTACCCCCGAGGAGGCGGGAAGCGAGATCGGTACCTTAGGGCTTCCCGAAATGGGTACGCGCTTCGTTCAGCAGGTTCTTGTTGACGCGCAACCGAAAAACTTTGCAGACCTTATGCAGATCGAGGGGCTTACCCACGGTACCGACGTATGGCTCGGCAACGCGCAGGATCTGATCAAGGACGGCATCTGTACCATTTCCGAGGTCGTTGGAACGCGAGACAGCATTATGCTGACGCTTGTGCGCTATCAGCTTGAAAACGGTATGGCCTTCAAGATCATGGAGGACGTCCGTAAAGGAAAGGGCTTAAAGCCCGAATACGAGGCCGCGATGCGCGAGCATAACGTACCCGATTGGTATATCGACTCCTGTAAAAAGATCAAATACATGTTCCCGAAGGCACACGCCGCCGCGTATGCGATGTCGGCCATTCGTCTTGGCTGGTATAAGATCTATTACCCGATGGAATTTTACGCCGCGTATCTTTCGGTCGCCCCCGGCGGATTTGACGCCGAGACGGTTATGGGCGGGATCCCCGCCATCAACCGCCTGCTTACCGAGATCGAGCAAAAGGGAAAGGAAGCGACCCAGAAGGAGCACGAGCAATACGCCACGATGCTTCTGGTACGTGAAGCGCTCTTGCGCGGCATCCGCTTCCTTCCCATTGATCTTTACAAATCCGACGCCAAGGCGTATCTCCCCGAAAACGGCGCGATCCGGATGCCCTTTTCCTCGCTGGGGGGACTTGGGGATACCGCCGCCGCGAAAATCGTTGAGCTTCGCGAGACGGGCGAGATCTATTCGGTTGAGGAGCTTCGCCGCAAGGCCGGACTTTCTAAGACCATCATTGAGCTGCTTCGGGCGAACCACGTATTGGACAATCTATCGGAAACCGATCAATTCACCTTTTTCTGATACGTATTGTAAAGAAAACTATACATCATTTAATAAGCAGTAAAAGAAGCAGAGAAAGAGGGAGGAGTTCGTTTTCTTGATTCTTCCCGAAAAGAAGCAGGGCTATCGCCAGTAAAAGCAGATCCTCCGATTCGATGCCGCTATCCCCGAAAAGACTCTTTAAAGAGGGGAAAAGTCCCCCCTCGCCCCTTTTTGGGGGCGGGGGTGGCGGTGGGTCGCAAAAGGGAGGTTCCTTACGGGGAGGCGTATTGAAAAGACCGGCGTTGACCGCTTCTTCTCGCTTTTCTTCAGCCCTTTCCTTTTCTTCCTCTATTCTTTCCTCTATCGTCTTTTTGTGTGTAGCCTCCTCTTGATTGTTTTCGCCGCGTGCCTCTCTTTTTAGGGCTGTCCCTGCGTATTGGGCGGGGATATCGGCGCTCGGTGATCGATCCGAAAAGCTGCGGCTATACATAGTTTCCTCCGTTCATTCGGTCAAGAAGGTCAAGCACCTCAAAGATGCGAAGCAGTCCGTCAAGCATCGTCTGCCGTTTGCAAGACAGAAAGGGGCGAAGCGCCAAAAGAAGGCAAAGGCGCGGATCCTTTTCTCGGCAAGGCGGCTTTTGGGGAAGGTAAGGCGGCGGAAAAGGCGGATAGGCTTTGGCTTCGCATTCGCAATCTCCTTTTGGGGGTGGCGTAGACGGGGGGTATTCCTCTTTGCACGGTTTTTCCGCTGGACAATCACACCCCACGGGGGGTGGAGGGGGTTTTAACCCGCCTAAAAGCCCCCCAAGGCTTGACAGTATGGCGGGGTTGGAAAGAAGATTGCCGAGAAGGCCGCTAAGATCGGGCGCTTCATTACTCATGCGATCGTTTTGCCTCTTTTACGATGCGAAGCGCCTCTCCTACGTCGGCGCTTCCTTTTCCCGAAAGCGTTTGCCGTAGCCTTGCCAGCTCAGCGGCGGGCGGTTGTCCTTCGGGTAGATCAATCCCGTTGCTTTTGGCAATCGTGCGTACGGTCTGCCACAGGGTGTTGTCGTCCAGTGCCAAAAAGGCCTTCATCATATTTGGGTCAAATTGCATTTCTTCACCTCACGGATTGGAATTGTTAACAGTATATGCTTCGCTAGGCGGCGTTGATAGGAGTTTTATGGTTAAGCTGCTCGTATTTTCCGATTCACACGGAAGCTTTTATGAAATGAAACGGGTGATCGCCTCGCATCCCGACGTTCAGCATGTCCTCTTTCTCGGAGACGGGCTTTCGGATGCCGAGGGGCTGATGCTCGGCGGCGATATGCCCTCGCTCATCGGCGTTATGGGCAATTGCGATTCCTTTACCTCGCCCTACGGCCTTTTGCGCCGAAGCGAAGAGGTCTTTACGGTAGAAGGGTATCGCCTTTTGCTTCTTCACGGTCATACCGCATCCGCGAAGGCGGGTCTTGGAGGTCTTATTGCCGCAGGGCGCCGCCACGGTGCCGACCTCGTTCTTTTCGGGCATACGCATATCCCGCAGGAAACCTATATCGGGGAAGAGGAGGGCGGCCCCTTGCATCTATTTAACCCCGGCAGTATCGGGCATCCTGCGGATGGGAATAAGACCTATGGGCTGATCACACTTTCCCCCAAAGGGGTTCTTTTATCTCACGGGAGGTTCAAGGAATAGGATGAACGAGATCCTTTGCTCGATCGGCGCCTTTATCGGGCGGGTGAACGACCGCGATCACCGAGCTTTTTTGCGCATCGCCGACCGTCTTACCCCCGACGCCTACGAGTTTTTGATGTACGAAGCCTGGTATGAAAGAGAGCGTGCGGTCTTTGCCGATTTTTTGGCAAGCGGCCTTTCTTTCCCTGTTTTTCATATCGAAAAAAGGATCGGCGAACTGATCGGGCTTGGTGGGGAAGAGAACGCCCGCGATGCCGAGTGCCGCTTTTTGAAAAATTGCGAATACGCCTGCCGCCTTGGCTCCCAAAGGACGGTTCTGCATCTATGGAACGGGATTCCAAGCGACCACCGTTTCGATCGGCACGTCGAGGCCTACGGCCGCTTTGCCGAGATCGCTTCCGCCTACGGGCTTATCCTTACGGTGGAAAACGTCATTTGCGCGAAGGAAGCGCCCCTTGCGCGCTTTCGCGAGCTTTTGGCGAAATATCCCGATATTTCCTTCACCTACGATACGAAAATGGCCGAGTTCCACGGCGAAACCCTCGCTCTTTTTGACGATATAAACGTTTCTATTATTCCGCGCGTCCGTCATATACACCTAAACGATTACGGCGGCGGTTATCGCGATTACGCCAATCTGCGCGTTTTACACCTTGGGGAAGGGCACGTAGACCTTTTTGGTTTTGCCTCGCGCTTGAAGGCGGCGGGCTACCAAGGCACGGTTACGCTCGAATGCAGCTCGATGAATCCCGACGGCACGCTTTCCCCCGAAAAAACCGAAAATTCACTTCGTAGGGCGAGAAGTCTTTTTCAATAATACGCTGAAAGGAGATCCCAATGCCCCTCAATCTTCTTCCCTTCCACTCACCAACCAGAGACAGTCTTGAAAAGCCCAAGCGCCTTCGCGATTGGCCCGGGTATCTGTATCGCTTGCTGGGCGGCTTTTTCAAGCGCCTCTTTTACATCGTGCGCCTGGTTCACGAGGCAAATCCGTGGCTGCTTTATCTGATGGCGTTTTTCTGCCTCGCCAACGGTCTTTTGCCGGTGCTTGGCGCCTGGATCACCAAGGATCTTCTCAACGCGGTGGCCGCGCTTCTCGGTACCCCCATGGGAGAGATGCCGCCGATCGGTGAATTTTTGCGCGAATGCTTTGCGGGGCGCTTTCAAAACGTCACCTTTCTTCTGATCTTTCAGTTTGTGTACCTCTTTTTAAATCGGTTGCTCGGTCGCCTCAGCTCGCTGACGAACAATCTTTCGGGAGAGCTTTTGATCAACCATATCAAGCTGAAAATTATGGGTAAGGCCAAAAGCGTCGATATGGCCAGCTTTGACCGCCCCGCCTTCTACGAGAAGCTCGAAAACGCCAATCGCGAGGCAGGGCAACGCCCGCTTTCGATCCTGCGCGCTTCCTTCGATATGATCAGCGCCCTGATCAGCGCCGTAAGCTTTATCGTCATTCTCTTCTCCTTACATCCCCTGGCCCCGCTTATCATCATTCTGATGTCCCTGCCGGGGGCGATTGTGAATTGCGTCTTTCGTAACCGCAGCTTCCGTTACATTCGCCGCCATTCCAAGGAAAGACGGAAGATGGAATACTTTTCCTCTCAGCTTGTGGATAAGGATAAGGCGAAGGAGGTTCGCATTATGGGGCTTTCGGATACCTTTACCGAGCGTTACAGCGAGGCCTTCCGTACCTATTACGGCGGGGTAAAGCGCCTTGTGTTCTCCGAAACGCGCTGGCAGCTTCTTACCGTCTTTCTTTCGCTTCTTGCCAATGCCGTCCTCCTCTTTTATGTGGTATACAGAGTTTTGTACGGTGGCGGGGAGATCGGCGATTATTCCTTATATACGGGCGCGCTTACCTCGATCGGCGCGTACGTCGGCACGATGATCGCTTCGCTTGCAACCATCTACGAGGGAACGCTGTTTATTGATAATATGATCGTCTTTATGGACGAGGAGATCGGGATCACCCCTTCTGCCTCTCCCGCCCTTATCCCTTCGGTCGAAGGGGATCATACGATCGAATTCCGTTCGGTCAGCTTCCGTTATCCCGGCAGCGATACCTATGTGCTTCGCGATATCAGCTTTGTTCTCAAAACCTCCGAGACCGTGGTGCTGGTCGGCCTTAACGGGGCGGGGAAGACCACCCTTATCAAGCTTTTGACTCGGCTCTACGACCCCACCGAGGGGCAGATCCTGCTCGATGGGCGTCCGCTTTCGGATTACGATGTGCCGTCGCTTCACCGCCTTTTCGGGGTCATCTTCCAGGATTTTGGGCGCTACGCCGTAACGGCAGGGGATAACATCGCTTTCGGGGATATCGATTCGCCCCGTAGCGAGGGGCGAATCCAAGAGGCCGCGAGTCGCGGCGGGGCAGACGCCTTTATACGGGCGTTGCCGGATGGGTATAACACCCCGCTTCAACGCTATTTTGAGGAAAACGGGATCGAGCTTTCGGGCGGTCAATGGCAAAAGCTTTCGATCGCGCGAGCCTTTTATAAGCATTCGGCGGTCCTGATCCTTGACGAGCCCACCGCCTCGCTTGATCCGCTTGCCGAGGATGCGGTGTTTGAGCAGTTTGCCAAAAGCGGCAAGGATAAGATCACGCTTCTCGTTTCTCACCGCCTTTCGGGTGCTACCGTAGCCGATCGGATCATCGTTCTCGAAGAGGGGCGCCTTATCGAGTACGGTACGCACGAAGAGCTGATTGAAAAGCGCGGACGTTACCACACGCTCTTTACCACCCAAGCTCGGCATTATCGGGAAACGACGGCAATCGAAAAAGAAAACCAAGATGGAAACGGTGTATAACTTCCAATAATTTTAAAAACATCCATAAAGTGTTAAGAAAACTTTTTATAAAATAGAAAGAGGCAGCGATTTGATCTGCCTCTTTTTCGTTATTTACGCTTCGTAATTCTTCTCTAATAACGCGGCACCGAGGATGCCCGCATCGTTTCCAAGCTCGGCTAATCGCACCACCGTCTTTTTTGCGGCGTTGCAGGAGAACTGCGCCCGATCGATCTTAATGAGAAGATCGTCGGAAAGCAAATGTTCTCTTTCGTTGCAGATGCCACCGCCGATCGAAATGACCTCGGGCTGGAAGATATTGATCATGTCAACGATCCCTTCGGCGAGGAAATCCTTGTATTCGTCGATCACGCGCTTGGCGTACGGGTCGCCCGCTTTCATCGCGTCAAAGGCCACGCGCGCGTTCACGCGGCCGTAATGCCTGACCCGCTCTTCCATAGCCGTTCTTTGGCGGTTTTTTTCGCAACGCGCCAGCATTTCCTTGGTCGATCTGATCAGCCCCGTGGCCGAGCAATAGGTTTCCCAGCAGCCGCGCCGACCGCAGCCGCAAAGCCGCCCGCCCCGCGCGATCACATGGTGCCCCAGCTCGCCGGCGCCGCCGTTAAAGCCGACATAAATTTTATTATTGATAATAATTCCGCCCCCAAGCCCCGTGCCAAGGGTGATCATAACCGAGATTGCACTGCCGCGCGCCGCGCCGCATATCGCCTCGGCAAAGGCGGCGGCGTTGGCGTCGTTTTCAAGATATATGCGCTCGATCGGCAGATCCTCGCGCAGAACTTCTACGATGGGGAAAAAGTCAAAGCCGAGGTTTTCCGCGCGCTCGACGACCCCTTCCTTCGGTAAAACGGTGCCGGGCGCCGCGACCCCCACCGAGGAAATATCCGTAAGCGAAAGACCCGCCCGACGAAGAAGCGTGTGCGAAAGGCGCGCCATATCCGCAACGATCTCTTCGTTCTTTCGGCGGGCAAAGGTCGGGGTCGTCCCCTTGCAGACGATTTTATTCTCTTGGTTGACGATCCCCACGGCAATATTGGTGCCGCCAAGGTCAATACCGATCGTGTACATGAAAATCTCCTTAATACGATTTGTGCAATTTCATTATATAGAAGAAATGCCGATTTGTCAAGGAAAAACCGCCCGTCCACCGGGGTGGGGGCGGCAAAAAATAGCTCTTGTGGGGATTTTTTGTTCAAAAAAACGACATGTAGAAAAAAAGAGACGATTTTTGTGTAATATTGACAAAATCAAACCGATTGCAAGCTTTGTGAAAAAGCAGAAAAGATTGTTAAAACAAAAATAACATTTAAAACGGAATGAAACAAAAATTCCTTGAGATGAAAGGATTTTTTGTTAAGTTATATTTAATTTTTTGTTTTTTTCAAAAAAAGATGGCTAAGGAGTTTTCAAAAAAAGGATTTTATGGAAAATTTAACCACGAAAAAGCAGGTTGAAGTGCCGAAAAAATCGACGGCGTAAGGGAAAAACGAATTTTTCTTGGCTTGACAGCGTTAAAAGAATATGTTAATATATATGCATGCGTATTACGGTTGCGTGTTCGCTATATTTTTATGCGTGTCGCGCTGCCGATGAAGGCACACATCAATTTCATTCCCAGGAGGAAGATCCATGAAAAAAACCAGCTGTAAAAGGGCGCTTGCTCTCTTCTTGGCGGTTCTTATGGGGCTGGGGGCTTTTGCCGTTTTACCGGTAAGAAGCTCCGCGGCGGCGCAAAGTGGCTCGTCATCCATTTTGTCGCAGCAGCTTAACGCGCAGTCCTATTCCGCTTACAGAGATCGCTTGACGACCGCCATCAATAAGCAGTTAGCCGCTAAGGCTGATGCCGAAGCCGCGGGGGGGCAAGATAAGATGTCGAGCATTGTGGTAGACATTTTTAATCCGTACGTACCCTCTGAGGATTCGATAAATCCCGAGGATATCTCTATCCTTTCAAACGAGATCTGTCATATTGTAGAGCTGCCTGCGGGGACGAATGTCGACGAGGCTTGGCTCGGTAGCGCGGAGGCGGAGCCGGGGAAGGCTTACATAATGAATAGCCTCAACGGCAAAAAAGCCCTTTTTACGCCCGATAGTGGCACGATGACTTGGAAGTTTGAGATTCCTCAGTACGAATTGAACGGGGCGGGTCAGCAGGACCTCGGGTACGTTTATACCATTGAGATCGATTATTTCCCGATCAACGTAAACGATAATGTTGCAACGGTTGAGCGTTCGCTTATGATCGATGGCGCCATTCCTTTCTCCGAGGCGCGTTCGCTGTCCTTCTCGAAAAACTGGATCTATGGCTATCTTGACGAGGCCGGATCTATTGTCTACGGCTATAAGAGAAACGAGGGGAGCAAGAGCGTGTTTTCCGGTGCGACGCATGGCTTCTATCACGACCAAGATATGGGCGGAAACGACCTGCGTTATACCGCTTTCCAGAAGCCCGAATGGCGCACCTATACCTGCTCGGATGTTGACGGCTTCTATCACGGCGCCTTCCGCTTTCTCCTTGAGCCCGGCGAGCATACTCTTTCCTTGACCGGTACGCGTGAAAACCTGGCGATTGCTGAGATCCGTCTGGTTCCCGTTCAGTACGATGTAACCAAGAGCTATGAGGATTATCTGGCCTCGCATCCCACCTATTCGGCCGATACCAACGGCGGCTCGGTCACCATCATTGAGGCTGAGTATCCTTCCTTTGTTTCGGATACCTCGATCTATTCGTCGAATGACCGTTCGTCGGCTATCAACTCTCCCTCTTCGCCTTCCTCGCAGCTTCTCAACACTATCGGTGCACAGAGCTACAATACGGTAGGGCAGTGGGCGGCCTATTCCTTTACGGTTGATAAAGACGGTTGGTACAATTTTGCGATGCGCTTTAAGCAGACCGCGCTGGAGGGTCTGTTTGTTTCGCGTACCATAAAGCTTTCGGGTGGCGAATACGGCCTTCCCGACGGAACGCCTACCGTTCCCTTCGCCGAAGCCTATAACGCGCGCTTTGAATACGCCAAAGAATGGCAGGTTTCCTCTCTTAGCGACGGCAGTGACGAGCCGTTCCGCTTCTATTTTGAAAAAGATGTGGTCTATACCGTTTATCTTGAGGTAAGTCTTGGCCAGATGGCCGGGATGATCCAGGAGGTTGAAAAGACTCTTTCGCTCATCAACGATTGTTACCTTGATATTATTAAATATACCGGCACCAATCCCGACGAGTACCGTGACTATAACTTTGCCGAGATCATGCCCGACACGCTTAGCGATCTGCAGAGCGCCAAGGAAAGCCTGAAGTCGGTTTCTGCGCAGTTTGTTGCACTTTGCGGCGGTGTCAAGGGCTCGCAGGTCGCTACGCTTGATCAGATCGTCGTTCTTCTTGAAAGAATGAAGGACGAAAGCGAGATCGCCGCGAATCTTTCTAACCTCAAATCCTACATTGGTACCCTCGGTACCTGGCTCAACACCTGTAAGCAGCAGGGGCTGATCTTCGACTATATTTCGGTACAGCCGATCGACAGTGAGCTGCCCCGTGTAAACGCCAACTTCTTCGAATCCGCTTGGTTTGAGATCCGCGCCTTCTTTGTCAGCTTCTTCGTTGACTATAACAACATGGGTGTTAAAGAGGGAAGCGACGATATGGAGGCCGCAATCGACGTATGGCTTGCCTACGGTCGTGACCAGTCGCTGATCTGGCGTAACCTGATCGACAGCGAATTTACTCCCGTTTACAACATTCCCGTTCGCTTAAAGCTTGTAACCGCCTCAACGCTTTTGCCTTCGGTTCTGGCAGGACAGGGGCCTGACGTTTACATCGGCCTTCTTGCTTCCGAGGTTATCAACTATGCGATCCGCGGCGCGATTGAGGATATTCAAGGGAGTGACGGCTATACCCAGACCTACGGCTACGATATCAACCTGACCGAAAAGGGCGAAACCGATATGACTCGCACCTATTATATCGATCAGGCGGTTGCCGATCTGCCCGATAGCGATCCCAATCATATCACCCACTATCCCGAACCGATTCCCTATGAGACCACGGATGAGAACGGTAACACCGTAACGCGTTATAAATATAAGGTATACAAATCCGAGGTTGTCTTCAACTACGCCAATACCATTCCTATTTCATTATACGGAAAGACCTACGGCGTTCCCGAAACCACCAACTTCCCGATGCTCTTCTATCGGAAGGACGTTTTGGCGGACCTTGGCCTTGAGGTTCCCCGTACCTGGGACGACGTTTTGGAATGCATCCCCGATTTCCAGGCCAACAATGCTGAGATCGGTTTGACATGGGCTTCGGCGCTGACGACCCTCATTTATCAGAAGGGCGGTAGCCAATGGCTGTACGAGGACGATCCTGAGTATGCGGGCGCTCACATCGGCTACGGTACCGATATCGCGCTTGATGCTTTTCAATGGGTGTGCCGCCTTTATACTGACTATTCCTTCCCCGTAACCTTTGACGCTGCAAACCGTTTCCGTACCGGTGAGATGCCTCTTATCATCACCGACTACTGTACGATGTACAACCAGTTGACGGTATTCGCCACCGAGATTCGCGGTATGTGGGCCTTTACTTCTATGCCCGGCTATAAGGATCCTGTGACCGGCACAATCAACAATTGCTCGGTCGCTTCGCTTACCGCCACGGTTATGCTATATAAGGATGCCGGTCGCCGCGATTCTGCTTGGAAGTATATGAAATGGCAGGCGGGTGCCGACGCGCAGGCAAGCTACGGTAACCAGATGGTTGCTCTCGTTGGTCCTGCCGCCAAGTATGCCACTGCCAATATGCAGGCCATTGATAACCTGTCATGGACCTCCGCTGAGCTGAAGGAGATCAAGGCACAGCTCGATAACCTTGCCTCGATTCCCAATTACCCCGGAAGCTATATTACCGCCCGTTACGTTGAGTTTGCCTTCTTAGCCGCGAACAACGACGGTGCTGACCCGGTTACCGAGATGTATTCCTATCTGAATACCATCAACAAGGAGCTTTCGCGTAAGCGCGAGGAATTTGGCTTGAAAACACTGGACATCGGCCAGACCCCCGAGGAAGCTCGGCGGGCAGAGCAGGCATCTAAGTGATGCCGGTATCAAGAAAGAAGGAGATTGCTATGTCTACGAAAACGGCGACAAAACGCCCCGTAGCCCGGACCGAAATGACAAAAGCGCAATGGACCTGGAAAGAGATGAAGCGCAATAAGGTCGCCTACTTGATGGTTGGCCCCTTTATGCTACTCTTCTTCGTTTTCACGGTTCTGCCGGTTTTCCTTTCGGCTATTCTGAGCTTTACGGATTTTAACCTTCTGCAAATGCCAAACTGGGTTGGCTTTGACAACTACATCCGTTTGTTCCTGAATGACGATATCTTTATTATCGCCATTAAAAATACCCTGATCTTTGCGGCTATCACGGGTCCTGCCTCGTATATCATGTCCTTCCTTATCGCCTGGTTTATCAACGAGCTTCCCCCAAAGATCCGCGCGGTCGTTACCCTCGTTTTCTATGCCCCCTCGATCTCGGGCTCGGTTTACACGATCTGGGCCACCCTCTTCTCGGGTGATGCCTACGGTTGGGTAAACGGTGTCTTGCTCGATCTTGGTCTTATCTCGTCCCCGATCCTGTGGTTCCGGGACGCCAACTACGTTATGCCTCTTTGTATCGTGGTTGCCCTGTGGATCTCGCTCGGTACCGCCTTCCTTTCCTTTATCGCCGGCTTGCAGACGGTCGATAAGAGCCTTTATGAGGCGGCGGCGGTTGACGGTATCAAGAACCGTTGGCAAGAGCTTTGGTATATTACCCTGCCGAAGATGAGACCTCAGCTGATGTTCGGTGCGGTTTTGTCTATCACCCAGTCCTTCGGCTTTGGAGCGGTTGTTACCGCCCTTTGCGGTTTTCCATCGGTCGACTATGCGGCGCATACCATCATGCACCATCTGGACGACTACGGCGGTACCCGTTACGAGGTCGGCTATTCCTCGGCGATTGCGGTGCTTCTGTTCGCCATCATGCTGGGCTCGAACTTCCTCGTCAAGAAAGCACTTTCAAAGGTAGGGCAGTGATATGGCAAAAAAATTAAGAACAAGACAACACAAGGTTGTATTAAACCGCTCCAGAGGCGGTGACGCCGGCATCACCTTTATCCTTACCATTATGGGTATCTTTATGTTTCTGCCGATGGTGTATACCGTTATGCAGTCCTTAAAGCCGCTGGATGAATTGTGGATGTTCCCGCCACGCTTCTATGTTGTAAACCCCACCTTCTCAAACTTCAGCGACCTTTTCTCACTGTTGAACGACTCGTGGGTTCCTTTCTCCCGTTACATATTCAACACCGTATTTATTACGGCGGCGGGTACGATCGGAAACCTCCTGCTTGCTTCGATGGCGGCCTATGCGCTTTCCAAGATCAATTTTCCGGGTCGGAAATGGATGTTTGCACTGATTGTTACCTCGCTTATGTTCCACTCTACGGTTAACCAGGTAACGCACTTCATCATCCTAAGCTCGATCAAATGGGTCGATACCTATCTTGCTATCATTGTGCCGTCTTTAGCCAGCACCTTGGGGCTTTACCTGATGAAGCAGTTTATGGAAAGCTCGGTTTCCGATGCGGTTCTTGAGAGTGCCCGTCTTGACGGTGCCTCCGAGTTCCGTACCTTCTGGGTCATCGCCATGCCGATGGTTAAGCCTGCTTGGCTGACCTTGATCATCGAAACCTTTAAAAACCTTTGGAACACGGGTGCTTCGATTTACATCCATTCCGAGCAGCTTAAGACCTTTAACTATGCGATTTCGCAAATCACCACAGCCGGTATTGCCCGTGCGGGTGCCGGCGCTGCCGCTTCCGTTGTTATGATGATCGTACCGATCACCTTCTTTGTTGTCAACCAAAGTAAGATCATCGAAACCATGGGTACCAGCGGTATGAAAGACTGATGAAGGGAGAAAAAGAATGAAAAAGAAAATACTCGCTCTCTTTCTCCTTGTCCTGTGTGCGGTGACGGTGTTCCCGGCGTTTACGGCCTCGGCCTCCGAGCCGTATCAGACCTATACCTACTCGATCGACGGCAAGGCTCTTTTTTCGCCGGCAGCCTATGTTCCTACTCCGTATGTGATCGACTCGGATTACATGGGGCTTCTTGATCCCGCCAACGGCGGCTTACCGTTTGATGAGCCGGCTGACATTTACGCCGATGAAGATGGGAACATCTATCTTGCCGACAGCAAGAATAACCGTGTTATCGTTCTGGATGAATATTACAAATTGAAGTTCATCCTCAGCGCCTTCGCGAATGAGCACGGTGCCACCTATCAGCTTTCGAGCCCGCAGGGTGTGTTCGTTACCGAGGAGAAGGGTACGCCGGGGCAGGACGATTACGCTCCCGCTTACATTTACGTTTGCGATACCGGTAACAGCCAGATTGTACGCTTCCTGACCGACGGTACCTTTGATAAGATCATTCCCCGTCCCGAATCGAATCTGTTCGGGAACAGTGCCGCTTATAAGCCTATTGCCGTGGCGGTCGACCAATACGGCCGCATGTTCGTCATTTCCTCGACCACCTATCAGGGGGTTATCGTTATGACCGACGACGGTGTGTTCACCGGCTTTATCGGCGCCCAAAAGGTTACCTACAGCTTGATCGATATCATCTGGCGCCGTTTCCAGCCAGAGCAGCAGGCAACGGTTGACTACGTATCGGTTGAGTTCAATAATATCTCGATCGACGATGAGGGCTTCGTTTACGTTACGACCGACGCGATCGACGCCAACGAGCAGTTGGCGGCTATTGAAAGCAAATCCGCCGACTTCTCGCCGGTAAAAAAGCTGAACTCTGCGGGCGACGAGATCATGAAGCGTAACGGCTTTTTCGATCCCGGCGGTGAGGTTGATGTGGCAGCCTTTGCGAAGGATGAGCAGGAAAAGACAGGTCCTTCGCAGATCAAGGATGTTGCTATCGGCCCGCAAAATACTTGGTCGATCATCGACGCCAAGCGTAACAAGGTCTTTACCTACGATCAGAACGGAAGCCTTTTGTTTGCTTTCGGTGACGAAGGGGAGATGCGCGGTCAGATGAAGAGCATTTGCGGCATTACCTACCAGGGGGAGCGCATGCTTCTTCTGGATAAAGCGACCGATTCGTTTACGGTTTACCGTCGCACCGAATACGGCGACAAGCTGATCAACGCCATTAAGCAAGAAAACGACCGTAACTATACGGGTGCTATCGCCGCTTGGCAAGAGGTCTTGAAGTATAACAACAACTTCGATACCGCGTATATCGGCGTCGGTAAGGCCCTCTTCCGTGAAGGAAATTACGAAGAGGCCATGGAATATTTCCGTGCCGCTTACGACGAAGAGAACTATTCGAGTGCTTACCGAGAGGTACGTACGGCGTGGATCTCGGATCCCTTGCATCTTCTGCTTATTCCGCTGGTCGTCGTTGTTTTCTGCTTAGGACTTTCTCGGCTTCTGCGTTTTGCCTCTAAGGTCAACGCGGCGGTTGCTGTCCGTCCGAATCGCAAAACCACCTATTGGGAAGAGCTGTTGTATTCTTTCTACGTGCCCTTCCATCCCTTTGACGGTTTCTGGGATCTGAAGCATGAAAAGCGCGGCTCGGTACGCGCCTCGCTTACCATTATCGGTCTCGTGGTCGTCTGCTTCTACTATCAGTCTGTCGGTACCGGCTACATCATGAATCCCGATATGGTCTATTCGACCTTCCTTACGCAGGTCATTTCGGTCGCGGTTCCGATCCTTTTATGGGTGGTTGCCAACTGGTGTCTTACCACGCTCTTTGAGGGAGAAGGCTCTTTTAAGGATATTATCATTGCGGTCGGATATGCGATCGCACCTATGATCTTCTTCTTGATTATGGGCACGCTACTCTCTAACATCGTCGCTATCGAGGAAGCGGCGCTTGTTACGCTTCTCATTACCATCGGTTACATCTGGTCGGGCTGCCTGCTCTTCTTCGGGCTTATGGTTACGCACGACTACAGAATGGGCAAAAACCTCTTGATCACGATCTGCACGATTGTTGGTATGGCGATCATCATCTTTGTGGCGCTCCTGTTCTCGGGGCTGCTTACCAAGATGGTATCCTTCGTATCCTCGATCATCACAGAAATCAGTTATCGCCTATAACGAGCAAAGGAGGAAAATTGAATATGAAAAAGATTTTATCCGCCGTGCTCGCGTTTGTCATGGTGATAGGAAGCTTTATGGCGGTTCTTCCCTTCATGGAAATTCCCGTCTACGCCGCTTCGGATGAGGTGAAACAGCCTTACATTCAGGCGACCGACGCTGCTGTTTCGCATTCCTATGGGTCGGCCCTTGACCGTATCAATGGGTCTAAGGAGTATAACTATGTTGACAAAATGGACCTTTCACTTACGCTTAACACGCAGAAAGGGAAGTTCCAGCTGTACGTTTCTCCTTATACCGGTGAGGTTATTTATTATAACGCCACTACCGGTGAGGCCTTGACCACCAACCCCATTAACGTGGGCTCGAACGAGCTGATCTCGTCCAACGTTAAGGCCCAGCTTATGTCGCAGGTCGTTGTTTGCTACAAGGATACCACCGGTAACCTTCAGTACATGTACAGCTATACCGAGGCTGCCCAAAGAGGGCAGATCCAGGTAAAGAATATCAAAAACGGTATCCGCGTTCTGTATACGATCGGTCGTGAAAACGCCACGTATCTCTTGCCTCGCTGGATCACGGAAGAGACCTTCCGCGAAAAGATCATGACCCCCATTATGGAGTACATGACCAAGATCTGCGATGAGACCGGTATCGAGCTGCCCGAGCTGCACGAGGACCCCTCGAAATGGACGACCCAGTTCTCGAATCTGGCTACGAGGGGGGGCTCTGACGGCTTCAAGGATTATCCCGAATACAGCGTTCCGGTTCTTCAGATCGCGAAGTTCCTTGCCAAGTATAAGCACAACAGCCCCGATTTTTCCACGGAGGAGGCGTGGGCTAGTACCGTAAAAAAGTTTGAGACCGCCGCAACCTATAAGGATGCCAACGGCGAAACGCAGTACCGCGCCTTTTTCACCTTTGAGGATGCGACCGAGGTACAGAAGGCGATGGCCGAGTCTTATTTGAAGACCTTCTGCCCCGATTACGGTTACGACGATCTGGACGAGGACCATGCTGAGACCGGTTATGTTTCCAAGGAGGCAACCCCTCCCTTATTCAAGCTTTCGCTTGAGTACACCATTGACCCTACGGACGGAGCCCTGAACGTCCGCCTGCCAGCCAACGGTATCCGTTATGACGAGACTCGCTTCCAGCTTGAATACATCAGTCCGCTTAACTATTTTGGCGCCGGCTTTATGAGCACCGATACTTACGCGGATCATGCTGTATACAACGAGAAGGGTCAACTGACCGGTCTTTACGGTGGGGAGCATTCCGATGAAGAGCTGTATAGTGGCTATGTTTTTTATCCCGATGGCTCGGGTACGCTCTTCGATTTTAATAAGCTGTATACCGATACCAAAAAATCAGCCATTTCCTGGAGCGGTAAGGTTTACGGTCAGGACTATGCTTATTACACGGTCAGCGGCCAGAACCAAGAGGTTATCCGCTTTCCCGTCTATGGTGTAGTTAGTACGAGCGAAATAAAGGAAATCCCGATTCTTGACGAATACGGGAACCACGTTAAAAACAGTAACGACCAATTCCTTTATGATTACGCGCCCGTTAAGACCGGATTTTTAGCGATGGTAGAGGAGGGCGATGCACTTACCAATATCGCCGTTTCCTTCGACTCGATGCGCCATAACTACGCTTCGGTCTATACCACCTATTATCCGCGTCCTAAGGATACCTACGACCTTTCGGATTCTCTTTCGGTAAGCGGTAACACCGAATGGACGGTCGTTGCCGACCGTAAGTATACGGGCAGCTATCGCACCCGTATCGTTATGCTTTCCGATTCCGAAACGAGCGAATATCCCGCTACGTGGGTCGGTATGGCGACGGCTTACCGTGATTATTTAGAGAAGAGTGGAATCCTGTCCCGCCTTACCGAAGAGGAAGTGAAGGATCAGATCCCGCTTTACATCGAGACCTTCGGCGCGATCGAGACCACCAAGCAGATCCTTTCGGTTCCCGTGACCGTCAAGGTTCCGCTCAGCTCGTTTGCCGACGTCAAGGCGATGTACGACGACCTGAAGCTTGCCGGTATCACCAATGTCAATTTCAAGCTGACCGGCTTTGCCAACGGCGGTATGGTATCCACCTATCCTACTAAGTTGAAGTGGGAAAAGGCCGTCGGCGGATCGAGTGGCTTCTCGACCCTTATTAAAGAGGCTGAGGAAAACGGCTTCGGTGTATATCCCGAGTTTGATTTCTCCTATATCAGCCATGAAAAGAGCTTTGACGGCATCTCTCTGAAGGGGGCGGGTGCCCGTACGGTTGATAACCGTTATTGCAGTAAGCAGATCTACAACGCTGTATATCAGAAGTTTGAAAGTTTCTTTGATATGTGCGTTGCTACGAACGTGATCGAAACCTACTACGACAAGCTTTCGGGCAACCTTTCCAAGTATCAGGAGGACGGAAGCTTCGGCATTTCCGTCAGCACGCTTGGATCGGATCTCAACTCGAGCTTTGATGAGGATAATCCGATCAATCGCGAAGAGGCGAAGGGGGATATCAACCGTCTCCTTACCTCGATCAAGAAGACCTACGGTGATATTATGACGAGCGGCGGTAACGCCTATACGCTCGCGTATACCGAACATCTTCTGAATATGCCGATCGACAGCAGTAACTACCGTCAGCAGAGCGCTTCCGTTCCCTTTATGGGTATGGTGCTTCACGGCTATGTCAATTATGCCGGCAGTGCGCTTAATCTGGCAGGGGATACCGATTACAACCTTCTCAAGTCGATCGAAAGCGGTGCGAGTCCCTATTTTCTGCTTTCCTACAACGCCGCTAACACGATGCTCTTAAAGCAGGATAAAACGCTGAACAAGTATTATTCGATCCGCTATGACATCTGGCGTTACCGTGAAGACCCCTTCACCAAGGAAAAGACTGACGGCTCGGTTGTTGAGCATTACAACCGCCTCAACAGTGCCCTTGGCGATCTGCAGACCTTCGTGCTTTCTGATCACGTTTTCCTGATCGCCGAAAGAAGCCTGAAGGATTATGAGATCACCAACAACAAGGAGGCCATCCGCCTTTCCATCCTTTCCGCAATCGAGACTGAGCGGAAAGCGGTCGAGGAAGCGATGAAGAAGGATATCCGTTCCCGTCTTGACCTTTATAACCTTGCCGTAAGTCTCGATAACGTCTTGCAGCAAAAGGTTGCCGAGGATGCGATCAATCCCGGTGCCCAAAGCCTTTACAGTTACATCTTCGACGACAGCGAGACTGCCCCCTTCTTTGCCTTCTCGGAAGAGTTAAAGGCCATTGTTTACATGGCGTACAACGATGGTGAAGGCTTGGATCAGCTGTGTGTTCAGGCTCGTCCTTCCGTCAAGGTAAACGTCGATTACGACGCGCTGTGGGCTTCTGTCCTTTCGCAGATCCCGGAAATGATCAAAAAGCAGTATTATGCGATGACGGGTACGACACTCAGCGAAGAGCTCGTTGCCCTGAAGAATGAAATCCTTGCTTTTGCTGAGGAAGATAGCTATACGGGTGAATTTAATGTTCTTACCAAGCTTGCGGAGATCTATGCTCGCACCGTCACCGACGAAGAGTTGGCCGTCTTCAATCAGCTGGTTTACAGCATTGCAGACGAAGCGACGATTCGCGCAAGGTTCAGTGAAACCCTTTCGGGAGAAGCCCTTACGCAGTATGTAAACCTCGTTCTTGAATGCCGTGATAAGAACCTTGTTTTTGCTCGTGTTAATTCCGTTACCGTCGGTTACGACTTCAATCTGACCGATTCCTTGGCCACCGAGACCATCACCTATGATAAGACCGATTATACCTTGGAGGATGAGCGTCTCGTTATGGTAACCTACTCGAACGCTACCAAGACGACGGCTGCCACCAAGGAAGTGAAGTTCATTTTGAACTACAACATCTTTGATGTCAACGTTCGTCTTGACAACGGCGAGGTTATTACCATGAAGCCGTATTCGTGCATCCGTATCAACGTGGAAGGGGGAAATTTGACCTATGTCGAAATTTAAGGATTTCTTAAAGACAGTCAAGGAAAAGCTTTTGGCAGCCTTTCGTTTTGTCAAGGTCAAAACCGCCCCCGCCACGGCGGTTATTGCGAAGGGTGCCAAGACAACAAGCGGTGCCATTCGCAAATTCAACGACAAGACGGGGCTTAGCAAGTTTTTGCATCCTGCCTCGCTGGATAAGAGAAAGGCCCGTAACGGATACCTCTTCGTCCTGCCCTTCCTTCTTGGCGTGATTTTCTTGTATCTGCCGGTTATGATCGACTCGATCTGGTTCAGTTTCAACAGCTTTAAGTATACCGCAGACGGCTTGAAGATGACCTTCGTAGGGCTCGAATATTACAAAGAGGCTCTGCTTGGTAACGCCGGCTTTGCCCAGACCCTTTTAGAGGGTATCAAGCAGCTGGTGTTTGACGTGCCCGCGATCGTTATTTTCTCGCTCTTCATCGCGGTCGTTCTTAATACCAAAATGCTTGGCCGTGCCGTTTTCCGTGCGATCTTCTTCGTTCCCGTTATCATTGCAACGGGTCTGATGGATACGATCAATATGCAAGACGTTCTGGCCGATCAGATGGGCTCTGAGAGCGGTATTCAAACCGGTGCTTCGGGTGATGCGACGGGACAGATCGTTTCTGCCATGGATATTGAGGCTCTTTTCTCGGGGATGAAGGTCGGCACGCAGATCGTTGTCTATGTTACGCAGTTGGTTAACGATATTTATGATATTATCAACCGCTCGGGCGTACAGATGTTGATCTTCTTGGCCGGTCTCCAATCGATATCCCCCGCGATCTACGAAGCGTGTACGATCGACGGCGCAACGCCGTGGGAAACCTTCTGGAAGATCACCTTCCCGATGATCAGCCCCATGATCCTCGTCAACGCGATCTACACGATCATCGACTCGTTTACCAGTAAATCAAACGTGGTTATGTCCTACATTGCCGAAAAGGGCGATATGGGCGGAAGCCTTCCGACGGCTATGTCCTGGATCTACTTCTTAACGATCATGCTGATTATCGGTGTAGCGGTAGGTCTGATATCCTCGTTCGTATTCTATCAAAAGAGAGATTAAGGAGGTGGAAAAATGAATACAGAAGCCAATTCTGCGGCTAAGGTTACGAAAGTAACGAAAAACCGCATTCACGTTGACTACGAAGGCAAAATGTCCTTCTGGCAACGCTTAAAGCTTAAGGTCTTTTCCACCTACTTCTTAACGCAGGTCGTAGGCAAGATCTTTCGCTTCGTTCTGATGCTTGGCATCTCCTTCGTTATCCTTTTTCCCTTCTTTTCGAAGATCGCCGGCTCGTTTATGGGTATGGAGGACTTCGTTGATGTTACGGTCCGTATTGTTCCGAAGCATTTTACCTTTGATACCTATAAGGCCATATTCGTAGAAAACAACTACCTCGACGCCTTCCTTAACACCACGCTCCTTTCGATTTCCTCGGCCGTCTTACAGACCTTCATTTGCTGTATGATCGGTTACGGCCTTGCGAAATTCAAATTCAAGGGCCGTGGGCTGGTGCTGGTTCTCGTTATTCTTACGATGATCATCCCGCACGAGACCCTGCGTCTTTCCTTCACCGCGCACTTCCGTTCCTTCGATATCGGCGGTCTTGCGACCATCACCGACAGCGAAACCGGAAAACGTCTTATTCCCGGTCTTTTGCAGATCTTCGGGGTAGACGTACAAGAACTGCGGCTTTTGGATACCTTCTGGCCGATCCTTTTGATTTCGGCCACGGGTCTTGCGTTCAAGAACGGTCTTTACATCTTTATGCTTCGCCAGTTCTTCAACGGTGTTCCCGATGAGCTGGAGGAATCCGCGTACGTAGACGGTTCGGGCGTTATGCATACCTTCTTCACCATCATCCTGCCCCTTTCGATCCCGATGATGATCACGGTATTCCTCTTCGCCTTCTCGTGGCAGTGGACCGATGAATTCTACACCGGTCTCTTTATGCCCGACGCCGGCGGCGAATGGACGCTTATGAGCGATATCATTAAGATTCCCACGTCGTTGACCACGAACTACGCGGGTCAAAGTTTGTTCTATACCGCCATACGTAATACGGCTGGTATTATGATCATCTTCCCGCTGGTTATCGTATACCTGTTCTGCCAGAAATACCTTGTTCAGGGTATTGAGCGCTCGGGTATCGTCGGGTAACCCATATCCAAAAAAGCACGGCGCTTCGGCACCGTGCTTTTTTCTTCTTACGGAAAAAAAGACCCTGCGGGATGAGGTGCAGGGTCACTTTTTAAATTTGCTTTCTTACGTTTATATGCTCGTCGTTAAACTGATAAAAGGGGCAGCGCCGGTCAGTGGAAAAGGAATAGCGGGCCATTTCGTCTTCATCGGGCATTCTTTCGCAATAGTTCGCCATGAAGTCCTCATCATACGCGTGATACAAGCAGCTTTCACACGAGGGGGGGAGCTTTTTGATCTTTTCTTCCATAATGATGCCTCCTTATCCAAAGCTTGAAGGGGATCCCTTCGTTTTTATTGTAGCATATTTTGCCTGGTTTTGCAAGTAGTGCGGAAAAACGATTGACAAAGCCCTCTTGTTGGGGGTATAATAAAGGCGAAACAAAGAAAAGAAAGCGAGAAAAAAGCATGCATACCTGTTGCGTTTGCCTTCATAAATTCGAAGGGGAAGAGCCCCCGATCCTCATGCCGGACGAGCAAGGGAGAGAGCTGGTTCTTTGCCCCGATTGCGCCCCCCTCGTCGAAGCGGTGGCCGGTACCCCCGACGGAGAAGAGAGAAGCGCCGCTATCAAAGAGCTTTCTTCGATCGACGTAAAGAATACCTTGGTTTTAGAAGAGCTTGCGCGTCTTATCAATCGAGAGGATGCGCCCCCCGTCTTGGAGGAAGAGGCGCTTCTTTCCGACCGAGAAGATGCCCCCTCGGTGCCGCCCCTCATTACGAAAAGCGACGCGGATCTTTCGCTTTGGCTGGGTCTTTCGTGCCTTGCCGCCGCCCTCATTCTTTTTATTATATTAAAGGTCGTGTAAGATATGGAACAGAAAAAGATTGATCGAATCAACGAATTGGCACGCCTTTCTAAGGAAAGAGCTCTTTCTGAGGCGGAGGCGGCCGAGCAAGCCGCCCTGCGCCGCGAATATATCGTCGCCTTTCGCGCTTCTTTGCGCGGTACGCTGGATAATACGGTTATCGAACGGCCGGACGGTAGCCGCGAAAAGCTGAAAAAGGGCTGACCGATAAAGGGCTTTGCGCCCCCCCAAGAGGTGATACGTTGTTTTCCTTCGTATCACCCTTTTTCTTTTTCGAAAAAGTCGGTTTTTTTAAGCGTTTTTTGCCGAAAAACCTTGACTTATTTTAGATTGTATGGTATTATACTTGTATAATTGTATACAATTTGGAGGTTGAATATGGTCAAGAAGAATCCAAAAACCAATTTGCTTGAAATTTCGCAGTACAAATATTCGCTTCAGGATATTCCCGAGCCGAAGCTGTACCGTGAGATCTACGATTATAAGAACGTGCCGATGATCGCCTTTAACCATCGCCGCGTTCCCGAAAATATGCCCGATGAGATCTGGATCACCGATACCACCTTCCGTGACGGTCAGCAATCGAGAGAGCCCTATACCCCCAAGCAGATCGAGGATATCTATAAGCTGGAGGCGCGTCTTGGCGGCCCTAACGGCATCATTCGCCAAAGCGAGTTCTTCGTCTATACCAAGAAGGATCGCGAGGCGGTCGAGCGTTGTCTTTCGCTTGGCTACAAATTTCCCGAGATCACGACCTGGATCCGCGCGAAGGATGAAGATTTTAAGCTTGTGAAGGACATCGGCATCAAGGAGACCGGTATTCTCGTCTCTTGCTCCGATTATCACATTTTTAAGAAAATGAGAATGACGAGAAAGCAAGCCTTTGATCACTATTTGAGTGTTGTTGCGCAGGCACTGGAGAATGGGATTGTTCCGCGCTGTCATTTGGAGGATATCACCCGTGCCGATTTTTACGGCTTCGTCGTTCCCTTTGTTAACGCTTTAAGCGAGATGGCGCACGATGCGGGCATGCCGCTTCGTATCCGTATGTGCGATACGATGGGCTACGGCGTACCGTACCCCGGCGTTGCGCTTCCGCGTTCGGTTCCCGGTATCGTATACGGTCTGAACCACTATTCGGACGTAGAATCCGAATACCTTGAGTGGCACGGTCACAACGATTTCGGTCTTGGCATCGCCAACGCCGTTTCGGCCTGGCTGTACGGCGCTTCGGGCGTCAACTGCTCGCTTCTCGGTATCGGTGAGCGTACGGGTAATGTTCCGCTTGAAGCGATGGTTATGCAATACGCTTCCTTTATGGGTACGACCAACGGCATGGATACCACAGTCATTACCGAGATCGCCGATTACTACCGCAACGAGCTGAATTACGACATTCCGCCGATGACCCCCTTCGTTGGAGAGGCCTTTAATATGACCCGCGCGGGCGTTCATGCCGATGGGCTGATCAAGGATCCCGAGATCTATAACGTTTTCGATACTGAGAGCATTCTCAACCGCCCTCCGATGGTGGCTATCACTAACACATCGGGCCTTGCGGGGATCGCCTATTGGGCCAACAACCACTACGGCTTTACGGGGGATGCGGCTCTGCCGAAGCATGACCCTATTCTCGTTGAGGCTAAGGCTGAGATCGACCGCATGTACGAGGATGGGCGTACCACGGTTATGAGCGACGGAGAGCTGGAGGAGATCCTCTTTTCGCTTGATCCCGTACGCTTTCCGATGGGGGATGAATAAATGACGACGAGACATCATTCTCTTGAAGAGCAGGTTTATTCCTTGCTTGAAGAGAAAATTCTCAACGGAACGCTGAAAAGTGGGGAAGCTTTGACCGAGGCGCGTGTTTGCGAGATGACCGAGGTCTCCCGTACCCCGGTGCGTGAGGCAATGCACAGGTTAGAGCGAGACGGGCTTTTACGGATCGAGCCCAACCGAAGCGCTGTCATCGTGGGGATCGACAAGCAGGATCTTTTCGATATTTACGAGGTGCGCCGCCGTATCGAGGGGCTTGCCTCCCGCCGCGCCGCTTTGGCCGATGCGCCGCTTGAAAAGGAGCAGCTGCGTGAGATCGTGGAAATGCAGGAGTTCTTTATCGGAAAGGGGCTTGGCGACAAGCTGAAAACGCTGGACGGGGAATTTCACGATATCGTGTATGCGATCGGCGGAAGCCGTATCATCACCGAAACGCTTTCGCGCTTGCACCGCCAGATCGGGCTTTTCAGAAAACGCTCGATGTTTGCCGCGGGGCGCGCAGAGGCTTCGGTGCAAGAGCACCGTTTGATCTGTGACGCTATCGTAAGGGGAGACGCCGACGCTGCCGAAGCGCTGACGGTCTCTCATATTGAAAACGCATACGTAAATTTATGTAAGGTTTTGGAGGAATAAATCCATGGGATTGACGTTAACCGAAAAAATTATTAAAGCCCACCTCGTATCGGGCGAAATGAATAAAGGCGAAGAGATCGCGCTTCGCATCGACCAGACCCTGACGCAGGATGCGACCGGCACGATGGCCTATCTGCAATTTGAGGCCATGGGAATTCCCCGTGTAAAGACCGAGCTTTCGGTCGCCTACGTTGACCACAACACCCTGCAAGCCGGCTTTGAAAATGCCGACGATCACCGCTATCTGCAAACCGTCACCAAAAAGCACGGGATCCGCTTTTCCCGCCCCGGCAACGGTATCTGCCACCAGGTACACTTAGAGCGCTTCGGCGTTCCCGGTAAAACGCTGATCGGGTCAGACAGTCATACCCCGACGGCGGGCGGTCTTGGGATGCTCGCCTTTGGCGCAGGCGGTCTTGACGTTGCGGTCGCCATGGGCGGCGGTGCGTATTACATCCGTATGCCGCGCGTGATCCGCGTGGTTCTGCACGGCGCGCTTCGCTTCCCGACGGGGGCTAAGGATATCATTCTTGAAGTCCTTCGTCGCCTTTCGGTCAAGGGCGGTGTCGGTGCTGTGATGGAATATACGGGCGATGGGGTCAAAAACCTTTCGGTCCCTCAGCGTGCCACCATCACCAATATGGGGGCCGAGCTTGGGGCGACCAGCTCGATCTTCCCGTCGGATGAGATCACGCGCGCCTTCCTTACGGCGCAGGGAAGAGAGGAATGCTTCTCGCCGCTTTGCGCCGATACCGACGCTACCTATGATGAAACGGTGGAGATCGACCTTGATACGCTTCGTCCGCTTGCCGCCTACCCGCACTCGCCCGATAAGGTGGTGCCGGTATCCGAGCTTGTCGGCTTAAAGGTCCACCAGATCTGCATCGGCTCCTGTACCAATTCCTCGCTTGCCGATATGCTGACGGTTGCCGCCATGCTGAAAGGGCGCCATGTGCATCCTGACGTCAGCCTTTCGATCTCGCCCGGCTCCCGCCAGGTTCTCGTTGAGCTTTCGCGCCTTGGCGCGCTTTCGGATATGCTGGCGGCGGGCGCCCGCTTGCTGGAATGCGCTTGCGGCCCCTGCATCGGTATGGGCTTCTCGCCCGAAAGCCGTGGCGTAAGCCTTCGTACCTTCAACCGTAACTTTGAGGGCAGAAGTGGCACGAAGGATGCCGAGGTCTACCTCGTTTCGCCCGAGACCGCCGTTGCCGCCGCCGTTTACGGCGAGGTGACCGATCCCTCGGTATTCGGGGATATCAAGCCCCTTCCGCTGCCTGAGCGCTTTACTGTCGATGACAGCATGATCCTGATGCCCGCCGAGGAGGGTGAGGAGGTCGAGGTCGTGCGCGGCCCCAACATCCAGCCCGTACCGAAGGGCGTAGCCCCTGCCGAGGTGCTTTCGGAAAAGGTGCTTCTGAAGGTGGGCGATAACATCACCACCGACCATATTATGCCGGCCGGTACCAAGATCCTGCCCTACCGCTCCAACGTCCCCTATCTTTCGCAGTTCTGCTTCCGCGTATGTGACGAAGCATTTGCCGACCGCGCTAAGGCGGCGGGCTCGGGCGTGATCCTCGGCGGCGTGAACTACGGGCAGGGAAGCTCGCGTGAGCATGCGGCCTTGGTTCCGCTTTATCTCGGCATCCGCGCCGTCATCGCCAAGAGCTTTGCCCGTATCCATCAGGCAAACCTCGTAAACGCGGGTATCGTTCCGCTTACCTTTGCCGATCCCGCTGATTATGACTCGATCGACGAGGGCGCTTCCCTTGAGATCAAGGACTTCCGCGCGGCTATCAACGGCGCCGATACGCTTACCGCTGTGATCGGCGGAAAGTCGGTGTCGCTTACCATCAGCTTGACCGAGCGTCAGCGCGCCATTCTTTTGGCGGGCGGCCTGCTCAACTATACGAGAGAAAGTGAGAAATAAGGATATGAATCAACAGATCGAAGCATCGCTTCTTAAATTCCGTGAGCTTTTGGAATCCCAGCTTGCGCGTGTCGAAAAAATGAAGAATGACGGGGATTTCACCGATTACGCATCTCTTCCCACCATCCGCATCGGCATCTGCGGGGGCGACGGCATCGGTCCCATTATCTGTGCCGAGGCCGAGCGTGTCCTTCGCTATATGCTGAAGGATCTTTGCGAAGCGGGTAAGGTCACCTTCGTTCCGATCGAGGGGCTGACGCTTGAAAACCGCATCGCCCATAACAAGGGGATCCCCGACGATGTGATGGAAGAACTGAAATCCTGTCATGTCATCTTAAAGGGCCCGACCACCACCCCCCAGAAGGGAAGCGGGATGCCTAACATCGAAAGCGCTAACGTCGCTATGCGTAAGGCGCTTGACCTCTTTGCCAATATCCGCCCTGTCCGCGTTCCCGAGGAGGGGATCGACTGGGTCATCTTCCGTGAAAATACCGAGGGGGCGTACGCCGTCGGAAACAAGGGCATCAATGTGACCGACGACCTTGCGATCGACTTTACCGTGACCACCAAGCAGGGCTCTGACCGTATTGCCCGTATCGCCTACGATTACGCCGATAAAAACGGCTATAAGCGCGTTTCGATCGTTACCAAGGCCAACGTCATTAAGACGACCGACGGGAACTTTATCGAGGATTGCCGCCGTGTCGCCGCCGAATATCCCAATATTCTGACCGATGAGTGGTACGCCGATATCATGACCGCGAAGCTGGTCGACAAAAAGCGCCGCCGCGATTTCGGCGTGCTGCTGCTTCCCAACCTTTACGGCGATATCATTTCGGACGAAGCGGCCGAGATGCAGGGCGGTGTCGGTACCGCGGGCTGTGCCAACATCGGTAAGCATTACGCGATGTTTGAGGCCATTCACGGCTCGGCGCCCCGTATGATCAACGAGGGGCGTGGCGCGTACGCCGACCCCTGCTCGATGCTTCGCGCCGTGTGCATGCTGCTTTCGCATATCGGCTACACCGACCGTGCCGACCGTCTCTCCCGCGCGCTGGATATCTGCACGCTGGAGGAAAAGAAGCTCTGTATCACCGGCCGCCCGGACGGCGCCACCTGCGAGGCCTTTGGCGCTTACGTCCGCGAAACGCTGGAGAAGCTCGGATGAAAAAGCTTCGCTTCCCTCAAGAGGCGCTGTATCTTATAGCCCTTGTCACCATGGCGATCGGGGTAACGCTTACCGATAAAGCGGGCTTCGGCTTTTCGATGGTCGTCGCCCCCGCTTACATTTTCTCCGAATGGCTCGGCATCAGCTTCGGTACGGCCGAATATCTCTTTCAGGGGACGTTGCTTATCGTAATGTCCTTGATCCTTCGGCGCTTTCGGTTAAGCTTTTTGTTCTCCTTTGTCACGGCGTTCCTTTATGGGTTAATTCTTGACGGTTGTATTGTTTTGTTTGCATTTTTGCCGAACGAAACGATTTTATTGCGTGTTTTGTGGTTTGCTCTGGGGCTTCTTATCACCGCCCCCTCGGTCGCGATGTTTTACCGCGTCTATATTTCCCCCGAGGTGTACGAGCTCTTTGTTAAGGAGCTTTCGGCCGCTTTCCGCATCAAGACCGAGCGCTTTAAGATCGGGTACGATATTGCCAGCGCGCTTCTTTCCCTCGTGCTCTCCTTTGCCGTTTTTGGCTTCGGTCAGTTCCGCGGGATTGGCTGGGGTACGCTGATAACCGTGCTCGTCAACGGTCTTTTAATCGGCGCCACGCTTCGCTTTTGCGACCGCCGTTTTGATTTTTATCCCGCCCTTCCTTTTGAAAAATATTTTCAAAATAACAACCCCTCGGTGAAAACCGAACCCTGAATAATTCCTCGAAAAAGCAAAGCAGTTTCTGATTGTCTTTGCTTTTTCTTTTTAAGAAGACTTCTTTGTTAACAAAATAAAAATAATTTTCGTTTTTTGCAAAAAACGGTGATTCGCCCCTTGATTTTTGAGGGGGGAGATGTTATAATCAAACTGTAAAAATATAATTCTCGAAAAAAGAGGGTTTCGTATGCAAAGCTTTGGAAAGTACTCGGTGAAAATGACCGAGCGAATTGCGAAGATCAAAAACGATATGTTCGGGGAAATGCCGCGCATTGAGGCAACGCGCGCCGCGCTTCTCCTCGAATCCTACCGTAAGAGCGAAAGCCTGCCGATGGTCATGCGGCGCGCTTTGGCCTTTTCGCATATTATGGAAAACCTGCCGATTCGCATCTTTGATGACGAATTGATCGTAGGCACCGCCACTACGGCGCATCGCGGTTCTCAGTATTTTCCCGAATTTTCGGTTCATTGGATCGAAGGCGAATTCGATACCCTCGCCACCCGCTCGGCCGACCCCTTTACGATCGACGGGGCGACCAAGGATATCATTTGCGAGGCAAACCGCTACTTCCGCGGCAGAACCACCTCTGAGCTTGCGCTTTCTTATATGTCCGACGAAGCCAAGTCCGCGATGGCGCATAATATCTTCACGCCCGGCAACTATCTTTACAACGGCATCGGCCACGTAACCGTTCATTACGATTGGATCATCGATAACGGCTATACGGCGATGAAAGAAAAGATCGAGCGTGAGCTGGCCGCCTGCCGTGTTACCGACGCTGATTATTGCACCAAGACCCAGCTGCTTCGCGCGATGCTCATTTCGTGCGATGCGGTCATCACCTTTGCCAACCGCTACGCTGACCTTGCCGACAAGATGGCGAAGGAGTGCGCCGACACGAAGAGAAAGGCCGAGCTTACGAAGATCGCCGCCACCTGCCGTCGCGTGCCCGCGTATGGCGCGCGCAACTTCTACGAGGCGTGTCAGGCCTTCTGGTTCGTCCAGCTGATCATTCAGATCGAATCGAACGGCCACTCGATCAGCCCCGGCCGCTTCGACCAATATATGTACCCCTATTACAAAATGGACGCCGAGGCCGGCAAGCTGACGCCCGAGGCGGCGCAAGAGCTTGTCGATTGCGTTTGGCTGAAGCTGAACGATCTTAACAAGTGCCGTGACTACGGCTCTGCCGTCGGCTTTGCGGGATACGGCGTTTTCCAGAACCTGATCGCAGGCGGTCAGGATAAAGAGGGAAGAGACGCAACGAATATCCTTTCCTTTATGTGCCTTGAGGCTTCGATGCACGTTCAGTTGCCCCAGCCCTCGCTTTCGGTACGCGTGTGGAACGGTTCACCCCAAGAATTCCTCTTGAAGGCGGCCGAGCTTACGAGAACCGGCATCGGCCTTCCCGCCTATTATAACGACGAGGTCATTATCCCCGCCCTTATGTCGCGCGGCGTTACGGTTGACGATGCGAGACAGTATAACATCATCGGGTGTGTTGAGCCGCAGAAATCGGGTAAGACCGACGGCTGGCACGACGCGGCCTTCTTCAATATGTGCCGCCCGTTAGAGCTGGTGTTCTCCAACGGTGTTGACCGTGGCGTACAGGTCGGTATCAAGACCGGCGAGCTGCGTGATTTTGATAGCTTCGATAAGCTCTACGATGCCTACAAGAAGCAAGAAGCCTATCTTATCGGCTTGATGGTCAACGCCTGTAACGCGATCGACTACGCGCATAAAGAGCGTTGTCCGCTTCCTTTCCTTTCGATGATGATCGAGGATTGCATCGGGCGCGGTAAGACTGTGCAAGAGGGCGGCGCGATCTATAATTTCACAGGGCCCCAGGGCTTCGGCATCGCCAATATTGCCGACGGGCTTTACGCCATCCGTAAGCTGGTGTACGAGGATAAGCGTCTTACGCTCACCGAATACGCCGAGGCTTTGAAGGATAACTTCGGTAAGCCGCTTTCCCCCGATATGATCTATACAGTGGCTCTGCAAAAGGCCGAGGATCTGCAAAAGACCGGCAAAAAAGTCACCGAGGCCGATATTGCCGCCTTCGTCAAGCTGGGCATGGAGGGCATCTCGGATAAAAACAAGGCCGCTCGTTACCAGAAGCTGCTTGATATGATCGACGAGCTGCCGAAATTCGGCAATGACGACGACGATATCGACGAGCTGGCGCGTGATGTGGCTTATACCTACACCCGTCCGTTAGAGCAATACACCAACCCCCGCGGCGGTCGCTATCAGGCAGGGCTTTACCCGGTCTCGGCGAACGTTCCGCTCGGTCAGCAGACCGGCGCCACGCCCGACGGGCGCTTGGCCTACACCCCGGTGGCTGACGGTGTTTCCCCGGTTTCGGGGCGCGATTCCAACGGGCCTACCGCGGCGGCCAACTCGGTCGCGAAGCTCGACCACGGCATCGCCTCCAACGGTACGCTTTATAACATGAAGTTCCACCCCTCGGCCCTGGCGGGCGCGCGTGGGCTTGAAAACTTCGTTTCGCTTATCCGCACCTATTTCGATCGAAAGGGTATGCACGTACAGTTCAACGTTGTCTCGCGTGAAACCCTGATCGACGCGCAGAAGAACCCCGAAAACTACAAAACGCTGGTCGTTCGCGTGGCGGGCTACAGCGCCCTCTTTACCACGCTTTCCCGCTCGTTGCAGGATGATATCATCAACCGTACCGAGCAGAAGGGGAACGGCTGATGGAACAAGGTCTTTATGAAAAGCGCGGGCGGATATTCGATATCCAGCGCTATTCGATCCACGACGGGCCCGGTATTCGCACCATTGTCTTCTTAAAGGGGTGTGTTCTCCGTTGCCGCTGGTGCTGTAACCCCGAATCGCAGGAATACGCGATCCAAACGGTAAGCATCGACGGAAAAAAGAAGACCTACGGAGAGGACGTCACGGTTGGCGAGGTCCTTTCCCGTGTGATGAAGGACCGTGATTATTACCGCCGTAGCGGCGGTGGGCTTACCCTTTCGGGGGGCGAGTCGCTCTGCCAAGCGGAATTTGCCACCGCCCTTCTTATGGGGGCGAAGGAATACGGAATAAGCACCGCGATGGAAAGCACGGCTTGCGCGCCCTATGAGGCGATCGAGGGGTTGCTTCCGTATCTTGATCATTATTTGCTTGACATTAAGCACGTGAATTCCGATAAACACAAGGAATTTACGGGAAAAGGGAATGAATTGATCCTTGAAAATGCGAAAAGGATCGCCAAAAGCGGGCTTACCGATCTTACGGTCCGCGTACCTGTTATCCCCACCTTCAATTCGAGTGAGGGGGATATTGCGGCGATCGCGCGCTTTGCCGCCTCGCTTCCCGGGGTCAACCGTATTCACCTTTTGCCTTATCACCGCCTGGGGATGGACAAATACGTCCGCTTGGGGCGTGAATATCTGATGGGGGGGATCGCCCCGCCGTCAGACGAGCATATGCTGCGTCTTCGTGCCGCCGTAGAACGGGAAACCGATCTTATTTGCCAGATCGGCGGTTAAACCGAAAAGCAGTCCCTTTTCGGGGACTGCTTTTTTGGCAGATAGAAAAAGAAAGGAGAAAGCTATGATAGAAAACGAGCTGAAAAAAGAAGATTATATCGAGCCCGCGTGTCCCTTATGTCTTTTTGATCAAGAGACGGGGCCCCGTATCCCGATCGATCGGGTCCTTCATAAGCTTGACTCCTATTTTGCGTCTAACGATTACAGCGGCGCCCTTCGCCATCTTCTTTATTGGGAGGGGGAGGCGACGCTTGCTAAGGATACGCGCGGCCTTATCACGGTCTGTAACGAGCTGATGGGGCTTTATCGGAAAGAGGGGAAGGAAAAAGAAGCGATCGCCTACGCCGAAAAGGCGCTTTCCCTACTTGCCGCCGAGGGGCGAAAGGACAGTAGCGCCGGCACCACGCTTCTTAACGCCGCCACGGTCTATAAGGCCTTTGGAAAAGCCGAGGAGGCGCTTCCGCTTTACCGCCGCGCCGAAGAGCTTTATTCGCGGTATCTTCCCGAGGGGGACGGTCGCTTCGGCGGTCTTTACAACAATTTTGCCCTCTGCCTTACCGATCTTTCCCGATACGCTGAGGCCGAGAAATATTATCATCGCGCGCTTTCGGTGATGGAAAAGATTAAGGGCGGAGAGCTTGAGAGAGCGATCACCTACCTTAATCTCTCGGATCTTGAAAGAGAAGCGCTTCCGCTTGAAGAAGCCGCGCCGCTTATCGAGGAATACGTCAATATAGCGCAAGAGCTTTTGGAAAGCCCGCATCTTATGCGGGACGGCTATTACGCCTTCGTTTGCGAAAAATGCGCCGAAAGCTTTCGGTATTACGGACATTTTGCCTACGCCGACGAGCTGCTTGAAAGGGCAAGGTCGATCTATGCGGGGGCTTGAGCTTTGCGAGGCCTTTTATCGCGAGTATGGCGAGCCGCTTTTTGAAAAGGAATTCAAAGAGCAAATGCCCTATCTTGCCTTCGGTCTTGTTGGAAGTGGCTCGGAATGTTACGGCTATGATGACGAGATCTCAAAGGATCACGATTTTGAGGCAGGCTTTTGCATCTTCTTGCCCGAAGAGGACGTGATCGACCGCCGAACCGCCTTTTTGTTAGAGCGCGCCTACGCGCGTTTGCCGCGCGAATATCGGGGCATCAAGCGTTCCTTACTCTCTCCGGTCGGGGGGAACCGTCACGGCGTTTTGCGCCTTTCGGATTTTCTTACCGAAAAGCTGGGCGCTCGCGACGGGGAGTTGAAGACCGAGGCATGGCTTTCGATCCCCGAGCATTATCTTTGCGAGGTGACCAACGGCAAGCTGTTTCGGGACGATTCCCGTGTCTTTACCGCCCTTCGCGCCCGTCTTGCCCACATGCCGAATGACGTGCGCTGTAAGCGCTTGGCGGGCCATCTTTTGCTTGCTGATCAAGCGGGCCCTTATAACTATACGCGTTGCCTTGCCCATGGGGAAGAGGGGGCGGCGCAGATCGCGCTCTTCCATTTCGTCGAGCATATGACGGCTTCGGTCTTTCTTCTCAATCGGCGATACAGACCCTATTATAAATGGCAGATGAGGGCGCTTCGCGCGCTTCCCAGGCTTTCGGAGCTTGCCGATATTTTCGATTTCCTTCTTTCCACGCCCAACGATGAAAAAACGGCTCGGGAAAAAGCGGGCATCGTTAGCGACAGCGTTGCGCTGCTGATAAAGGAATTGAAGGAAGAAGGCCTTTCAGACGGTGAAAGCCCCGATCTTACGGCGCACGCCTACGCGGTAAACGCGAAGATTTTTGATCCCATACTACGTAACCGCCATATTCTTTGCGCGGTCTCTTCATAAGAAAAGGAGCTTTTATGATCAACAACAAGGATCTTTTGGCTGAACGGAAGGATAAAAAGATCTACCGAGAGGGGGATACCATCGTCAAGCTGTTTGACGAAAGCTATTCCCAGTCGGATATTCTTAACGAGGCCTTAAACCAAGCCCGCGTACAGGAGACCGGTATCACGATCCCGAAGATCCGTGAGGTTACCCTTATCGAGGGAAAAAGGGCGATCGTGATGGATTACATCGAGGGGGAAACGCTTGAGGCCTTGATGCGGAAAAACCCGGAGCGCGAGGACGAATATCTTGCCCTCTTTATCGAGATCCAACGCTATATTCATCGGCATCGCCAGATGCTTTTGACTAAGTTCAAGGATAAGCTCGTTTCTAAGATCATGCGCTCATCCTTGCCGGCCTCGGCTCGCTACGATCTTTCGATGCGTTTGGATACGATGCCCAATCACTCGCATCTTTGCCACGGCGACTTTAACCCCTCTAACGTGATCGTGAACGAGAGGGGCGAATATTCGATCATCGACTGGTCGCACGCAAGCCAGGGCAACGCCTCGGCCGATGCGGCGAAGAGCTATATTTATTTTTATCTGAACGGTAACGAGACCTTAGCCGAAAAGTATCTTTCGGCTTACAGCGAAAGAACGAATACCAAAATGCCGTACCTTCGCCGTTGGCTCCCGATCGTTGCTGCGGCGCAGCTGATCCGCGCCGACGAGGTAAAGAAAGAAAAGCTTATGAAGCTGGTAGACGAGGTGGAAAGAGCCGATGAATAAGTTTGAAACCAAGGTTCAGTACCTTAAATATCAGGTCCTTAAAGAGGTCGCAAGGCTTTCGTTTGAGGATTCCCTTCTTGAAAACGTAACCGAGATCCCGCGCTCGATCAACCCGGGAAAGACGCCCACGATGCGCTGCTGCGTATATAAGGAGCGTGAGATCCTCGGCCAGCGCGTGCGCTTGGCCGTTGGCGGGAACCGCTATAACCGCAAGGTGGTTCAGGTCATTGATATCGCGTGTGATGACTGTCCCGCCGGCGGCTACGAGGTGACCTCGGTTTGCCGTGGGTGCCTTGCCCACCGCTGTGAGCAGGCCTGCCGCCGCGGCGCCATTTCCTTCGGGCGCGACCAAAAGGCGTATATCGACAAAAGCAAATGCGTTGAATGCGGCCTTTGCGCAACCGCCTGCCCCTATAACGCCATCGTCAACCATAAGCGGCCGTGTGAGGTCAGCTGTAAGGTCGGGGCGATCACTATGGGCAAGGAAAAGGAGGCCTGCATTGATTACGAGAAATGCACCGCCTGCGGCGCTTGCTCGTATACCTGCCCCTTCGGTGCCATTACCGACCGTTCTTATATTTTAGACGTCGTTGACCTTATTAAACAAAGCGGAGAGGGGAAGAACTATGCGCTCCACGCCCTGATCGCCCCTTCGATCGCGGGGCAATTTTTTCCCGCCGAATTAAGCCAGGTCGTGACAGGGCTCCGCCGTCTTGGCTTTACCGCGATCGAGGAGGTGGCTCTCGGCGCCGATATCGTAGCGAAAAGCGAGGCCAAAGAGCTTACGGAAAAGGGATTTCTCCTCTCCTCCTGTTGCCCCGCCTTCGTCAGTTACGTTGAAAAGAATTTCCCCGCGCTTACCAAGCATATTTCCCATAACCTTTCCCCCGCCGGGACGCTTGCAAAGCTCATCAAGGAAAAGGATCCTACGGCGAAGGTCGTCTTTATCGGCCCTTGCACCGCCAAAAAGACCGAATTCCAACGCAAGGAATACGAAAGCCTTCTTGACAGCGTTATCACCTTTGAAGAGCTGCAGGCCCTTTTCGGTAGCCGTGATATCGAGATCGAAACGCTTCCCGAAACCCCGATCGATCAAGCCTCTTCCTTCGGCCGCGGCTTGGCGGTCGTCGGCGGTCTTACCGAGGCCGTTCGCCAAGCCCTCAAAGAGTGCGGAAGCGACTTTGCCTTGAAAGCGATCTCCTGCAACGGGATCGAGGAATGCCGCGCGGCGCTTTTGCGCGCAGAAAAGGGCGTGCTCCCCTATAATTTCGTCGAGGGGATGGCCTGCCAAGGCGGTTGCATCGGCGGCGCAGGGTGCTTAACGCACGAGCAAAAGGGGCGGCAAGCGGCCGACCGTCACTGTAAGGACGCAAGCGCGAAAAGCATCGAAGCGGCGCTCTTGGCTTCCCTTTTGCAAGAAAAAAAGAAATAAAATAAGCGCAAAAAATCCCGTGCTCTTTCAAAAAAAAGAGGCACGGGATTTTTATATAGTTTTCTTTACATATCCTTAATAAAATCAAGAATATCGGTAATAACCTCGTCACGGCAGGTGTCATTTAAAATCTCGTGACGGCACTCTTTGTAGAGCTTTAACGTGACGTTGGCACCCGCTGATTTCAGTTTGTTATAGACGGCCTTAACACCTTTTCCGAAGCCGCCGACGGGATCGTCCGCACCCGAAACCAAAAGGATCGGCAGGGATTTATCGATCTTCGTAAACCAATCGGTGCTGTTAGACTTGTGAAGTAGCGTCATTAGATCGCGCATGCCGCTGTTCGTGAAATAGAAGTTGCAAAAGGCATCCTCTTTATAAATGCGGCGGATCTCCTCGTCCTTCGTCAGCCAGGATTTGCTATCGTTTTCATCGGCAAAGCGCTTGTTGTAGCTGCCAAAGGCAAGCGAGCGTAAGAAGCCCGCCCGCTTTCTTTCACCGCTCAATGCGCAAAGCGCGCTTGAAAGCGCGATGCCCATACCCGAGGCGGGATTGGGGCCGGCCGTGCCCATTACGATAAGCGCATCGGGGCGGCAGTAATGGCGTGCGGCCAACCGCGCGATAAACGAGCCCATGCTATGTCCCATAAGAATATACGGAAGATTCTTTCCGTATTCATTCCGTATCGCTTCGGCAAAGGTCGCGATATCGCGGCAAAGCAGGCGCCAGCCGTTCTTCTTTGCGAAATACCCAAGCTCTTCCTCCGAGGTGGCGGTGTTGCCGTGCCCGATATGGTCGTATCCGCAAGCGAGATATCCTTCCTCGGCAAGTCTTTCCATAAAGCGCTCGTAACGCCCAAGATGCTCGGTCATACCGTGGGCGACCTGGAAAATACCACGAATTTCGCCCTTCGGCAGAAACACACGCCCCGCAAGGCGGTGATAGCCGTCGCTTGATAATACTTTCTTTTCAATATACGCCATACGATCCTCCTTAAAAGCTTCGGCAAGCGGCTACCGCGCGGTGCCAGCCCGCAAGCAACGCTTCCCGTTTTTCTTTTTCCATCGTGGGGGTGAAGAGAAAGGTTTCTCCTTCGCTCTCGCGGATGGCTTCGCGGCTTTCGTAAAAGCCGACGGCAAGCCCCGCAAGGTAAGCAGCCCCCTTGGCCGTTGCCTCTCTCGTTAAGGGGCGACTGACCGTAATATTGGATATATCGGATTGAAATTGCATCAAAAAGTTGTTGGCGGCGGCGCCCCCATCGACCCGAAGGCAGGAAAGCGGGGCTTTCATATCGGCCGCCATAGCCGCAAGCACGTCCTCGGTCTGATAGGCGATCGCTTCCAAAGCGGCTCGTATGATATGGTTCGCGCCCGCCCCGCGGGTAAGCCCTACGATCGCGCCGCGCGCGTTCATATCCCAATAGGGGGTTCCAAGGCCCGAGAAGGCGGGTACAACGTATACCCCCGCCGTGTCGTTTACCTTTTTCGCAAAATACTCGCTGTCGCGCGAATCGCTGATCAGGCGCATCTCGTCGCGAAGCCATTGAATGACAGCGCCCCCAACGAAAACGCTGCCTTCAAGGGCGTATTCGGTCGGTCTTCCCGCCTCGGTGGCGGCAACCGTTGTCAAAAGCCCGTTTTGGCTGTATACGCGTCGGTTTCCCGTATTGGCCAGTAAAAAGCAACCGGTCCCGTAGGTGTTCTTGGCTTCGCCCGCAAGAAAACAGCATTGCCCGAAAAGTGCCGCCTGCTGGTCGCCGGCGATCCCCGCGATCGGAATACGCGTTCCCAAAAGCTCGATCTCGGCGTATACCTCGCTGCTGCTTTTGATGATGGGTAGCATGGAACGGGGGATCGAAAGCAGCGAAAGCAGCTCGTCATCCCAGTCCTCGCTTTCAAGGTTATAAAGCATGGTACGCGAGGCGTTTGTCTTATCGGTCGCGTGGACGGCGCCCCCCGTCAGCTTAAAGAGAAGCCAGCTGTCAATGGTGCCGAAGCAAAGATCGCCCCGCTCGGCCGCTTCTTTCGCGCCTTCCACGTTATCAAGGATCCACTTGATCTTGGTACCGCTGAAATACGCGTCGGGGCGAAGCCCCGTTTTTCGATGGATCATCTCGGCATATCCCCCGGCGGTCAATTCTTCGCAAAAGGGGGCTGTGCGGCGGCATTGCCAAACGATCGCGTTATAGATCGGCTTTCCCGTATGGCGATCCCATACCACCGTGGTCTCCCGCTGGTTGGTAAGGCCGATGGCCGCGATCTCGGAGGGATCTATCCCGCTTTTTACGATACATTCGGTCAGGGTCGCGTATTGGGCGGCGTAGATCTCCATCGGATCATGCTCAACGAGGCCGGGCTTTGGATAGATCTGCGAAAATTCGTGCTGCGCCATGCTGACGATACGCCCCGCGCGGTCAAAAAGGATACTGCGCGCGCTGGTCGTTCCCTCGTCGAGCGCCAGAATGTATTTTTTCATGCTCCCTCCAATCGGTTATTTTCCTATTTCTATTGTATCGCTTTCCAAGGAAAAAGTCAAGAAGCGAAAAGGGAAGGGGCTTTGAGTGCCTTTTGGCATTCAAAGCCCCTTAAAGATCAAAGCTTTTGGGTGTGCGTTTTCAGCTGTACGTCGTGCGCGCCGCCCTCAACGATACTGACCGAGGAAACCAGCGTCAGCTTGGCTTTCTGCTGCAGCTCGGGAATCGTAAGCGCACCGCAGTTACACATGGTAGAGCGAACCTTGGCGAGCGACTGCTGTACGTTGTCGGCCAGAAGACCCGCGTAGGGTACGTAGGAATCAACGCCCTCTTCGAAGGAAAGCTTCGAGGCGCCGCCCATATCGTAGCGCTGCCAGTTGCGGGCGCGGCTCGATCCCTCGCCCCAGTATTCCTTCATCAGCGTGCCGTTTACGTTGACCTTTCCGCCGGGTGCTTCTTCGAAGCGGGCGAAATAGCGGCCAAGCATAACAAAATCGGCGCCCATAGCCAGGGCCAGCGTGATATGATGGTCGTGAACGATACCGCCGTCCGAGCATACGGGAACGTAGATACCGGTCTCTTCGTAGTATTCATCACGTGCCTTGCAGACTTCAATAAGGGCGGTAGCCTGTCCGCGGCCGATACCCTTGGTCTCACGCGTGATGCAGATCGAGCCGCCGCCGATACCGACCTTGATGAAATCGGCGCCGCAATCGGCAAGGTAACGGAAGCCCTCGGCATCAACGACGTTGCCGGCGCCGACCTTTACGCTGTCACCGTACTTTTCACGGATGAAATCGATCGTGATCTTCTGCCATTCGGTAAACCCTTCGGACGAGTCGATGCAAAGCACGTCGGCCCCCGCCTCAACGAGAAGCGGAACACGGGTCGCGAAATCGCGGGTGTTGATACCGGCGCCGACGAGGTAGCGCTTGTCCTTATCGAGCGATTCAAGCGGGTTTTGCTTGTGGGTGTCGTAGTCCTTACGGAATACGAAGTAAAGCAGCTCGCCCTTTTCGTTAAGAATGGGCAGCGAATTCAGCTTGTTATCCCAGATAATATCGTTGGCTTCCTTCAGGGTGGTTCCTTCGGGCGCCGTGATCAGCTTTTCAAGGGGGGTCATAAAGCTGTGAATGGGCGTATCGGGCGACATACGGCTAACGCGGTAATCGCGCCCGGTCACGATGCCGAGAAGCTTGCCGTTGGGCTTGCCCCCTTCGGTGATGGCAACCGTCGAATGCCCGGTCGCTTCCTTCAATGCAAGCACATCGGCCAGCGTCTCGTCCGGGGAAAGGTTCGAATCGCTGCAAACGAAGCCGGCTTTGTAGGCCTTTACCTTGGCGACCATAGCGGCCTCATCCTCGGCCGACTGAGAGCCGTAGATGAAGGAAACGCCGCCCTCACGCGCAAGCGCGATGGCAAGCGAATCGTTCGAAACCGATTGCATGATGGCCGAAACCATCGGAATGTTCAAAGAATAAGCAGGCTCCTCCCCGCGGCGATAGCGAACGAGGGGGGTGCGAAGACTGACGTTTTGGGGAACGCATTCCTTGGAGGAATATCCGGGAACCAAAAGATATTCGTTAAAGGTGCGGGAAGGTTCTTGATAAAAGGTCGCCATAGATAACTCCTTGTCCTTTTTTGTTTTTATTGTTTAATAGTATAACATATATATTATAAAAATGCAAGGTGTTTTTTGCCCTTTTTTCAAAGAAAAAACGGAAAAAGAGAGCGCTTTCTCTTTTTCCGTTTTATTTAAAGGATAGCCTTTAAGAATTGAACCGTACGGGGATTTTTCGGGTTTTCGAAGATCTCTTCGGGCGTTCCTTCCTCGGCGATCCCTCCGTCTGCCATAAATAGCACGCGGGTACCCACCTCGCGGGCAAAGCCCATCTCGTGAGTAACGATCACCATCGTCATTCCCTCTTCGGCCAACTCCTTGATCAGATCAAGCACCTCACCGACCATTTCGGGGTCAAGGGCGCTCGTCGGCTCGTCAAACAGCATGACCTTCGGGTTCATAGCAAGGGCGCGTACGATCGCAACGCGCTGCTTCTGCCCACCCGAGAGGGTAGAGGGGTAAACGTTTGCCTTATCCTCAAGCCCAATGCGGCGCAAAAGGGTATAAGCCTTTTCGTTTTCCTCGGCTACGATCTTTTCCTTCGTCAGCGAAGGATTGTCCTTTTTCGCCTTTTTAAGGTTCTTCGTGCGGATAATGATCGGCGCCAAGGTAATGTTTTCAAGAATGGTCTTGTTATTGAAAAGATTGAACTGCTGGAACACCATACCCATGTGCTGACGGTGGATGTTGATGTCAACGCGCGGGTCGGCAATGTCCTCCCCCTGGAAGATGATCGATCCACCCGTCGGGTCCTCAAGGCAGTTCAAGCAACGGAGAAAGGTGCTTTTTCCGGAGCCCGAGGGGCCAACGATAACCACCTTCTCGCCTTGATAGATATCGGTCGAAATGTTTGAAAGCACCGAAAGGCTGCCAAAGCTTTTGGAAAGCCCTTGTACCGAAATGAGAGGCTCTTGCTTATTTTGCATTTAAAACACCCCCTTGGTTTCGATCGCTCTTTGAAAAATTCTTTTCAAGGATACGCAGGATTCTGGTTAAGACCATAACGATGATAAGGTAAAGAACGGCGGAAATGATCAGGGGCGGCATATAGTCGAAGGTACGGGAATTGATGACCCCGGGGATCTTTCCAAGGTCGTAAATGCCGACGTAGCCAACGATCGCCGTCTCCTTGACCAGCGTGATGAACTCGTTGAACAGCGGGGGAAGGGCGTTGCGAAGCGCCTGCGGAATGATGATGTGGCGCATGGTTTGCCAGGTTGAAAGCCCCAGCGAGCGCCCGGCCTCCATCTGTCCGTCGTCAATGCTTTCGAATCCCGCGCGTGAGATCTCGGCGACGTAGGCGGCCGAATTAAGCCCGAAGGTGATCGCGCCGATCAGAACGCCGTTATCCCAGAAGGCGAAAACAACGAAGTAAAGGATCATCAGCTGTAATACGACCGGCGTACCGCGTATGATCATAATGTAGAAATCGGCGATCTTGGTGGGAATACCGAGCTTTCCGGTCTTTTTGTTGATGTAACGGATCATGGCGAACACGGTTCCCAAAAAGACACCCAGCAGGGCGGCCAAAAGGGCAATGATCAGGGTATTGCCAAGACCCTCTAAATACAGCTTCCAGCGGTCCTGCGTGATAAGGGCCTTCGCGAAGCGGTCAATAATGGACGAAGCTAAAAGAAAATTCATAGTTAAGTACCCGTAAAGGGCGAGAAGCTGCTAACGCAACCTCTCGCCCCGATTAATTTTTATTTCATGATCTCCAGCATTACGAGTGCGGGGAGCTTATCCATCAGGATAGCGTCGATACGGCCGGCCTTCAGATCGGCAAAGGCCAAAGAGTACTGCTTGTAGGACTGAACGGTGGTTTCGGCCGAAACGGTCACCTTTACGGTTTCACCGTCCTCGTTCTCGTAGGTGTGGCCTTCTGCGGTCTTGGCCTTGCCGAGGATCAGGTCACCGCTGGTACCTTCCTGTACGCCTACCTTGAGGCCGGCAAGATCGGCAACGCTGTCGTAGGACTTATCCTTAGCCGAAACAACGACGAGGGTCGAGCTGTAATAAACCGAAGAGAAGTCAACGCTGTCCTTGCGCTCGTCGTTAATGGTAAGACCGGCGGCGCCAACGGCGTTTCCGTCGCTGTTCTTAACCTGAAGAGGAATGGCGTTGAAGTCCATGTCTACGACCTTGATCTTCTTGCCAAGGTTAACGGCAACCTCGTTCATGATGGCGATATCCACGCCGACGATGGCGTTACCGTCGATGAATTCGAAGGGAGCAAAGCCGGATTCGGTGTAGACCGTGATCTCCTCGGTGGCATTGCCGAAGTCCCAAGTGAGCTTCAAGCCGTTAGCTTCGGGAGCGGTTTTGTTTTCGGGATCTTCAAGGTACTGCGCGTAAGCATCGTAGTAATCGATGTACTTCTGCATGGTGCCGTTGGCGACCCAGGTGTTGATGACCGCGTTAACGGCGTTGAGCATCTCGGTCGAGCCTTTCTTGACGGCGATACCGAAATCTTCTTTCAGAAGGTCGGAAGCGTCAACGGCGACGTATTCCTTCTGAAACAGCGAGCAGGAAGCAAAGCTCAGCGATGCGGTAGCGAGCATCGCTACGATCATAATAAGCGAAAGAATTTTTTTCATGATATGTACTCCTTTTCGGGCTTTTGCCCAATGATGCTCTTATTATAGCCGAGCGATTTGGGTTTGTCAAGCCCTTTTTTTGAAAAAATATTCCAAAAGCTCGAATGTTTTTTCATTTTTGACGAATGAGGTCCGAAAATTCCAACGCGCGCGGGCGGAAATAACTAATTATAGAAAATAAAATATAATTTTTTTACGGGAAAACGGTCAATGTTTTTGACCAAAAATGAATAATATTCAAAAAATGAATACAAAAAAGGCTTCTGCGTTTGGCAAAAGCCCTTTGTGTTTTTTTAGGAAAGAAAGATCTTTTCGGCATTTTCGCAGAGGATCTTGGCGATCTCCCCCTCGGTAAAGCGAAGATCGGCGGCGGTGCGGCAGAAGGCGTAAAGATTTTTCTTGATCTTGCCGCCGCTTCCGAAAAGAAGCTTATCAATGCCGAAGAGGTTGGCAAAAAGCGCAAGCGGCATCGCTTCGTTTATCGCGGTGATATCGAAATAGACCCTTTTTTCCTTTGAGAGCTTGATCAGTGCCTTGGGGGGCATCCCTTGCTTCATAAGACCGGCAAGCGGCAAAAGAAGAACGGTTTTTCGATTTTTCTTATAAAGCTTACAGAGCTTGGCGAAATCCTCTTCATCGGTAAGCCCTTCGATGTAAAGGGCAAGGCTTCGGCTGTGCGCGAGCTTCATTAAATAGGGAAGAAGCGCGTTCTTTTCGAAGGCGCCCTCTTTTTCATCTTCTTTGAGGGAGAGGCGAATGCATGCGGTATGAAGGTCGGCATCGATCCCCTCCTCGATCGCTCGGTGGGGCATACCCATATTGACGTGAAGCGCCGTGATCTGGTTTCTGTCAAAAATGAGATCGGGCAACTTGTCGGTGCGAAGCCAAAGAGCCTCGCGCGCGCCGATAAGATCGGTTAAGGAAAGCGGGTCGGTATCCGCTTCGTTGACCGAAAGATTGACATCAAAAAGCCTTGGAGGGAGGGTGGCTGCCAAAAAGGCGCGCCCCTCGGGCGTTTCTGCCCCGTCCTTTTCCCCATCGGGCGCTTTTAAGAGGGAGGCAATTTCATTTCCGAAATAAGCGGCGGGATCCTTTTCAAAAAGGATATCGGCGGTATGAACAAGATCGGTCGCGGTATAAAGAAACCATTTCTTTTCATGAAGCGTTACCTCTTCGACCTTTCGCTCCTCGGTCAGCTTAGCAAGCAAGAGAGAAGGATCGGGGGTGGGGAAGAGAGGCGCGCCGTTTTCGCCGTTTTCGAAAAGAGAAGTATCGGCTTCCTCCGAAAGACGGCGCTCAAAAAAACGGGATACCGCCAGGCGCACAAGAAGCGTTGCCCCGAAAAGCTCTTCTCCGTCGATGACCTTAGCGGAAAGAGTGAGCATCTTTTCAAGAGGAGAAAAGGTGTCTTTCACGAAAAAGAAGGATTTTTTCCCGCTGGCGTAAAGACGGTTGGCCTCCGCGTCCATCGGTAAAAGAAGCGTGCCCTCTTTGCCGACTGTCGGTTCGATCTCACTAAGCAAAAAGGGGTCGATGCTTCCCGATGTATAGGGCAGAAAAAGCGTATCGCTTGCCTTAAGAGAGGAAAAGAAGGCCGTGCGTGATTTTTTCATGGAAAGCTCCTTTAACTAAAATACGTGTTTTATACTTTGAGTATAGGATTTGCGCGCAAAAAAGTCAAGGTATTTTTCTTTAAAATTAAAAAATAAAGCAAAAAGCCGAAAAAATCTCTTGCAAAAAGCGTTTTTGCGTATTATAATAGAAGGGCGATGACGAAAGCTATCGCGGTTGAAGGGCATAGAGAGTCGGCGGTTGGTGTAAGCCGATGCGGGATGCCGTGTATCCACTTTCCGAGCATGCGGTGAAAGCCGCGGTGGGTGCCGCCCTTGGCACGAAAGAGAGGGTAGGGGGTTTCCCTATCAATATGGGTGGCAACGCGGAGCTTCTTCGTCCCATAACGGTGACGGGGGCTTTTTTGTTTATTTTTTTACTCTTAGGAGGATGTATAATATGTTGGATCTACGCTTTGTCAGAGAAAATCCCGAGGCGGTGAAGGAGAATATCCGAAAGAAATTTCAGGATCAAAAGCTCCCCCTCGTTGACGAGGTGATCGCGCTTGACGCCGAAAGACGCGCGCTTCAGCAGGAAGCAGACGCGCTTCGCGCCAATCGCAATAAGATCTCTAAAAGCATCGGTATGCTGATGGCGCAGGGCAAAAAGGAAGAGGCCGAGGCTGCCAAGATCGAGGTCGGCAAGCAGGCAAAGCAGCTGGCTGATGACGAAGCGCGCGAAGGAGAGCTTTCCGAGCGCATCAAAAAAATTATGATGACCATCCCGAATATCATCGATCCCACCGTTCCGATCGGGAAGGACGATAGCGAGAACGTTGAGGTGCAGAAGTACGGCGAGCCGCTGGTGCCCGATTTCGATGTGCCTTATCACACCGAGATCATGGAGCGCTTTGCGGGCATCGACCTTGATAGTGCCCACCGCGTGGCGGGCAACGGCTTTTATTATCTTATGGGGGATATCGCGCGCCTTCATTCGGCGGTCATCTCCTACGCCCGCGACTTTATGATCGACCGCGGCTTCACCTATTGCATCCCGCCCTTTATGATCCGCAGCGACGTTGTGACCGGCGTTATGTCCTTTGCGGAAATGGACGCGATGATGTATAAGATCGAAGGGGAAGATCTGTATCTTATCGGCACCAGCGAGCATTCGATGATCGGGAAGTTTATCGACCAGATCCTGCCCGAGGAGACTCTGCCGCAAACGCTGACGAGCTATTCGCCCTGCTTCCGTAAGGAAAAGGGCGCGCACGGCCTCGAAGAACGCGGGGTATACCGCATCCACCAGTTCGAGAAGCAGGAAATGATTGTTGTCTGCCGCCCCGAAGAGAGCCCCGTGTGGTTTGAAAAGCTGTGGCAGAATACCGTTGATCTCTTCCGTAGCCTTGATATTCCCGTTCGCACGCTCGAATGCTGCTCGGGCGATCTTGCCGATCTGAAGGTAAAATCAATCGACGTGGAGGCCTGGTCTCCCCGCCAGAAGAAGTATTTTGAGGTGGGTAGCTGCTCGAACCTCGGTGACGCGCAGGCCCGCCGTCTGCGCATACGCGTGTCGGGGAAGGACGGCAAGTACCTTGCCCATACCCTTAACAACACGGTTGTGGCGCCCCCCCGTATGCTGATCGCCTTCCTTGAAAACAACCTTAAGGCAGACGGCAGCGTTTCGATCCCCGTGGCGCTTCGCCCCTATATGGGCGGCAAAGAGGCCATTCTGCCCAAAAAGTAAGAAAAGAACCGCCGCCCCTCGATATCGACGGGCGGCGGCATAGGTGAATCGTTGTGACGAAAATCGTTTTTACACAGATCGTTATTCTGTTTTCGTTTATCCTCTTCGGATATGTACTTGGTAAGAGCGGTAAGGTGGGGCAAAAGGAAGGAAAAACGCTTTCAACCCTTTGCGTATACGTGTTTTTGCCTTGTATGAACTTTTTAAGCTTTGCTAAAAATTGCACGGTTGAGAATTTGGCGGCGAACGGTACCTTGCTTCTTTCTGCCGTTCTGATCCTTTCGGCCCTGGCTCTTTCCATGCTTTTCATCGCGCGCCTTTTTACGAAGGAAGCGCATAAACGGTGCGTGTATCACTATACGCTTACGGTTCCCAATTACGGTTATATGGGGTATCCGCTCGTGGAGGGGATCCTCGGCGCCTCGGGGCTTTTTATGTTCCAGGTCTTTACGCTTCCGCTTGCGCTTTACACCTATACGGTCGGATATGCCGAGCTGACCGACGGAAAGCTTTCCTTTAAGCGTCTTTTAAATCCTCCTACGGTTTCGATCATCGCGGGGATGCTGTACGGTCTTTCGGGGCTTCCGCTTCCCGAAATCGTATCATCTATTCTGTCCAAGGGAAGCGCGTGCGTTGGCCCCGTATCCATGCTTCTTGCCGGGGTCACGTTGGCCGGTTTTTCGGTAAAGACCCTGCTTTCGGACAAAAACGCCTATATCATCACCGCCATACGCCTTTTGGCGATCCCCTTCGCCGTGGGACTGCTTCTTCCGTTGTTTACTTCGGATAAGAACCTAATCACTATGGCCGTTCTTTTTGCCGCGTTACCCTGTGGCCTAAACACCATCGTTCTCCCCTCTTTAACCGGCAAGAACTGTGATGATGGGGCTCGTTTTGCCTTCCTTTCTAACATTCTATCTTGCGGAACCATCCCGCTTTGCGTTGCGCTATTGCTGTAAATACCGAGAACGGTTATTGAAACTATGGTTACATCCGATTTCTTGCGGGTGAGTATGTCGGTTGAGGATCCCGCCTCCCATATGAGGAGGGCTTCGTGATCCACTAGCGTCAGCAATCCATTAATTTTCTCCTTAAAAAAAGAATACCAAAGACATAAAAAGGGATTGTATACAAAATGCATACAATCCCTTTTCGTTATTCTTCAATTTGACAGTCCTTGGGTCTTAATAGCCTATGGAAATATCCTTAATATCAGGGTCGTTTCGGAGGGCTTCAAACATTTTCGTTTTGTCAAGGTGATAGAGAACGTATACACGCAGCTTTAAAACGAGGCTTCCGTCCTCGTTTCGGTAGACCTTGACATCGTTCGGCTCGCTTTGCAAAAGGCCGCTAATGTAGGTTGCTTTTTCGTCAATGCTTTGATCCTTTGAAAGCGTGAAGGTGAAATCCACCGTGCAATGGCTTTCAAATTCCTTGGATCTCTTGTGGAAGATCAGTTGGATCGAAAGGATCAAAAGCGTAGAAAAGACTGTGATGACGTACATGCCAGCCCCCGCTGCCATACCGATGCCGGCGGTCGTCCAGATCCCGGTCGCAGTCGTTAACCCCTTGATCGAGCCGCCACGTACAAAGATGACCCCCGCGCAAAGGAAGGAAACGCCCGTAACGATATTGGAGGCGATACGCGAAATATCCGCCCGATAGGCTTCGCTGAGAGCCGCCTCAGCAAAGGCGTATTGCGAAATGATGATAAAGAGGGCAGAGCCCATGGCCAAAATGATATGCGTTTTTATACCCGCGTCTTTACGGCGGTGGCTTCGCTCTAACCCGATCACGGCGCCGCAGGCGCACGCCAAGACAAGGCGCACGAAAAGCTCCCATTGCGAGCCGATATTCTCTAAAATTGCTTGTAACATAGCTTCACCTCGTTTTTGATATTACCATTATATACATTTCATAGAAAAATGTAAAGGGAAAACAATAAAAAATTTTCTTCTTTTCGGACCTTTTTTTGACTTTTTCAAAAAAGCTATTGACAAGCGTTCTTTTCTGTGATAGCATACTTACGTAAGAGATAGAGGCGCACCTTGTGAAGAGTACCGCTGTAAAAAGGCTGCCAAGCTATGCGGGGAAGGCGCGGGTGCCGAAGTGGGTGCTGTGGCGGGCACTTGGCTGGCAATGCAGAGAAGATCTGCCTTGTTGTCGCAGAAATGCGGAGTGCTATCCGACAATTCATTCTTTTGGGATGCTTTTTGGCGGGATAGTATTTCTATCCCGCTTCTTTTGTATTTTATAAGCTTTGGAGGAAATATATGATGAAAAACACGGTATTTACGGGCGTTGCTACTGCCATCGTTACCCCGCTTACGGAAAAGGGGATCGATTACGAAAGTTTTGCGAAGCTGATCGAATGGCAGATCGCCGAGGGGGTAGACGCCATCGTAGCCGTTGGTACGACCGGTGAAGGCTCTACGCTTACCGACGCCGAGCACAGAGAGGCGATCAAGTTCTGTGTCGATCAGGTAAAGGGGCGCGTTCCGGTTATCGCGGGCACGGGCTCGAACGATATCGCTTACGCCGTTGATCTTACGAAATTTGCTTGCGAGGCAGGGGCCGACGCGATGCTTCTCGTTACCCCCTATTACAATAAGGCGACCCAAAACGGTCTGCTTCAGTCCTTCCTGGCGATTGCAGATGCTTCGACCAAGCCCTGCATCCTTTATAACGTGCCAAGCCGTACGGGCTGCAATCTTCTTCCCCAAACGGTAGCCGAGCTTGCCAAGCACCCGAATATCGTTGCGATCAAAGAGGCGTGCGGAAACATTTCCCAGATCGCCGAGGTTGCAGCGCTTTGCGGGGATGAGATCGATATTTATTCGGGTAACGACGATCAGATCGTTCCGGTCCTCTCGCTTGGCGGCAAGGGCGTTATCTCGGTTCTTTCCAACGTTCTTCCGAAAGAGACCAAGGAGATCTGCACCCGCTTCTTTGAAGGCGACGTCAAGGGCTCTTGCGCCTTGCAGCTTAAGCTTCTTCCGCTTATCAATACCCTCTTCTGCGAGGTCAATCCCATTCCCGTCAAGGCCGCCGTATCGGCTATGGGCTTCGGTGAAAACTATCTGCGCCTGCCGCTTACCCCGATGGAAGCGAAAAACGAAGAAAAGCTGCTTTCGCTGATGCGCGAAGCCGGCCTTTCGGTGTGAGGAAAGAAGCATGAAGATCTTATTGCACGGCCTTTGCGGCCATATGGGACAAGAGGTCGTTAAGCTGGTCGCGGCCGGTTATAAAAACGCGATTCTTACAGCGGGGGTCGATGCCTTCGCCACGGGAAGCGAGCCGGTTCCTTGCGCGAAAAGCTTTGAGAGCGCCGATCCTAACGTGGATTGCATCGTTGACTTTTCACACCATAGCCAAACGCTTCCGCTTCTTGCTTTTGCCAAAAAGCACAAGCTGCCGATCGTGCTTTCGACGACGGGGCAGACCGAAGACGAGCTTGCCGCCGTTTATGAGGCGGCCAAGGAGATCCCGATCTTTTATTCGGCCAATATGTCCTTTGGCATTGCCTTGCTTGTAGAGCTGGCGAAGAAGACGGCCGCCGCCATGCCCGAGGCCGAGATCGAGATCGTTGAGGCGCATCACGACCGTAAGATCGATGCACCGAGCGGCACTGCCAAAATGTTAGTGGACGCTCTTTGCGAGGTGCGCCCCACCGCTTATCCCAACTGCGGTCGAAGCGGTCAGGGAAAGCGCGCGCCCGAGGAGATCGGTGTGCACGCCCTTCGCATGGGGAACGTCGTTGGGATCCACGAGGTGATCATCGCCACACAAAATCAGACCATTACCTTAAAGCACGAGGCGCACAGCCGCGCTCTCTTTGCCGAGGGGGCTTTGACGGCCGCCGCCTTCCTTTGCGGCAAGCCTTCCGGACTGTATAATATGAAAGATATGGTCTAAATGTAAACAAAACATCTCAAATTCAACAAACGAGGTTCTTATGAAAATTGCCATTTACGGATATGGAAATCTTGGAAAAGGGGTCGAGCTTGCGGCGCTTGCCGCCCCCGACGTCACCCTTGTCGGGGTGTTTACCCGCCGTGATCCCAAAACGCTCCAAACCCTGACCGGCGCGCCGGTATACGCCGCCGATACGCTTTCTTCGTATCAAGACGAGATCGACGTTTTGGTGATCTGTGGGGGTAGCGCGACCGATCTGCCGAAGATGACCCCCGCACTTGCCGAAAAATTCAACGTGGTCGATAGCTACGATACGCACGCGTCGATCCCTTCGCACTTTGCCGCAGTCGATGCTTCGGCCGCCAAAGGGGGGCGCACCGCCCTTATCTCGGCGGGGTGGGATCCCGGTCTTTTCTCGATCGCCCGTCTTTATGCCTCTTCGGTCTTGCCGAACGGGTGTGATTATACCTTCTGGGGGCGCGGGGTCAGCCAAGGGCATTCGGATGCCATTCGCCGTATTGAAGGGGTACTTGATGCCCGTCAGTACACCGTACCCGTTCCCGAAGCGCTTGAAAGCGTGCGTCGGGGCGAATGTCCCACGCTTTCCGTACGCCAAAAGCACACGAGAGAATGCTTCGTCGTGGCAAAAGAGGGGGAAGACCTTTCTCGCATTGAAAAAGAGATCAAGGAAATGCCCAACTATTTTGCCGATTACGATACGACGGTCACCTTTATTACGCAAGAAGAGCTTCGTCGCGACCATAGCGGCATTCCGCACGGCGGCTCTGTCATTCGGACGGGGAGGACCGGCAAGGATCTGGAAAACAATCACGTGATCGAATACAGCTTAAAACTGGATTCCAACCCCGAATTTACCGCCTCGGTGCTCGTTGCCTACGCCCGCGCCATTCACCGTATGAGTCTGCGCGGTCAGTACGGCTGTAAGACCGTTTTTGACATCGCGCCCGCTGATCTTTCGCCTTTGAGCGCCGAAGAGCTGCGCGCCCATCTTCTTTGAACGGTAGGACTTTTTATGATCTGTGAAAATCTTTCGGTAAACCCTAACGGCAGCCTGCTTTTTGCGGGTCAATCGGTCAGCGAGCTTGCCAAAGAATACGGAACCCCTCTTTATCTGATGGACGAGGATCGTATTCGCGAGCGTTGCCGTACCTATCTTAACGCCGTAAAAGAGGCCTTTGGCGACGGGGCTTCGGTTCTTTACGCCTCTAAGGCGGCTTCCTTTCGGCGCTTGTATGCGGTGATGAAGGAAGAGGGAATGGGGATCGACGTCGTTTCCTCGGGTGAGATCTATACCGCCCTTTCGGCGGACTTTCCGCTTAGCCGCGCTTATTTCCATTCGAATAATAAGACCGATGCCGATATCCGCTATGCGATCGACAACGGGATCGGGTATTTCGTGGTTGATAACGCCGAAGAGCTTTTGGTTATTGACGAGGTGGCCAAGGAAAAGGGCATCCGGCAAAGCGTTCTGCTTCGCCTCACCCCGGGGATAGACCCCCATACCTACGAGGCGATCTCGACGGGGAAGGTCGATTCGAAATTCGGCTCTGCCATTGAAACCGGGCAGGCCGAGGAAATGACCCGTCTTGCGCTCTCTTTGCCGCATATCCACCTTTCGGGCTTTCATTGTCACGTCGGCTCGCAGGTTTTTGATTCGTCGGTATATCTTGCGGCGGCGGACGTCATGCTTCGCTTTATCGCCGCTATGCGCTCGTCACTCGGTTACGAAGCCGAGCAGCTTGATCTTGGCGGGGGATACGGTGTTCGCTACGTAGAGGATCAGCCTACCATTGATATCCGCGCCAATATTTTAGAGGTTGCCGCCTTTATCAAAAATAAATGCGACGAGCTGGGGATCAAGATGCCCCATATCTCCTTCGAGCCGGGCAGAAGCATTGTAGCCGATGCGGGGCTTACCGTTTACACGGTCGGTACCGTTAAGCGTATCACGGGTTATAAGAACTACGTTTCGGTTGACGGCGGGATGACCGATAACCCGCGCTACGCGCTTTACGGCGCGCCCTACACCATTTTGCCCACCGAAGGGGTAAATGGGGAAAAAACGCTTCTTTGCTCGCTCGTTGGGCGGTGCTGCGAAAGCGGTGATATTTTGCAGGAGAATATCCTGTTGCCAAACGGCATCAAGCGGGGCGATCTCGTTGCCTGTCTTACGACGGGGGCCTATCACTATGCGATGGCCTCGAATTACAACAAGCTCCCCCGCCCCCCGATCGTGATGCTCAAGGGCGGTGGCTCGTATCTCGCCGTCCGTCGCGAAACGCCCGCCGATCTTGCGGCGTTGGATCTTTAAAAAATCCGAAAACCTTTTAAAACGCCGTAAAACGGCGAAAAAAAGAAGGGCTTCTCCCATCTGCGGGGAACCCCTTTTTTTATTTATATATAGCGTATTTTTTTCCGCTCGGAACCGAGAACGCATACGATGTTTTGTGTGAGTTTTTTCTTTTTCGAAAAAAAATAAAAAAAATTACGAAAACCCCTTGACAAACCGAAAAAGAAGTGGTATCATAACGGCATCACAAAACTTTAGCAAACTAAAGCAATGCGAAAGGAAACACACCATGAAACGAATTGCAACTCTCATTCTCGCACTTCTTTTGCTCACCTCCGCGGCCTTAAGCTTCACCTCCTGCGGGGGCGTGAAGGATTGGTCCGCCATCGAAGAAAAGGGCTATTTCGTCTGCGGCATCACGGTCTACGAGCCGATGAACTACTTGGACGAAGAGGGCAACCTTACCGGCTTTGATACCGAATTTGCCATGGCCGTTGCCGAAAAGCTCGGCGTCGAGGCCAAATTTCAGATCATCAGCTGGCCCAATAAGTACGTAGAGCTGAACAGCGGCGCGATCGACGTCATCTGGAACGGTTTCACCTTCGGTCTTGAAAGCGACGGCGTTTCGCGTACCGAGTACGTTGATTTTACTTACGCCTACCTTGAAAACCGCCAGTGCCTGATCACCAATGCCGACCGCCTTAGCGAGCTTGACGCCGCCGCCGACTTTGCCGGCCTTCGCGGTGTTGCCGAGGGTGGCTCGTCGGGCGAGGGTGTAGCCGAAGAGCTCGCCGGTAGCGAAGAAAACGTCACCACCTTCACCTCGCAGGCCGCCGCCCTTATGGAGGTTGTCGCGGGGAATGCCGATTTCGCCGTTATCGACTATCAGATGGCCAAGGCTATGGTTGGCGTTGGCGACTACGCAAGCCTTTCGATCAACAACGCCGTCGAGCCCGAATCCGAGGTATACGCCATCGGTTGCCGCAAGGGAAGCGACTTTACCGCGAAGATCAACGAGGCTATCAAGGCGCTTTCCGCAGACGGAACGCTTGATGATCTTGCCGAAAAATACGGCCTCACCAATGACCTGATCCCCAATATCGGGCAAGAATAAGATGGGATTCGTTGAGATATCCCTCGCGCTTCTTGAAGGATTTGGCACGACGTGTCTATTGTTCCTTCTGACCCTCGTTTTCTCTCTCCCCCTGGGGCTCGTCATTTCCTTCGGCTCGATGTCGAAATTTCGCCCCCTGCGCTGGCTCTGCCGAACCGTTGTTTGGATCGTTCGCGGTACGCCCTTAATGCTGCAGCTCTTCGTCGTTTTCTACGCCCCCGGGCTCCTCTTCCGTATCCAGCTCTTCGGGGGCGTAAACGGTCGTTTTATCGCGGCGCTCGTTGCCTTCGTCTTTAATTACGCCTGTTACTTTTCCGAGATATACAGGGGCGGGATCGAGGGGATCCCGCGCGGGCAGTACGAGGCGGCGGCCGTCCTTGGTATGACGGCGCGGGAAACCTTTTTCAGCGTCATTCTGATGCAGGTTGTAAAGCGCATCTTGGCGCCCATCAGTAACGAGGTCATCACCCTCGTCAAGGATACCTCGCTGGCGCGCGTTATCGCGGTGGCCGAGATCTTCTTTATCAACGAAATGGATTTCTTATCCCGCGGGCTCATCTGGCCGCTCTTCTATATCGCCGTCTTTTTCCTTCTTTTCGTTGGCGTGCTTACGCTTCTCTTTAACTACCTCGAAAAGAAGCTGGATTATTACAGGGTGTGAGGTCGGAAATGGCATTTTTGGAAGTAAAGCAATTAAAAAAGAAGTTTGATAATCTCTCGGTGCTTCACGGTGTCGATTTTTCGATGGAAAAGGGCGAGGTCGTGGCGGTGATCGGCGCCTCGGGCGGTGGAAAGACCACCTTCCTTCGTTGCCTGAACTTTTTGGAGATGGCCAATGGGGGAAGCGTCACGCTTGAAAACGAGTTCAGCTTTGATGCCGAAAAGCAATACACCCCCAAGCAGATCCGCGAGATGCGCCTCCATATGGGGCTCGTCTTCCAATCCTTTAACCTTTTTCCCCAGTATACGGCGCTAAAAAACGTATACCTCCCGCTTTTGCTTCGCCAAAAGGAGCAAGTGAAGAAAAGGGGGCTTAGCTTTCGGGAAAGGCGCGCCTATATCGCAAAGCTTACCGAGGAGGCGAAAAAGGAAGCCACGATCCTGCTTGACAGCGTCGGGCTTTCGGATAAAAAGGATTATTACCCCTTCCAGCTTTCGGGCGGCCAGCAGCAGCGCGTGGCGATCGCCAGGGCCTTGGCCTTAAAGCCCTCGATTCTGTGCTTTGACGAGCCGACCAGTGCCCTCGACCCTGCCCTCACGGGTGAAGTCCTGCGCGTCATTAAAGGGCTTAAAGAGCAGGGAAGAACGATGCTCATCGTTACCCACGAAATGGAATTCGCGAAGAACGTCGCCGACCGCGTCGTCTTCTTCGCCGACGGCCGTATTGAAGAGGAAGGCCCCCCCGCCACCCTCTTTTCAAGCCCCAAATCCCCCAAAACAGCCGCCTTCCTTCAGAAGGTCGGGGAATAAGGAAATAACCGAAAAAAGGATAGCCGAAAGCTATCCTTTTTTCGTTATACAATAAGAAGCCACTATCAAAGCGTGATTGTCACACTTCGGTAGCGGCTTTTCGTGATGGGGAGAGGGGAAGGGCCTTATCACGCCGTGGGCGTGGATATCATTGATGCGAAGAATCGTATATCATCAACGGCTTGCCGTTGCATATCATCAAGGCTACGCCTTGTATATCATCCGCACAAAAGCGAGAGCATATCTCGCTTTTTACGAGTATATCATCAAGCCGCAGGAGGAATGCACGCTAAAGCGTGATGAGATACAGCCCCATAGGGGCTGATGATATGCACCGCACGTTGTGCGGCGATGATATGCCAAGCCTGCGGCTTGGATAAAAAAACGGCAAGCTTCATCTTGCCGATTTTTTGGTACGGGCAACAGGACTTGGTCTCATCGGGCGTGCGAAAAGGCGAGTTGGTTTCGTTCTCCTCAATCACGCCGATAGGCGTGGATGGAATCGCTCGCTTGCGAGTGTATGGAATCCGCCGTAAGGCGGCATGGAATCAAGACCGAAGAGGAACGAGAGATACGGCCTACGGCCGATGCCATGCGCGGACGAGCCGCGATGCCATACAACGCGCTGGGCGCGTTGATTCCATACCAAGCCCTTCGGTCTTGGATAAAACAAAAAGACGAACCTTGGTTCGTCTTTTTGTTTTTGGTACGGGCAACAGGACTTGAACCTGCACGGTTGCCCACCGGAACCTAAATCCGGCGCGTCTGCCAATTCCGCCATGCCCGCATATGAAATTATAAAAAAGAGTTGAAAAATATCGGTTTTTTCGCTATAATTTAGATAAAAGAAAGGGGGGGAATCGATGAAGGTACGTTATTATAAGTTGTTTGCGCTACTGAAGCAACGAAAGAAAACGCTTGAGGGACTGCGGCGTGAGCTGCGGCTTCTTCCCACCGAGATCCAAAAGATCGAGACCAATCGCCTCATCAGCATTGACACCTTACATAAGATATGTACCTATTTTGAATGTGATACCGACGATATCATGGATTTTGACCCCAAAGGGGAGGACGGGCTTTTTTATAACGCCCGTCTCTTACAAAGCCATTCGTATATACCGCCGCATATTCGGAAAACTCGCCGCGAAAAGGATGACGCTCAATAGAAGGTTGCTACGGGCACCTCAGGGGCGTCGCTTTTTTCATAGGCCGTAACGTATAATACGGGGCCGGGGTAACGGTACATTTTATGGGGCTCGATCTCGATTTTCGCAGTAAGGGTCACCCAATCCCCCGTCTTCAGATCGGGACATTTTCCGCTTACCTTACAAACAAACCCACTAAACGCGATATCGTCTACGCAACAGGTCATCACCTGCCGCCCCCCAACGAAGGTATCCTTATCCAACCGTTCATCCTTCGCGACCAACGCGCGAAAATGAACGGTTTTTTCGTGATACTTATCCATTTCCTCGGTTACGTCGCGATAGAAAAGGGCGAAATCGCGGTCCTCTACCGTAATGACGTCAGCCTCAATGTCGAAGGGAAGGGGGTCGATAATATCGTCGTATTCGATCGTGCCGTCGGTATACTCGTAGGAAATGTTCACCGAGCGGCTGATACCGCGAACCAAGCGATGCAGCTCCATCGTGTCAAAGCTCTTCGGGCAACGGTTAAAGATCACCAGCTCGCAGCCTTGCAGCTTGTCCACGACCAACGAGCGCATATTGGCGTTATAGCTTGCAAAGGTCGTAGCGTCGGCCACCATGATCTCTTGGTATACGGGGAAGTTGCGGGGCAAGCGGCGGTAGATCTCACCGATCTGCCACATGCCGTTGCATTCAATTAGTACACGGCGAAACTTGGTTTCCTTTTGCCAAGCAAGAAGCGCTTCGGTGTTGATATCGTCAAGCGTTTCGATGGTCTTGATAAAGATGTTTTTTTCGCCCTTGTTGAAGCTTTCGGGGCAAAGCTCTTCTTCCCCCTCTTCACAAAGAAGAATAAGGGTGGCTTCACCTGCGTTAAAGTCGGCGTCCTCCATCGTTTCTTGGATAAGACGGGTCTTTCCTGCCTCCAGAAAGCCGGTAAACAGATATACGGGAAATTCCATATTTCACCTCAAAGCCCAAAAAGGGAAGAAAGAGCCTCTTCCGAGATGCCCGCGCCGATCACGCACAGACGCCCGATAATATCGGCTCCGCCAAGGCGCACGTTGCTTTCCTCGGGTACGTAATCAAAGTGGATCCATTCTCCTTCGGCGGGAAGGATCCCTTTTGCGCGCAGGATCGTGCCGTATTCGCCGCTATCCAGCGCCGTAAGGATCCCCGCAATTTCTTCCTTTGTAAAGCGGCGCGCCGTTTCGGCGCCAAAGCTGGTAAAGACCTCGTCGGCGTGGTGGTGATGTCCACACTCACATTCCTCATCGTGGTGATGGTGATGTCCGCACTCGCATTCCTCATCGTGGTGATGGTGATGTCCGCACTCGCATTCCTCATCGTGGTGATGGTGATGTCCGCACTCACATTCTTCATCGTGGTGATGGTGATGTCCGCACTCACATTCTTCATCGTGGTGATGGTGGTGTCCGCATTCACATTCTTTATCGTGATGATGGTGATGCGCTTCCTTTTCTAACTTTTCCAGCACCGAAGAAAGGGTGTTTTGACGGGAAATGGCCGAAAGAAGCTGCTCTCCCGTCAATTTATCCCACGGGGTGGTTACGATGACCGCCTCGGAATTATGCTCACGCAGAAGCGAGATGCACTCGGCAAGCTTTGCGTCGGAAAGTCCGTCCGTACGGCTTAAAACAATCGCGCCCGCATGCTCGACCTGGTCGCAAAAGAACTCCCCGAAGTTTTTCATATACATCTTGCATTTTTTGGCGTCTACCACAACGGTATAACCGTCAAGCATGGCACCTTCAAGCTCGGTGCTCCGTACCGCCTTGATCACGTCACTCAGCTTACCGACACCCGAGGGCTCAATAAGGATCCGATCGGGGTGGTATTCGTCAAGGACCTTCGCGAGCGCTTTTTCGAAATCACCGACCAGGCTGCAACAGATGCAGCCCGAGTTCATCTCGGTGATCTCAATGCCCGCTTCGCGAAGAAAGCCGCTGTCAATACCGATCTCACCGAATTCGTTTTCGATAAGAACCAGCTTTTCGCCTTTATACCCCTCGGCGATCAGCTTTTTGATCAGCGTGGTTTTACCAGCCCCCAAAAAGCCCGAAAAAATATCGATTTTGGTCATGATTTTACCCTGCTTTGTTTTTTAAGGATTCATATTTCCGATGATGGTGTTGATGAATTCGTCGATCGTTAACGCCTTCCAATTTCTCTTGTCGGGATCGCTGGGATAGAGGAGTAAAAAGAGCGCGTCGATCTTATTTTGATTGGTGGTCGAGAATTTCAGAATTCCGGCGTCCATAAAGTCGCCAACCGTGGCATTTTCGGTCAAGTCATCGGTCTTTTGGTCGATCTCGGTCAAAAGGGTATCGGGGCCGAACAGCTTCATAAAGCCGCTGACGGGCACGTCATTCGTCGGGTCATCGTCGTTCACGTAGACCTCGTACCAAACGCCGTCTTCACCCTTCTCGTAGCCCATAATATCCGCGATCGACATGGTGTTGATCGAAGAGCCCATATCGTTGACCTTCTTGTTAGCCAAAGCACTCATGATATTGCTGGCCTCTACGTTATCGGTATCGCCCGGCCCTTCGTATTTCTCATACCAAATGCCGCCGTGCTCCTCGTAGCCCATGGCGGTGCCGACCGTCATATCATCGATCGTGCTGCTTAACGCATTGATCGGCTTGTCGGCCAGCGCCTTCATAACGCCCTTGACCTCTTGGCCGTTTTCGTCAACCAGCTTGCTTCCTTCGGTTTTAAAGCCCATGGCCTCGCCGACCGTCATGGTTTTGATCGTGCTGTCAAGCGAGTTGACGTTCTTATCGGCCAAGGCGCCCATAACGCCCGAAACCTTTACGTCGTTATCGTCGTTACCGTCGTCCGAGTATACCTCGTACCACGTGCCGTTGTGCTCCTTGTAGCCCATGGCCTTGCCGATCGTGAGGGTTTCAAGAACCCCGTCAAGCTCGGTTACGGGGGTGTCAATGACCGAGGCCAGCATCTTTTCGGGCGAATCACCGTTCTCGTCCTCCCAGCCGTCGGCGGTTTCCTCATAGCCAAGCGCGGTGCCAACCTTCATGGTCTCCATCTCGCTGCCCATATCCTCAACCGGCTTATCGGCCAGGGCTTTAACAATGCCGGTCAATTTCTTGTTGTCGAGATCGTCGGGCCCCTCGTATTTCTCGTACCAGGTGTCGCCTACCTTCTTGTAGCCCATGGCGGTACCGACCGACATCGTCTTGATCCTGCCTTCGATCGCCTCGTCATCGCTCAGATCCTTTACCTTCATCGTGACAAAGGAAGACGTCGGCCCCTCGGGATAGGTGTAAGCGCCCTCCTCGCCCTTGCGGAAGCCAAGCTTCGAAGCGTCGTCGTTTTCCTTGTCAAAGGCAAGGCCCGTATCGGTATTATACGCCGTGTAGCCCATGATCTCACCGAGGTACACGTTATCGGTATCTTTATCAAGCGTTGAGATCTTGCTGGCCATCAGGATCTTTAAGATACCCGTGGCGGGATTATCGTCTTCATCGCGGTAAATGCCGTCTTCACCCTTCTCGTAGCCGAGAACGTCGGCGACCGAAAGATCCTGCACGCCGTCCTCCATCTCGGAAACCTTGAAGTTTGCGAGCGTACCGAAAATGCCGGTGACCTTGTTTTCCTCGTTGATAGCCGAGCTCTTATACCAGGCTTCAGTGTTTTCGTCGTATACGTAGCCCATCGCGTCTCCGACGAGGGTATTCTGCACGCGCTTGGAGACCGCGTCGCTCTCCTCCAGCTCACTGACGAGCAGGGGGGCGATCGATTTCATCACGCCCGTCGGGTATTCGTAATTCGGGGCCGTGCCCTTTACGAAGATCGGGTCGGCGCCTTCGGGCAAAGGATCGCCGTTTTCATCGCAAAGCTCGCCGTCCTCGTTTTTGAGTACCGTAAAGCCGATCAGCTCACCGACGTACAGCGTCTTGATACCGGAAGAAAGCTCGCCTACCTTAAAGCCGAGCATCGCCGCCATGGCGGCGGGCACCTTTTCGTTATTCTTATCATACCAGCCGTCTGCACGCTTCTCGTAATCCAGAACGTCGGCAAGCAAAAGGTCGCTGATACCAAGGGATTCAAGCGAAAGATCGTCGTGCAACAGGGCGTCGATCTTTTTGCCGGCCAGCGTTTCACGGATCGGGTCGTCTAAGGCGTCGCCTTCCTCGTTCAGCCATTTGTTGGCATCGTTCGGGTCACGCGTAAGGCCCATCAGCTCACCGAGATAGACGTTTCCGACCCTGTCCATCAGATCGAAATCCGCGCTTCCAAGCTCGTTGACGGTCACATCGGCCAGCGCCCCCTCGATACCGGTCGCGGGCTCATCGGTCGCCTTATCGCACCAAACGCCGTCTTCGTTCTCGTAATAGCCGAGGATCGAGCCGATGGTTACGTTATCCATCAGCTTTTCGGTGGAAAGATGCAGGTTATGCTCTTCGGTATCGTCAAGGCTAAAGAGATCGGAAAGCATAAGATCCTTTGCGGCGTCGTAAACAAAGCCGCTGTTTGGATCGATGAAGGTATGCATCGGAACCATCGACAAAAGCTCGTTCATCACCGCGGTAAACTCGCTGCTCCCCGTTCCGTAGGCCTTAAAGACCTTACCGAGCGGGTAGGGCGCCAAATATTCGTTGACCGAATGCTTATCGGGGTTCTTGAAGATCGGGGTGACCGTGCCGTCCGGATTTTCGATCAGGTCGACCCCCAGCATATCTCCAACGTATACGCCTTCAAAGAAGGTGTCGTAATCCTTTAAGAGAAGGTAGGTGATCGAGCGATCCTTCAGCTTGTTGTAGCCGTGAGGGGTGAGAAGATCTACGTGATCCGAGGTGCGGAGAATGACCCCTACCGTCGTTGCGTTCAAAATGGCGTTGACGGGATTGGCGGCAACCTCTCCAAGGTCAAGCGTGCGGTATTCCTCGGGCATAAGAGAAAGAAGCTCGCCGTTTATGCCGTAGTACTGCACCAACGAATTAAGCGTTCTGCCGGGCAGGGAGTTGGTTATCGCGATCAGCTCCGCCAACGCTCCCATAACCGTAAGATCCTTGAGGTTAACCGTCCCCTTGTCGGTCAGGAACGGTTGGCCGTTGTTCCCCATCAGCTGCCCGACGGTCACGCCGTTCAGGGCGATGTAGATCGTCATGGCAACGGCACCGATAAGAAGCGCCATGCCGAGAAGCATCGCTAAAATAAAAACGAGGATCCTGCGCCCAAGGCTCGGCCCACCGGTTTTTTCGCTGCTCATATGTAAGACCTCCGTGAAAGGATAATAGATAAAATAATATACTATCATATAGTATAGCACGCCGAAGTCAAAAAAGCAAGGGCTTTTTTAGGGATACAGTGAATTGTCAATAGAAGTGCAACACTTTTAAGAAAGGTTTAGCAATTCTAAATTCCAAGAATCCTGAGCAGAAATATAGTTTAAGCATTTGCGGGGTCTGGCGTTAATTAACGCCAGATTCCGCAAAAGTGTTTT
>JAZOOS010000028.1:0-21954 GCA_045655185.1 Eubacteriales bacterium
TCTTCGAGGAGTTAACGTATTTCACGGTCGACGACTTAAAATAATCGGCGCCGTTTACCATCAGGCCGAGATACCCGTCCTCGGTATGAAGCTCGGTCCCCTCGGTGAGCGTATCTTTCGGACGGTCGATCTTCAGCGTAAAGGTGTTGACCGTCTCCCTCTTGGCATACGTACGGTCGGTATGATCGGCACCGTCCAAAAGGTTTCCGTCAGAAAGTGAAACACCTTGATTTTTAACCGATGCAAAGATCATATCGGTCTCGGAATTGCCCTCAAGGATCTGCACGCCGCCAACGTCAAATATCGGATACCCGCTGGAGGTCTGATTGCCGTTTTCTCTTTTGGCCGAATGCACGTTCATAACGTACTCGACCGTCACGGTCATTTTATTGTCTTTGTAAGCGCGCGAGAGGATGTTCGACTCATGGTTACGGTCATTCAGAGCGCTGTTGGCGCGTGCCGATCCAACTTGTTGGTAAGCGGGGAAATACACATGCCCGTCTTGAATGGTTGCGGAATTGACTGCATCACCATTGGCAACCTTGCAGTACGCCCCATTCGTCGCCGGTCTGAAAACAACGTAATGGTCAAACGAGTTGTACGTGGCGGCAGAGGTTCCCATATCTGTAATCGCAATGGGAGCATCGTGCGTATCGGGAGCCCAATGCTCATTCGTCTTATAAAAGTCGATCTGGAAAATGAGACCGCCTTGCACGTAAAGAGCATTATACTCTTCAACCGTCGTTTCGGGATACGTGGCCGTATCGCCTTCTTCCGCCATAGCGGTGAGGAGGAACAGCGGCAGGGCCGTTACAACCATCACGATGGCAAGAAGCATAGAAAGTATACGCTTTTTCATAACAAAAACTCCTTACATTAAAATTTTGCTTCATTATCGTACCGTCTCTTTTTTGTAGACGGCACGGATAGGTTTACAATTTATAGTATACAGGAAAAAGCCTTTATTGTCAAGGCATCAACAGGGGCGTATATGTAAAAAAACAGACGTTTTTCTTGTGCGTTTCGTACAAAAAAGGACGTTTTTTCGCCAAAAATAATATAAATAAGCCAATTCTGCGACCGCAAAACCTTTTTAAGCCCTCTTTCTGTACGGCAAGAAAACGGTGACATACGCGCCTTTAGCGTTAATGTCTTCTTTCGTGCTTGGCGAAAAAAAGAGAGCCGCTTATGCAAGCGGCTCGCTCTCTTGTCTATCTATATCTTGCGGTTCTTTTTTGCTTCTTTGACGCTGGAGAACAAGGGTCAGAATCATACCCACGACAATCGGCAGATAGAACGTTAAAAATCTCCAAATAAAGGTGGAGATAGCAACCAGCGGAGAGCCATTCCCATATACGTGGGAGAAGAAGCCCACATAGCTACCCTCGGCCGCCCCCATAGCGCCGGGCATCGGCATAAAGGCGGAGATCAGGTAGACGAACGCTTGGCAGGAAATGACCGTCAGATAATCGACCCCCGAAAGGCCGAAGCCCCGGTATATAACGCAGGAGATCGTGAAATAAACGGTCAGCTGCGCGGCAGTTACCAGAATGGTTTTAAGAATCATCACCGGCTCCTTTACAATAAACTTCATATTATTGAAGGAAGCGTTCATGGATGCCTCAAGGCTGTCGCAGGTTTTTTGCGGATCCTTGATCAGGTGGATCTTATGAAGCAGAAAGATGCATTTGCGAAGCACCGACATCGTCCAGTTCTTGCAGAAGGAGACGAGGATTAGGAAAACGATCACGGCAACGCAGGTAAGGAACCCGACGATGGTAAGAGCCATCAACCCCCCCAGCTCCTTGGTGAAGAAGGAGAAGCGAAGAATGAGGACGATGAGACAGTAAATGGTTTCGGTGATATGGTAGAGGATCAGGCGGGACATCAACACCGATACCGAGGCCGAGGCCGGAACGCCGTGATAGGTCATATAATACCCTTGCATAGGCTGACCGCCCGAAGCAAAGGGGGTGATACAGTTGAAATATTGCCCGATGACGGTGGTGGAAAGGGTGTGGCGGAACTTTTGCCCCGGGCAAACCTTGTTAAGGATGATCTGGTTGCAAAGCGCCTCGCCCATCCAATAGACCACGATCAGACCGAGGGCTATAAACAGATACCCGATGCGGATCTTGGCAAAGGCCTCCAAAAGTTCCTCGGTCTCGCCGACGCCAAAGAGATATACCAGCATCAAAACGAAGGCGAACGCGCAAAAGATCAGGTTCAGCTTGGTTGATTTTTTCATGATGAAAGGCCGATCGGCAAACCCTCCTCTCTTGGATCGTTACGGTCATTTTATGCCGCCCTTGACCCCAAGATGCATAAAGAGACGGCGCGAAAAAAACGGAGAAGAGCCTCCTTTTTCCCCACTTAACCAAGGGTAGTATAGCACACAAACCGAAAAAAGTAAAGAGAAATTTGAAAAATGGACCTGCGGCGGACGAAGAAACGGCCAAATCTTAGCCCCTTTTTCGGCGAAAACTTTGCTACACTTAGGAGGAAAGGAGGCATCGGCTTTATGGATCAACGAGAAAGGAGGGCGGGTTTGTGACCTATAAAAAAGAGCTTGCGTGGCAGCTGATCGAGCACTTTTCCTTTGCCCCGGGGGACGAGCCGCCTACCTTTTCGGGCTTTCGGCAGAAGGCGGGGCTAACCCTTGCCGATTTCCGCCGTTTTTCGAAGCGGCGGGATTTTTCGGCTGCGATCGAAGAAGCGGAGGAGCGCTATCGCGACACGCTGCGCGCGGGGGCGCTGATGAAGCGCTACGATCCCACCTTCGTGCGGCATCTGCTTTTCGAGGAGGAAAAGGGTGAGAGGGAGAAAAAGGCGGCCGACGGTGCTTTTTCGGTCGAGATACGGGTGGTCGAATGAAGCTTGAAATCACCAAAAGGCAAAAGCGCTTCATTGACGCTGACGAGACCGAGGTTCTCTTCGGGGGGGCGGCGGGGGGCGGAAAATCCTACGGGCAGCTGGTGGACGCCCTGCTTTTCGCCCTTCGCTATCCAGGCAGCCGCCAGCTTCTTCTGCGCCGTACCTTTCCCGAGCTGGAAAGGTCGCTGATACGAAGCGCCCGCTCGCTCTACCCCGCTTCGGTCTTTACCTATAACGCCACGCACCACACGGGGCGTTTTCAAAACGGCTCGCTTCTCGATTTCGGCTATTGCGCCGCCGAGGGGGACGTGTACCAGTATCAATCGGCCGAATACGACGTGATCCGCTTCGACGAGCTGACGCACTTCACCGAGTTTCAATACCTATATCTTATTTCGCGTATCCGCGGCGCCAACGCGTTTCCGAAGCAGATCAAATCCTCAACCAACCCCGGCGGCGTAGGACACGGCTGGGTCAAGGCCCGCTTTATCGACCCCTCGCCCCCCGATACCTCCTTTTCGGGAAAGGACGGCGTGCGACGCATCTTTTTGCCCGCCAAGATCGCCGACAACCGCTTTCTTCTCTCGGCCGACCCCGATTACAAGCGGCGGCTTGAAGCCCTGCCCTCAATTGAAAGGCGGGCGCTTCTTCTTGGCGATTGGAATTTGTTCGCGGGGCAATTCTTTCCCGAATTTTCTTACGAAAAGCACACCTGTGACCCCTTTCCGATCCCCGATTCCTTTCGCCGCTACCGCACGATCGACTACGGGCTTGACCGCTTAGCGGTGCTTTGGATTGCCCTTTCCCCCGATGGGAGGGTATACGTCTATCGCGAGCTGTGCGAAAGCAATCTTATCATCAGCGAGGCGGCCGAAAGGATCAAGGAGATGACCCCCGAGGGCGAGCGTATCCACGCGACGCTTGCGCCACCCGACCTTTTCGGTCGCGTACAGGAAAGCGGCCGTACGCGCGCTTCGATCTTTGCCGAGCACGGGATCCTTTTTACACGCTCGTCCAACGACCGAGAAGCGGGCTGGCTTGCGATCAAGGAGCTTTTGCGCGATACGGCGGAGGGGGTGCCGCGCTTACAGATCTTTCGTACCTGTACCGAGCTTTGCCGCTGCCTTCCGATGCTTCTTTTCGATAAGACCAACCCCTCTGACGTTTCGACCGAGCCGCACGCCATCACCCACGCCCCCGACGCGCTTCGCGGCTTTGCCGTCAGCTTTTGCCGCCCCGCCCCCGAGGAGAGCATGGCGAAGCGGCGCCCCTGGACGCCCGACATGTGGCAGGATTATTACGCCGCCACCGAAAGCGAGCGTCCTTATCTTATCAAAAAATACGGAGAACCACTATGATACCAACCAAAAAAGAAGAAAGGCTACCCTACTTTCAAAATCTTTACGAAAAGGCGAAGCTCTCTTTCTCGAACGAGGAGGAAAAGCTCTGTCGCCATATGGCGCAATATCGGGGAAGCTGTGAGATAGACGGCTCCCCTACCCCGGCCACGGCCATACGGAACATCACCTACGAGATCATCGAGGGGCAGATCTCCTCTACCATTCCCGCCCCGAAGGTATCCCCTCTTCGCGTAGGGGAAGCGGGAGAAAGAAACGCGATCTCGATCGAAAGGCTCTGCGCCCGCCTTCGGGACGAGCTTCCCTTTGAGCGGCTGAATGATCTGGACGAGCGCTACGCCACGATCTACGGCGCCTCGGTATGGCTTGTTGAATGGGACAGCACGATCGAGCGCGGGGGCGAGTCGGGCGGCATCCGCATCAGCTGTCTTTCGCCCGAAAACTTTATCCCCCAGCCGTATATCGAAGAGATCGCCGATATGGAATATTGCTTCCTGCGCTTCTCAACGCCACGCGCCGAGCTGCGCCGCCGCTACGCCATAACGGCCAGCGAGGAAGCGCTGGCCGACGCCGAAAGCGAAAGCCAAATAAGTGACGAGGATACCGTTACCGTTGTTACCTGCTTTTACAAGGAGGAGGACGGGCGGATCGGGCGTTTCGTTTTTTCGGGCGACGCCACGCTTTCCGACCTTAGCGATTACTACGGGCGCAAGCGCCGTGTCTGCGCGCGATGCCGCGCCCCTTTCGGTGAGTGCGACTGTAATGTTTCTTTTACATTTGAACCGATAGAGGAAGAAGCCCTGCAAATACCGGGCGAGAATGGCTTGACGGACGAAGTGCAGAAGGCGGCCTTTTACCGCCCCCGCCGCTTCCCCCTCGTCATACGGAAAAACATTTCGCGCGCCGGCAGCTGCCTCGGCCAATCCGACTGCGAGGTCATTCGCCCCCAGCAGCAGCAGATCAACAAGCTGGAATCGCGCATTCAAGCCAAGCTGATGCGCTCGGGCATTACGCCGATCATGCCGGAGGGCGCTCGCGTTTGCCCCGATAACAGCATCTTCGGGCAGGTGCTTCGCTTACAGCCGGGCGAAAACGCCTCGATGTACGGCGTGATCGATACCACCCCCGACGTCTCGCAAGAGATCGCGCAATCGAACCGCCTTTACGAGCAAGCGCGACGCATTATCGGCATTTCGGATTCCTTCGTGGGTCTTTCGGACGATACCGCCTCCTCGGGCTACGCCAAGCAGCTGCAAATCGAGCAGGCGGCGGGGCGACTGGATTCGAAGCGCCGCATGAAGGAGGCCGCTTACGCCGATATTGACCGCTTGATCTTTGAGTTTACCCTAGCGTACGCCGACGAAGAAAAGCGGGTCAGCTACCGCGACGCTTACGGGCGGCTGCACGAAAGCTGCTTCAACCGCTACGATTTTCTTTTCTTCGACGAAAGGCGCGGGCGTTTCGTCTACGACGACGCCTATCTTTTTGCGACCGATAAAAACGGCGGTATCGAGCAGCAACGCGAAGCGCTTTGGAGTAAAAATCTTGAAAATCTGCGTGCGGGCACGCTGGGTGACCCCCACGACCCCGTCACGCTTTTGCGCTATTGGCAGAACCAAGAGCGGGCGCATTACCCCCACGCCAGAGAAAACGTCGAATATTTCAGCGACGTACTGAAAAAGGAAAACGAGAAAGGAGAAGGCGATGAAGCAAACGGCCAGCTCACACCTTAAAAATTATTTGACCGCGGGCACGAAAACGCGAGGAACCAAATCCTACGGCGAATGGCTGCGCGAGGAAAAACGGAAGAGTGACGAAAAGGAGCGACAAAGGATCTATCAGGAGGCGGCCTTGCGCAAAACGGGCTACGGAAGCGGCGGTGAGGAGCTGGCCAAGGCCGGTCTTGTCGGCGACGGCTACGCCGCCTACCTTCAAAGAGAGGCCAAGAGGACGCTGGGCGAGGCGCTTACCTCGCTGAACGAGAAAAACGGAGAGAAATCCTTGCAAGAGGCCACAGGATACGCCGATTATCTTTCTTCGCTTCGCGAAAGCCGGCTTAAAGAGGTCGAAAAGGCGGTCGACGATATCCTCAACGCCCCCGCCTACAAGCAGCCGAGCTTTTCCCCGACCCTTTCGGAGCTTGGGCTTACCGACAAGCAGATCGGGGCCGTTCTTGATGAATATCAGGGCGGCGTCATGGCCACCGAGGATCCCTCTTTTGTTTATTCGGTCGCCCGTCATCTTGAGAAATACGGGTATTCGTACGAAAGGGCGTATATCTTCTGCCGTACCGCAGGAATCTCGGAGGAAAAATCCCTGGAGCTTGCAACGCTTATGTCGGAGGATGCCGAAAAGAGATCGGCGTATATGCAAGAGCTGCTTGAAAAGGAGAAAAAGGAGAAGAAAAAATCGATCTTTTCCTACATCAATCCCTATATGGGATAAGGCGTTTTGCTTGCCGTAAGGCAAATATCGCGTTTTGCATAGCAAGGCTATGCGAAACATATCTCAAATCCCGCAGGGATCTTATCACGCGCGGCCGCAAAGTCGCGCATCTATGTCCCCCTTTTTTGTCACTTTTTTGCTACACTCAAGGAAAAGGGAAGAAACAAGGCCCGGGGACCTTTTCCCCTTTATACGATTTCGTTCCCTTTTTTGAAGAAAGCAAAGAAAGGAGAAGCCATGAATAACCCCTACGCTACCAACCGAGGCGGCAAGATCGAAGCCCCCAAAAACGAAAAGAAGGGCGAGCCCAAGGTGACCAAAGAGGTCGCCGTCGGCAATCACGATCTACGAAGCCGCAGTAAGTAAAAAAGAAAGGAACCGTTATGGAAGAAATTTTGCAAGAAACCACACCTCTCGCCAAAGGCGAGGCAAATGACTCGGCGGAAGAGCCGATGAACGAAGCTCTCCCCCATGCCCCGACCGACGTCCTACAAGAAGAGGAGCCCCCCACCGCCGAAGAAGCACCCCCCGATTACGGGGCAAGGGCTGCCCAAGATCTTTCCGAGATCAGGCAAGTCTTTCCCGAGCTTCGGCATCTGAAAAGCCTGACCGAGCTAAGTAGCCTTGCACGCTACGCAGAGCTGCGCGAAGCGGGTCTTAGCGCCGTGGAGGCCGCGGCCGCCACGCAATACGAGCGTCTCCGCCGCCCCCGCGAGGATACGCGGGCGCATCTTTCTTCCTCGGTCCCCCGTCACACCTCCCCTGCGGGCAGCCGTATCAGCATCGGGGAGCTTTCGGCCGCCCGCGATCTCTTCCCGTCGCTTTCCGATCGGGAGATCGAGGCGCTTTATAAGCGCGCGTCGGGAAATCGTCCCCAATAAATCACTAAAAAGGAGTAATCTATGTCCATTCTTTATTCGGTAACGGGCGATTTGCATAACGCCGCGATCGGTAAGCTCGAAACACCCATTAAAATGGTGATCGAGCATGAGTCCGATCTGCAGACCAAAAAAGGCGGTATTGCCGATTGGCTCTTTAACATCGAACGCTCGAACCGCTTTGGCGAGACCATCGTCGGTCAGAACGAGTTCGGCGTGTTTGAAGCCGCCGCCGAGGGCGCAGGCGCCGCCTCGGACAGCCTCGAGGAGACCTATAAAAAGTTCATCGAGCATATTCAGTTTATGAAGGAGTTTACCATCACCGCCCGTATGATGGAGGACGCCAACTACGGCGTTGCGGCCGATGCGCGTCGCCGCGCCGAGAACTTCACCCGCGCCTATTACAAGACCATGCATAAGATCTGCGGATACGCCCTTTCAAACGGCACCGCGACGAGCGGCAGCTTTGCGGGGGCGACCTTGGATCTTACGGCGCCCGACGGGCTTCCCCTGTTCTCTTCCTCGCATACCTACGGTAAAACCGGCGCGAAGGGAACCCAATCCAACTACTTCTCGGGCAATATGTTCGAATCGACCGCTTCGTTTGAAGAAGCGCTTGGGCTTTTGGCGTCGAAGATCCGCAACATGAAGGACGAGAACGGCGAGGTCCTCGGCTACACCGCCGACACCATCGTTCTGCCCGGTAACCGCCCCGTCGCTGAGACCATCGTGAAAAAGGTTTGCGGAAGCGAAGGGGCGACCGGTAACGGCTACAACGATATCAACCTGCAATACGGAAACTGGAACATCGTCGTGATGCCCGACTGGCAGACCGCGGACGACCGCTTGATGATCATGTCGAGCGAAGCCAACCGAAACCTTGGCGGCAATATGTTCTTTAACCGCGTACCGCTGACGGTCTCCAACTGGATCGACCATCACACGGGCAACTACATCTGGAACGGCCGTTGCCGCTTCGGCGTCGGCTTTGGCACCTACAAGCACATCCTGCTTGCCGTTGACAGCGACACGACGGTAAGCGGTACCGAAGCGCTTCGCTGAGGAGTAGCCTATGACGGTACAAGCGCTTAAGGAGGCTGTCATTCACCTCGGCTTCTCGGAAACGCTTGACGACAACGACGCGCTTTTTCGCGAAAGCGCCGCGCGGGCGCTTGCGGAGCTTTCGAGCATTGTGCCGAGGATAGCGAGCTTCACCCTATACCACCTGCCCCCCGTCCCCCGCTACCAAAAGGCGGGGCCGATCGGGGTAAGGGGAACCCACACGGTCAAGACGCCGGGTGGAAAAAGTTTCTTCGCGAGCCTATCGGGGAAAGGGAGCGTAACGGCAAGATCGGGAAGCGAGGAAAAAAGCTTTTCGGTCGATACGGCGGGAGGGAGCGCAAAGGCGCTCTTCGGCACGTTTTCCGGTGAAGAAGGAGAAATCGTTTTCTCTTTTCATACGGAATCCTCGCTCACCCTGCTTTCGCTGGCGGTCTATCAAGAGTCTTTCACCCAGCCGCCCGACCCCCATGGCCATAGCTGCTACGATCTTGCAGCGCTGATCGATGACTTTGGCGCCCTTCATTCTCCCCCCGTTTCCCAAACAGGGAGAACGGTGACGGCCGAAGAAACGGCGGGCGGCTATCGCCTGGAAAGCGGGCATCTGCTTTATCTTTCAAACCGAGAAAGGCAGATCCTAAGCCTTTCCTATCGGCGCCGCCTCGCGCTGCCCGAGGAGGGGGAGCTTCCGCTCACCGAGGAGGAGGCCCAGCTGCTTCCGCTTTTGTGCGCCGCCTACGTCTGGCTGGAGGACGACCCCGATAAGGCGACCTTTTACTTCAACCGATTCCGCGAGGGGGCGGGTCGTCTTTTTCGCGGTTTTTCAACCGCAGCCCCCTACAACGATCGGACGAGCTGGGGATAAGGAGGAACCGCTTTGTCAAGTAACGTTTACGATATAACCTACGACGACCTTTGTGGCGTCGACTTTTCAGAGGAAGCCTCGTTGGTATCCCCTCACCGCTTTGCCTATCTTGAAAATATGTACCGCGATTACGGTGGGGCCGCAAACGCCGGAGTAGAAACCATCCCAGGTTTCCGTTGCCTTTACGGGTTCGGCGACCGTATTCACGGACTTTTCGAGTCCCCCGAGAGAGAGCGCTGCCTGCTCGTACACGCGGGAAAATTGCTCTACCGTGTCCCGCTTAAGGAGCGGGACACACTCGCCTCTCTTTCCCCCTGCAAGGACCCGTCGGGTGCATCCTTCTCTCTTTCCGAAGAAAGGAGCGCGGCTCTTTCCTATAACGGCAGGCTCCTTCTTTTGGACGGAGAGCGCTACGCCTTTTACGAAGAAGGCGCGCTCTCTTCCTGCGCTGAAAGCGCATACGTCCCGACGCTTTATAAAAACGGGGAGCCTTACGAGCAAAAGAACCTTTTGACGAAGCGCTTCACCGAGGAATACGATCTTTTTGATCTGTCGACCCACCGCTACGGAACCGCCTCGCTTACCTACCGCATCCGCTACGACGGGCTTTGCTACGTCAGCGGCATTGCGGGGGATGCGGACGAGGTCGTGGTCATTCCGCCGAAGGTATCGCTCGGTGCGCGCGAATACGCCGTAGCCGGTATCGAGACCGACGCCTTTTGGGGGAACACCCATATCAAAGAGCTGATCGTATCGGAGGGGGTCGTGGATCTTGACTACCGCGCCCTTGCCGCGATGCAGGCCTTGGAAACCGTCGTTTTGCCCGACACCGTCACGCGCATCAAAAGCCAATGCCTTGCCTTTTGCCCGAAGCTTCGCGATCTTTACGTAACGAGAAAGTTGCTTATCGTAGAGAACCACGCCTTTGACGATTCCCCGCTTTCCCACGTCTATTACGGCGGCTCGTTCGTGGATTTTCACGCGATCGAAGGGGCCTATACCCTCTACGACGTAGTCGACCCGAAGGGAAGGACGCTTCATACCGAATCGCTTTACCGCAAGCAACGCCTCGTCTTCCGCTTCTCGGAAAGGACCGAGGCGCTCTCGGGCGTTTTTCTCAACGGCGAAGCGGTCCCCGAGGAGGGGGAAGGGCTTTTTTATCGCCCGATCCTTGAAAAGGAAGGGGAAAAGTCCCTCGCTTCGGGAATTTTGCTGACCGCCGATGCGGATACGCTTCTGTATGGGAAAACGCTTTCTCTTGCGGGAAGCTATTGCGATGAATTCGCCGCCGAGATCCACGCTACCCACCCGACCTACGCGGGTGGGGGGCGGCAAGCGATCGAGCGTTGCCGCCTTATCTGCCTTTTCGCCGACCGTATTTTTCTTTCGGGAAACCCCGATCTGCCGGGAACCGTCTTTTACAGCCAACGAACGAAAAGCGGAGAAAACGATCCCTTTTATTTCGGCGCGCTCAATTATTTTACCGACGGGAACGGGATCCTGCCCATCACCGCGATGACGGGGGGCGCCTCGACCCTTTTCGTCTTTTCAAAGGGCGGCATGGGGCAGGCGGGCGTCTTCTGCCACACGAAGCAGGAGACCGGACAGGATCTTATCAGCCTCGTCTTCCCCGTGAACGAGGGCGGCTTCCGCATCGGCTGCCTCGGCGCCGCCGCTACCTTTTTCGATGACACCGTCTTTCTTTCCGAGCGAGGGCTGGACGCCGTTGAGCAGCCCGTCCTTCTGGGCGAGCGCGGCATCGGACATCGCTCTTCGGCGGTCGACCGCCGCCTTACGGCCGAGGATCTTTCGCGCGCCGTCCTTTTCCGCTTCGGGGCTTACCTTGGCATCGGGATAGACGGACGGGTATATCTTTGCGACGGCAAGCAGCCCGTCAGTCACAAGGGTCAGCGCGAATACGAATGGTATTATCTTTCGGATATCGGCGCCTATATCGGCCAACACGATCAATACCACACGCTTTCGGTCCTACCCGAAAGCCTTTTCGGTAAGACCGTGACACTGGAGGGGACGGTATATCCCCTTTGCGTGACCGAGAGCGAAGAGCCGATCAAGGACGAAACGGTATACAGCGTAAAAAGCGACGACGGAGAGGTGACGGTGTATTACGTCAAACGAAAAGACGGGGTCTTTCCCGTAGACTGTCACGGCGAAAAGACGGGGGGTACCTTTTCCCCCGCCACCGCCTTTTGCGAAGTCGACGGCCTGCTCTTTTTCGGCACGGGCGACGGCAGCCTTATGCTTTTTAACACCGATAAACGCGACAAGGACGGCCTTATCCCGCGCCGTTATTACAGCTTTAACGGGCGCGCCTATTTTTCGGGATGCGCCACGAAAAGTGAGAACTGCGGCCGCCCGGGGCAGCAAAAAAGCACCGTAAAGGGATACGGCGCCGTGAAGCTGAAGGCGATGACGGGTGGAAAGGTCGGCGTACGAGTCCGTACCGAGAAAGAGGATTGGCAGGATTGCGACACCCTGTACGGCGGACGGCTCGACTTCGGGGAAACCGATTTTGCGGTCGCGGAGTTTTCCGCGCTTCCCGAAACCGTGGTGCCGCTTCGGGAGAAGAAAAAGCGCTGGGTCGAAAAGCAGCTTCTCTTCTTCTCGGAGGAATACCAGCGTCCCTTCGGTCTGTTTTCGGTCACCTACCGCTACCGTGTCGCAGGAAGGATCAAATCATGAGTATTCAAAAAATAACCGAGCAAGAGGTTCGTTCCCTGTGGGTACAGCGCCTCTCGGATACGCCGAACCGCGCGGGGCGGTACGGCACGCCCGGGCTGACGGCGGCCGAGGTAAAGGCCGCCTATGACGCCCTTTCGCTTCGCATCGTCGAAGCCTATAACACCCTCGTCGACGCGATCGAAAGCGGCAAGCTTACCGAAAGCATCCCCGCCCTTGCGGACCGAACGCTTCACGAGGTTCTTTCGGATATCCGAAACGGCAATTTTGCCGCCTATCTTTCGGTGGACGGGCTTCGCACGCTTTCCCGCCTTGCCGCCGAATTCGACACCCACGATCACCCCGCCTACGCCCCCCTTGCGGGAAACGAGGATCAGCCCTTCGCGGTCGGAGAGCCGACGGGCGGCGCCGACGCGCTTTCACGCGATTTTGCGGATGGGCGGTATTTTTCAAATCTTTCGGCCGAATATGACCCCGAAAGCGGCAGACTGCAGTTTTCGGCCGAGCGAGTCGGCGCGCCGGTAAGCGCCGAGATCACCTTACCGACCGAAAAGGGGCTTCTCCGGCAGTGCGACAAGCGCTTTGAAAGCCTGAGCGCCTCGCTTACGAACCTGCGAGAGTCAGCCCTTGGGTTGACCTTTGAAACGGTTACGGCGGTCGGCACGGGGGACGAGTACGTCTTCGAAGAGGGGGCGCTGCCCGTCGCCCAGCTGAAACGCCTCGGCGGCTACGCATCCCACACCCCCTCGGCAGACTTTTGGTTCAAGGCGCCGGATGGCTTTACGGTGGTAGATGCCGAAGGGAATATCACCCAAAACGAAGCAGAAGCTCTTGCCCCCGTCAAGCGCCTCTTTCCCGATTTCGCCTACGGCATATCCCCCTCGCTTTGCAATTATTACGATTTTGAAAGCGGACTTTATCACCGATGTGTCAAGGCGGAAAGCTATCCCACGCCGCTGTTTGGCTCGGGCTTGATCTATTTATCCCCCGTGCTTAGCAAGGAAACCGATACCTTTTACATCTTTAACGTGCAGATCGGAGAAAAGAAGCCCATACGTCCCTTGGATGAACAGGGCACGCCGCTTTTTTGCAGCGCAATCTTCAAGGCGACTACCGTAGCCGATCTTTCGTACGGCCACGATAAAAATCCGCTTGTCACGCTGTACGGAGAAGGCTCATCCTATCGCTGCTTGAAATTTCGCGTTCCGAAGGAAAACGATATGGGCATTACCGCTGATCCTCAAACGCTTACCGATTTTTTTGCCGACAAGACGATTTCCTTGCTTTTGCCATTTGAGGAGGAGATCTTTTCTCTTGAAGAGGCCCTGCGAGAAGAGGGAAGCGAACAGACTCTACCCGATGGCCTCATAAGCATCGTACCCAACGGCAAAGCGGTTTTTGGCCAGAACGGCTATACGGTATGCTACGAGCTTGAATACGACAAGAAAACGAAAGGAGACGCCGTATGACCGAAAAACAGATCGAACGGCTTAAAAGAAACGGCCTCTTAAAGGAGGCCTACGCCGCCCTCGTCAGCGAGAAGATCAAGCGCCGCTTTTCTCTTTCGGACGAGCTGGCCCTTTTGCGCCAGCGCGAGGAAAAGCAGGAGGAATTTTCCGCCTATAACGCCTACGCCGAAGCGTGCAAGGCCGAGGCAAAAGAAGAGCTTGGAGGTGAGATGGCGTGACCTATTATCTCAGCTTTTCGGGCATCGGCATCGCGAAGGAGCGCGAGCCGATCGAAGACAAAGGAAAGGTTTCCTTTACATTTACGGGAAAAAAGGCAGACTCAGTCTGTGTGGGGGGGCGTTTTTATGCGGTTAAGGATCAACGGGTGAGCGTGCCCACCGAAGGACTTTCGGGCACGGTGCCGATCACGGCCTACCTGCTTTCCGAGCGCCTTCGCTACGTATGCGACTCGCTTTTGTTCATCGGGGAAGAGCCCCGTCTTATTCTCCCGGTTCCCGAGGAGAACGGCGAGCAGCTTTGCCGCCTTGCCGAGCAGCAAGAGTCCTTTTCCGAGCGTCTTTCGGCCTTGGAAAGCGGACTCGCCTCGCTCAAAGAAGAATTATATCCAACCCCATTTTCATTCGGAGGTCAACCATGAAACAAAATCTTTTCAGAAGGGCGATGCTTTCGCTCGCCCTTTGCCTTTGCTGCCTTTTCGGCGCTTGCTTTCTTCTTCCCGCCGACGCGCTGGAAGCGCCCCCCGCCGACTCTTCCTCGGAAGCGACCCTGCCGACCGACGGCGTCGAAGAGGCGGAAAAAGCGCAAAGCGAGGAGAGCGTCCTGAGCGCCGAGATTGCCGCGCTTATAAAAGAGCACGCCCCCACGATCCTTTCGGCCGCCTCGCTTCTCTTGATGACGGCGATCACCCTCTTTTTCAAAAAGGGGGTTCTGCCGAAGCTTCTCTCGCTTTTTGAGTCACTGTTCAAAAAAAGCGGGGAAACGCTTTCTTCGCTTTCCGATTACGAAAGGGCGGTTGAAGAGCGGCTTTCCTCGCTTCTTGCGAGGGGCGAAGAGGTATTTTCCGCGGCAGAGGGGATAAAAAGCACCGAGGGGGCGCTTCGCGCCGCCCTTCTTGAAAGCCAAACGGCAAGCTCTCGCTTTGCCTCGCTCTTTTCCGAGCAGAGCGCCCTGCTTTTTGAGCTGTTGATGTCGGCCAATCTGCCGCAATACCAGAAGGATCGCGTGGCCGCGGTCCATCAAAAAACCAAGGCCTGCCTCGACGCTCTTCCCGCCCATGACGCCGAGGAAAGCCCCACCCCCAAAAAGGAGGGGTAAGGCATGCGCCGTCGGCTACTCTTTCGCATTCTCGGGTATCTTCTTTGCATTTTGCCCGCCCTTTTTGCGATCTTTGAGCATTTCCCTCTCTTCGCAAAAGCGGGCGCAAGACCGACCCTTTCGGGACTTGCCCTTTTGCTCGTTCTTCTGGCGCTCGTTCCCTTTCATCGGGGGATCCTTGCCCGCGTTAAGCGTTGGCTTGCCGGCCCCTCGGCCTACTCGGTCTGGTTTCTTCTTTGGATCCTTTGCGAGTGGTTGGGCAAGATCAGCGAGGCGGTGGCGGATATCTCGCTCGTCGCCTTTATCGGATCTTTACTCGGGGCGCTTTGCTTTCGCCTCGGGCGGGAGGAAAAAGAATGAGCGAGCGCGATCTTTTTTCGGCACTGGCCGATAAGCGGGAAAGCTCGATGCTTTTGGTAAAGCGAAGCCTTGCCGATTTTACGGGGGGGATCCTTCTTACGGTCTGCGTGCTGCTGACCGCGCTCTTCCCCTTGGTGGCGCTTCGCCTCGTTAACCCCTTTTCGCCCGAGTTTTTCGTGAACACCGCGTATACCTGCTGTAGCTCTTATCTTGCTTATCTTTTGTTTTTTCCCGAGGGCAAGCGAGCCGAAGCCGCAAGGAACCGACTTTTTATCGAGGGGGAAGAACGGCTTCTTTTGCTTTCTTCCCCGATCAAGGCCTCCTTTCTTTCCGCCTTTACCCTCTTTTGCAAAAGGAAAAGCCTTGAAGAGCTTGCCGAACGGAAAAAGCATTTTCTTTCTTCGCGCGGCTATAAAGAAGAAAAAGAGGCGTGCGGGGAAAAGGAAAGAAAAAGGGCTTACCGCCTTCTTCGGCGCGCCGCCCGTCTTCCTCTTCGCCCGATCGAGCCCTCGCTGATCCTTTGTAAGGAAGGAAGCATACCGCTTTGCGACGTGGGGCGCCCCCGCCTTTCCTACGGGGCAAGAGCCGCCCTTTTGCGCCCGCCGCTGCTTCTCTTTGGCTCGCTTCTTCTTTCCTCGGTAGCCATTCTGCCGGGCGGCCCATTGGATTTTGCCGCCGTTGTCAAGATACTTTCGGGGGTCTTTGGCGTAACGATGGCGGCCTTCTCCGGCTATTCGGCGGGATGCCAAGAGATCCGCTGGGAAAGCGGATCGAATGAAAGAAGGATCCTCTTTCTCTCCTCCTTTTATCAGGAGGAGGGAATAGAGATCCCCAAGGAAAGCGTCTGAACCCAAAAAGTAAAAGGGATGCGATCTCGCATCCCTTTTATGAAAACGGGTTCTTTTTTTACGCCATATTCTTGACCTGGTCGAAGTCCTCTTCGATCTCCTTCGAGGGGGGCGCCGTAAGAAGCGAGACCGCCACGATAAAGACGCAGGAGATAAGGAACGCGGGCAGAAGCTCGTAGATCCCGAAAACGCCGCCGATGGGCTTCAAGACAAGCTTCCAGATAAAGACAGCGACACCGCCCGATACCATACCGGCAACGGCGCCCGCGCGGTTCATTCTCTTCCAGAACAGAGAGAAGAGCATAAGCGGACCGAAGGTAGCGCCGAAGCCCGCCCAGGCGAAGGAAACCAGCGTGAAGATAACGCTGTTCTCATCAAGGGCGATCAGGGCCGCCACAACCGCGATCACGACCAGCACAAGACGCGACATCCACATGATCTGCTTATCGCTCGCATCCTTTTTAACAACACCCTTATAGATGTTCTTGGCAAAGGCCGAGGCGGCGATCAAGAGGTAAGAGTCGGACGAGCTGATGGTAGCCGCCAGAATTCCCGCCATAATGAAGCCGGCAAGCAACGCGGGCAGAAGGCTGGTGGAAAGCAGGATAAAGATATTCTCGGCATCCCCGCCGGTCAGAAGCGCGGTCGGATGCAACGCGCGACCGACAAGACCGATCAGGATCGCCGCCGCCAAGGAGATAAGGACCCAAACCGTCGCAATACGGCGCGAGCGAGGAAGCTCTTTCTCGTCGCGGATCGCCATAAAGCGAAGAAGGACCTGGGGCATACCGAAATAACCAAGACCCCACGCCATCATGGAAACGACCGACAAAAAGCCGTACGGCAGCTTTTCCCCGAAGACGGGAGAGCCGTTAACGACGGCTTGCGTGCCCCCCTCGGTAAGGGTGGGGTTCGCCATGCCGAAGAATTCAAGGAAGCCGGGGATATCGCGCAGATTCTCGGCCACCGCAAAAACACCGCCCGCGGCGTGGATGCCGGTACCCAGCACGGTAACGAGGGCGATGATCATCACGATCGCCTGCATAAAGTCGGAGGCGCTTTCGGCCAAAAAGCCGCCAAGCACGGTATAAAGCAATACAAAGACGGCGCCAAGCAGCATCATCGAAACGTACGAGCTGCCAAAGAGGGTGGAAAAGAGCTTGCCGCAGGTAACGAAGCAGCTGGATGCGTACACCGTAAAGAAGATGAGGATAAAGATCGCCGAGATCATCAGGATAACGGGATTCTTTTCACGGAAGCGGTTCGAGAAAAACTCGGGCAGCGTGACCGAATTTCCCGCCTTGATGCTGTAACGGCGCAGGCGCTTGGAAACAATCAGCCAGTTGATATAGGTACCGACCGCAAGACCGATCGCCGTCCAAAACGCGTCGGCAAGGCCGCACCAGTAGGCAACGCCGGGAAGCCCCATCAAGAGCCATCCGCTCATATCCGAGGCCTCGGCGCTCATCGCCGTGACCCACGGCCCGAGCGAGCGCCCGCCCAAAAAGTAGTTGTCCGAGCTTGCGTTGGCGCGCTTGGCAAAGATCACGCCGATCGCGACAACCGCCGCCATATAAACGATCATAGCGATCAGAATTCTAATGGTTTGGGGAGACATTTTTCTTTCCTTTCTGCTAAAAACCTATAAATTTCGGTTATATAGGCTTCATTATACTAAATATTTTATAAAAATACAAGTCTTTTCGATAAAAATACGGTCAGCCGAGGTTCTTTTTCTCATTCTTTCTTTTAAGCGAAGCGACGGCATCGGCGAAAAGGCCGAAGAGGACCGACACCAAAACGATGCCGCCCGCAATCCCAAGCGAGGCCTCGGCGGTTTGCAAAAGCTTTTGCCCCGCAAGCTCGGTATTTCCTTCAAGAAGATACTTCATCGAATAGTATACGTCGCCGCCGGGAACGATCGGGATACACCCCGTAAGCAGGTAAAGAAGCACGGGGGCGTGGAAAACGCGGGCCGCGATCTCCCCGAAAAGGGCGGTAAAGGCGATCGATGAAAAGGCCGCCAAAAAGATCGAGCCCCCGAAATAGGAAACGGTATAAAAAATGAAATAGGTAAAAAGCCCTGCCACGGAAACGCTGGGCAAATGCCGCTTGTCGACACGGAAAATGATCGCGAAGGCAAGCGTACCGAGCGTTGCGGTCACAAGACGGACAAGAAGCGTAAGCGTAAAAAAGCTCATATCAGGCCACCTCCCACGATCGATACGGCTAAAATATACCCAAAGGCGATCATCAGCGCCGTCAGAAGCGCTTGCAAAAGCTTCAGGCTTCCCGCGATGATATCGCCGCAAAGAAGATCGCGCATCGCGACCCCCAGCGCCACCCCCGGTACGAGCAGCATGATCGAGCCCATGATAACAGCGCCCCCGTTCGAGCCGACAATCGCCGCCGAAAGCGCAGCCACAAGGCAGGCAAAAAAGGATGACAGCACGGTTTTGAAATGGCCGTTCATACGGCGGCCGCTGTAGGAATCAACGAGGTAGAGCAAAAGACCGCCAAGGGCTGCCGTTACCCCTTCGCGAACGCCGCCGCCGAAGAAAACGGCAAAGCTTGAAGCCGCCAACGCAAAGGCCGCGGCCAACAACGCCCGGGGGTAAGCCGCCCCGCTTTTGGCCTCATGGATCCTTGCGTCAAAATAGGCAAGCGGCATACGCGTGCGGCACACCTCGCGCGAAAGGCGGTTAAGCCGCTCTACCGCCGAAAGATCGACCCCCGTCGCATACACGCGGCGCATTTGCGAGGAATACGAGCCGTCCTCCATACGGATCGAGGCGTGGATAACCGAAACGATGGTAAATACCTCAACGTGACGGGCGCCGTACGCGCGGCAGATACGGCTGACGGTATCCTCAACTCTTGCCACCTCGCCGCCGTTTTTCAGCATCCCCTCGCCAACGTCCAGCGCAAGGCAAAGAAGATACTCGGTAAAATTTTCTTTATAGATTTCCTTGGTTTCGTTTTCCATAGTAGCCCTCAGCTTATTTTAAGTTTGGAAACATACGCCCTCATTATAACGCATCGAAGCGAAAAAAGCAAGCCGTTATCCCTCTTTCGTCATATTTTTAAAGGGGGGCGCATACAGTGGTAGCAAAGGCGCGAAAAGCCGAATCTTTTAAAGGAGAAGAGTATGGAAAATACGGAAAGAGAAGGGGCTTTTGCCACTGTTCAAAGAGAGGGCTGCTACGAGCCGATCGGCACCGAATGCAGCATTGATCACGTCCTGCCCGATTATATGCCCGAGATCCGAAGGATCCTTCGGGTAGAGGCCCGCCCACACAAGGGGGGAAAATACGCAGATGGGGAAAAGGTTGAATTTACGGGAAGTGTCACCTATACCCTGCTTTATGCTGACGGGGAGGGAAAGCTCTCCTCGGTCGCCCTTACCGCCGATTACGGATTTCTTTGCCCCTACCGATCGGAAAGGGAACCGACGGTCTATGGCGATACGCGTGTCGAAAGCACGCTCTGCCGCCTGACGGGACCGCGCAAGATCAGCTTAAAAAGCAACCTGAAGAGCCGCATTCACCTTCTTTTGCCCGAGGAGCTTCCCACGCTTCAACAGGACGAGGGGATCGAGCTTTTGCCCTTCCACACATCCTGCCGCCGCGTACGTCCCACCGAGGGATATGCGCTCTCGCTCAGTGATATGCTTACCGTGGAGGGATCCGCGGCCGAAGAGGTACACCCCCTTTTATCCGATGCAAGACTTGCCGTGCGCGAGGTGAAGGCCGAAGGGGGAAGCGTGCGCGTACGGGGCGAGGCCTTTGTGCGACTGCTTCTTTCCAAGGAGGACGGCACCCCGCTTTCTTATCTTCGCCGTATTCCCTTTGACGAGGAGATGTTGGTCGAGGGGGTCGAAAATGGCGATCTGCTCCTTTGCGACGGCGGGATCAGCTTGGTCGACCTTTCGGTAAGCGACGGAGAAGGGGGGGCCCAGATCGACCTTTCGTGCGAAGGCGAGCTTTCGCTCTTGCATATCGCGGAGCTGCCGATCGAAGGAGTAAAGGATGCTTACAGCCCACTTTACCCGACGCACCTTTCCGAACGAAGCGTTTCTCTTTGCCGTATCGGCGGCTGCTTTACGGGGATCTTCTCGGTAGGGAGCCGGGGCAGCTTGCCCGAGGAGCCGGTCGTATCGATTCCGGACGGAGAGGGAACGGTTACCGCCTCTCGGGTGGAGATTGAAAATGGCCGTGCGGTACTGTACGGGGACATCAAAGCGCGTCTGCTCCTCGAAAACGCCCCCCACGGCGAAGGAGAGGGCTTCAGCTTTTCGTCCTACGAGCACACCTTCCCCTTCCGCATTGAAACCGATATCCGCATTCCGGAAAAAGAAGCGCCGCGATTCGATACCGTCTGCGAGGTGCTGTATCTGCGCCCCCGTGCAGAGCGCGACGGAATCGCCATTGACGCCGAGCTTTCGGTGAAAACGATTGCTTATTGTGAGGAAAACTTTACTTTCGTTTCTTCCGTGACCCCCGATAAGGAAAGCCCCTATCCCCACCGTGCCGATGAGATCGCCGTCCTCTATCCCGATGACGGGGAAAGCCTGTGGTCTCTTGGCAAGCGCACGCACACCTCGCCTGCCGCTCTGTGCCACCTGAACAGCCTTGCCCTGCCCGAAGGGGAGGACCTCGCCTCACCCCATTCCCTGAACGGTGTTGGCTATCTTCTGGTGCAATAATTGAAAAGAAAAAAGAGAAGGTGAAGCAACACCTTCTCTTTTTTATTTACGGTTATGCGTAGAAACGAAGCCCGGACGTACGGATTTGATGCAGAAATAAGCGTTCTTTGATTGATAGGCGTATATTATACGTCGAAATCAAAGAACGGTTATAAGCGCCCGCGAACATGTAGCAGGGCTCGAAGCTCGAATAAAGGGTGTAGTCCGAAAGGTCGGTGATCCCACTTTCGGCCACAAAGCGGCGCAAAAGCCCCGCCTCGCACATAAGCTTTTCGGCAAGCGTCATGATTTTCGTCCTTTTTTGTTGATGCAACCGCGGCAAATCAGGTATACGGCTCTTTTTTATCGGTTAAGCCCAAAATGTAGTCGGTTGACGTTTTATAAAACTTTGCCAACAGAATTAAACAGGATAAGGGCAATTGCCGTTGCTCGTTTTCGTATTGTGAATAGTTGTTCTGCTTTATATGCAGATGCGCCGCGATCTCTGCTTGGGTTAGGTTGTTATCTTCTCTTAAATCTTTAATACGCATATTCTTCTCCTTCAACCTCTACAAAAATAATAGCACATCTCGTTTTGAGATATTGGCATTTATCTCAAAATGTGATGAAATGGGATTGGGATCACCAATCAAACATGTAACGAAGGAGTGCAGTATGAAAAGCATTTTAGAAGAGCTATGGTATGAGAATATTTGCCCTCGGAACGTATGCTGTAAAGCATCCGAAGAGGAAAAGAAATTGATAGGTTACATCGCTGACCACCACAAAAATCTATGGGAAACGCTTACGGATAAGCAAAGGGACATGTTCGAAAGGTTTGATGAGTGCCACGCCGAGCTTACCGAGCGCGAAATCTTCACGTATGCGTTTCGGTTGGGCGCAAGAATTCCCTTTGAGATTATGAGCTTTCGGGTTGAATAAGCAAAAAAGAAAGACACCTTGGCGTACCTGCCGTAGAGCAGGTCGCCAACTATGATCGCCTGTGGCGAGCTTAGAGTTATGATTGCCTTCGGCAAGTTATGACGCACCTTCGGTGCAGCTTGAAGCAACAAGGCGATCGTATCATAACGGTTGCGGAG
>JAZOOS010000029.1:0-65858 GCA_045655185.1 Eubacteriales bacterium
CTCCCCCCCTTCGCCCCCATGCAAAATCCCCCCACGCAGGAATTGATCACCGTCGAAAAAACACCTTTTTCGGAAGGAGATAGTCGCTGATGCCGAATCTGCCCGTTATCCCCGAAACCATTACGGTACATTTGGGAGCGCCCTCGTCAAACGCCCAGAATGTCACCCTCCCCTTTGCCGATTACATCAAAAACGTGGCCTCCAGTGAGATCTTTCCTACTTGGCCGGAAAGCGCCATCCGCGCGAATATTTACGCCCAGATCTCCTTTGCCTTAAACCGCGTTTATACCGAATTTTACCGCAATCAGGGCTATAATTTCGATATTACCAATCAGACGGCCTACGACCAGTCCTTCGTACGGGGACGGGACATTTTTGAAAATATCAGCCGTATCGTAGACGATATTTTTGACAGCTATGTACGCCGTCAAGGAACCATCGAGCCCCTCTTCACCGCTTACTGTGACGGCATACAGGTAAGCTGCGAGGGGCTTTCCCAATGGGGTACGGTTGCTTACGCGGAGAGAGGCTTTGTTCCTTATGAAATCTTACAACGCTATTACGGGGAGGATATTGATATCGTGACGGACGTACCCATCGAACCGATAGAGGACAGCGCCCCCACTGTCCCCCTGCGGCGCGGCAGTGCCAACAATGAAGTGCTTCTTGTACAAACGCGGCTCAATCGCATCGCCACCAATTTCCCGGGAATCCCGAAGATCTATCCCGTTAACGGGATTTTTAATGCCGATACCGAAAACGCGGTGCGCACCTTTCAGGAAATTTTCGGGCTTACGCCCGATGGCATCGTCGGTCGCAGCACCTGGTACGAGATCCAATATATCTACAACGGCGTCAAGCGCCTGAGCGAATTAAATTCGGAGGGGCTTCGGCTTGAAGACATCCCCAGCTCTTACCCCGAAGCCCTTTCACTCGGTACCGTAGATCCCGGTGTGCGTGTTTTGCAATATTATCTCAATTACGTTTCGCAATATATTGATACCGTACCGAGTGTTGCGATCGACGGAATTTTTGGCCCCGCAACCGAGAGGGCGGTAATTGCCTTTCAGAATGCTTACGGGCTTACCCCCGACGGCATCGTCGGTGAAATTACATGGGACCTTTTATACAATACCTATCTCGGCTTCATCGCCTCGCAGAACATTTCCTATACCGAAGGGGTCTCGATCCCCTTCCCGGGTCAAAATTTATCAAGGGGTGACAGCGGCCCCGACGTTTTGGTGCTACAAGAATATCTTCGCTATATTTCCGAATACTATCCCGCTATTCCCTCCCCCGATGCAGACGGAATTTTCGGCCCCGGAACCGAAGCGGCCGTATCCGCCTTTCAGGAGCTGTTTGTCCCCTCCTACGTAACGGGGATCGTAGGGGCAGCCACGTGGGGGGATATCGTTTCAGTATACAGCGATCTTTTTATCGGAAACCAAGTGAACGACGGGCAGTTCCCAGGCTATACAATAGGGTAGGTGCATTATGTATAACATCAAAAACGAAAGCGTTGCCATTCGCCAGATCCAAAGCTTCTTGCTTGAATTGCATTATGCGGGGGCCGATATCCCCTTCGTGACCATTGACGGGCTGTACGACGAAACCACAAGGGCGGGCATATCGAAATTTCAGGAAAGCGTAGGCTTGCCGGTTACGGGCACGGTCGATTATTTCACCTGGACGCGCCTGTATGAGGCCTATCGCAAGGCATATGATGCTAGGGTCTCCCCTACTGTGATTCCGCCCGACACCCCCTTTCCCGTTACCATCGGATCAAGCGGCGTGGGGGTTAGCAATCTCCAAAGGCTTATCAACGCATTGGCTGACCGCTACAATCTTCCCGTAACCACCGACGAAAACGGAATCTATTCCTATTCGACCGCCGCACTCGTCAGCTCCCTACAGGGTATATACGGGGAAACGCCCAACGGCATTGTCACCGCCCCCCTTTTTGAAAAAATGCTACGGGATTATAACTATCCGAGCGCCCTTTGAATAGAAAAAAACGGTCGTGTCAAGAATGAAAGCAGCACAAAAAAAGGAGACACGACTTGACGCAAAAATTCACGTTAAAGGCGCAAAACGCGCTAAAGAAAGCCGAAGAGACCGCCTCCTCGCTTGGACATACCTATATCGGCAGCGAGCATCTTTTGTACGGCCTTATCGCAGAAAAAGAGGGGGTTGCCTCCCGCATTCTTGAGGGGGTCGGGATCACCGCCGAGCAGATCAAGGAAGCGGTCTCTCTTTTTACGGGCGTTGGGCACAAAACCAAGCTATCGGCCGCCGATATGACGCCACGCACCCGCAAGATCATCAAAGAAAGCGCAGTGCAAGGAGCGCTTGGAACCGAAGGACTTATAGGCACCGAGCATCTTCTTCTTTCGCTTTTGAAAACCGACGATTGCGTAGCCGTTAAGCTTTTGAATTCGCTGGGCGCCAATCGCGCAGAGCTTTGTGCCGATCTTTCGGATATTCTCCACAGTCCCGCTGAAAAAGAGAGCAAAAAGCGCAATACCTTAAAGGTACATTGTCCCGAGCTATTTGGATTTGGCCGCGATCTGACGGCGGCCGCTGCCGAAGGAAGACTCGACCCGGTTATAGGTCGGGAAAGGGAGATAGGACGTGTCATTCGCATTCTTTCCAGACGACAGAAAAACAATCCCTGTCTGATCGGCGAGCCGGGGGTCGGAAAGACAGCAGTAGTGGAGGGATTGGCCCAAAGAATTTCCGACGATACCGTCCCTCTTCCCTTGCGAGGAAAAACGGTTTTCAGCCTCGATATTTCTTCCATGATAGCAGGGGCAAAATACCGTGGAGAGTTTGAGGAACGGATGAAAGGGGTGGTTGCCGAGATACGCAAAAACCCAGATATCATTCTCTTTATCGACGAGATTCATACCATTGTCGGCGCGGGAGCGGCCGAGGGCGCCATTGACGCCGCCAACATCTTAAAGCCGGTCATGGCGCGCGGCGAAATCCAGGTCATTGGGGCAACAACCATCAAGGAATACCGACGCCACATTGAAAAGGACGCTGCATTAGAGCGACGCTTTCAGCCTGTTTCAGTGGAGGAGCCTACTCCCGAAGAAACAAAAAGCATTTTGCTTGGCCTGAAGGAAAAATACGAAGCGCATCACGGCCTTTTGATTGATGATGAGGCCATAGACGCCGCTATTCGGCTTTCCGAGCGATATATTCCCGATCGGTATTTTCCGGATAAAGCCCTCGATCTTATTGACGAAGCCGCCGCCGAGGTACGGCTTCTTACCTCGTATGAGGATATGGAGCTAAAGGCGGCTCACGAAAGGGCAGAAAAGCTTGCTGCTCAAAAGGAAAAGGCAATTCTGGCACAAAATTACGAAAGGGCGGGACGCCTGCGAGACGAAGCGCTCGCCTTAGAAAAGGAAATTGGAAAAAAAGAGCGCGCGCTGGCCGAAAAAAGGCTTTCCCCCGAAACGGTATCGGCCGATCGGATCGAAAAAACGGTCAGTGGGATCAGCGGCATCCCCCTTGGAGAGCTGCAAAAAAATGAAAGTGAAAGGCTTTTAAATCTTGAAGGAGAGCTTTCCTCCCGCGTGATCGGACAAAAGGCTGCAATCTCGGCCCTTTGCCGCGCGGTACGTCGTGGGCGAAGCGGCATCAAAGATCCCAAAAGGCCGATTGGATCCTTCTTTTTTCTTGGCCCTACGGGTGTTGGAAAAACCGAGCTTTGTAAGGCGCTTTCCCTTGCGCTTTTCGGAAGTGAAGATGCCCTTATTCGCTTTGATATGTCGGAATACGCCGAAAAGGAATCCTTATCTCGCCTTATCGGCTCTCCGCCGGGATACGTCGGGTACGAAGAGGGCGGCCAGCTGACAGAGCGCATAAGAAGTCACCCCTATTCGGTCGTTCTTTTTGACGAGATCGAAAAAGCACACCCCGAGATTTACAATATTCTTTTGCAGATCATGGAGGACGGGATCCTAACCGATTCACACGGAAAAACCGCCAATTTCAAAAACGCGATCCTCATTCTTACCTCCAATGTCGGGGCCGAGGAAATGGGAAAGGCTTATCCGCTCGGGTTTGCGGATATTGCTCTTCAAAAGGAGGAAGAAGGGCGGCTGATAAAAGAAAACGCAATGGAAGCGTTACGTCGCCGATTCCGCCCAGAGCTACTCAATCGCATTGACGAGATCGTAGTTTTTGGGAAGCTATCCCGTCAGGATCTTTATAAAATCGCCGATCTGCTTCTTTCCGAAACCGCTACCCGTCTTGCGAGCGAAGGTATTCATCTTTCATACACCGAGGCGCTAAGGGAACGGTTGGTGGATATCGGATATTCTCCCCTGTACGGTGCGCGGGCGTTACGGCGCGTTGTAATAAAGGAGATAGAGGACCGTATTTCCAACGCTCTTTTGAAAAAAGAAGCGACCCGTGGGTGCCGCATTTTTTTTGATTACAAGGAAAACGAAATACGTCTTTGCGTAGAAACTCCCCAAAAAGCACTGAAGGCGGGCTGTTAAGGCCCGCTTTTTCTTAATTTTATATTATATATAATGTTTTTTTAAAAAAAGGCTTGACAAAGTGCTTTCCGGGTGATATACTTGTCTTACCTCTGTCGGAGGTTTTTTTGTTGTGCGCATTTTTTGGGACGAATGGGCACACCCCGATCTGAGGGAGGTACAGTATGGGTGTTACCCAAATTCGATTTAGGAGGTGCCGATATGAGAGTCAAGATCACAATGGTTTGCACGGAATGCAAGCAGAGAAACTACGAGACCACGAAGAACAAGAAAAATGATCCCGATAGACTTGAGATGAACAAGTTCTGCCCGTTCTGCCACAAGCATACCCTGCACCGGGAAAGCAAGTAAGTAGGGAGGAAACAGAATGGCTGATATGGAAAAGGATATGCCTAACGCCGAGGTTAACGAGGAAATCGTTACCGAAGCCGCGGCCGAAAAGATCACCGCTTCCGCTCCCAAAAAGGTGAAAAAAGAAAAGGCTAACAAAAAGCCCAATTTCTTCGCAAGGATCGCTAAGCGTATCGCTAAATTCTTCCGCGACTTTATGAGTGAGCGCAAGAAGATCGTTTGGATGTCCTGGAAAAACGTATGCAAAAGCGCGGCAGTTGTCGTCGTTTTGGTTTGCGTTCTTTCTCTTCTCTTGCTTGGCGTTGATACAGCCTTCAGTAAGCTGTTCCAATTGCTTAGCACGATTCTTTAATTGTAAGGATAGGTTTAAAAATGAGTGATATCAATGAAATGAACCTCGGTCCCAGATGGTACGTTGCTCACACCTATTCCGGCTATGAAAACAAGGTAAAGCTCAGCATTGAGCAGATCGTTAAGAACAGAGGCCTTGGTCATTTGATCTTTGAGGTACTGATCCCCACCGAAAAAACCTTCGTTACCAACGATAAGGGGGAACAGAAGGAGGTTGAAACCAAGCTTCTTCCGACCTACGTTTTGATCCACATGGTCATGAATGACGAAAGCTGGCACGTCGTGCGAAACATCACGGGTGTTACCGGCTTCGTAGGCCCCGGATCGAGACCGGTTCCGCTCACCGACGCAGAGCTTAAAAACCTGCGCATCGAATCTAAGCCGATTGAATCCGGCTTCAAGGTCGGTGACAAAATTTCCGTTGTTTCCGGCGCGTTTGCCGGGTATAACGGTGTGCTTCAAGAGATCAGCGAGGACGAAAAGCAGCTCACCCTGCTTGTTTCGACCGAGCGTCGTGATATTTCGATCATGATCGATACTCAAGATGCACGTCTTGCGGAATAAGGGAAGCACTTCCCCGCTCCGCCGTCCGATTTTCGGACATTTCGTGGGAGGGAGAAAATAATTTCTTTCATTCTCCCGATTTTACACCACATTTTGGAGGATAATTATCATGGCAAAGAAAATTTCCGGCTACATTAAGCTGCAACTGCCCGCCGGCAAGGCAACTCCTGCCCCCCCGGTTGGTCCTGCCCTCGGTCAGTACGGTGTTTCGATCCCGAACTTCACCAAGGAATTCAACGAAAGAACCAAGAACGATATGGGTCTTATCATCCCCGTCGTTATCACGGTTTATGCCGACCGTTCTTTCTCTTTCATCACCAAGACGCCCCCTGCCGCCGTTCTCATTAAGAAGGCTTGCAACATCGAGACCGCTTCCGCTTGCCCCAACAAGGACAAGGTCGCCTCGATCACCAAAGAGCAGGTTCGCAAGATCGCTGAAACCAAAATGCCCGACCTCAATGCTGCCTCCATCGAGACCGCTATGAGCATGATTGCCGGTACTGCCCGCAGCATGGGTGTCACCGTGGTTGACTGATTAGGAGGATAGAATAATGGCTAATTTCGGTAAAAAGTATACTGACAGCGCAAAGCTGGTTGAAAAATCCAAGCTCTACGACAGCGCCGAAGCTATGGAGCTGGTCGTCAAGACTGCTAAGGCGAAGTTTGACGAGACCATCGAGATCAATGTTCGTCTGGGCGTTGACTCCCGCCATGCCGACCAACAGGTCCGTGGCGCCATCGTTCTGCCCAACGGTACCGGTAAGACGGTCCGCACCCTCGTTTTCGCGAAGGGCGATATGGCCAAGGCCGCCGAAGAGGCAGGTGCCGATTACGTCGGCTCTGACGAGTTCGTTAAGAAGATCACCACCGAGAACTGGTTTGAGTTCGACGTGGTTATCGCTACCCCTGACATGATGGGCGTTATCGGGCGTCTGGGTAAGGTTCTCGGTCCTAAGGGCTTAATGCCTAACCCGAAGGCCGGTACGGTTACCACCGACGTTGCCCGCGCCGTCAAAGAAGCCAAGGCCGGTAAGATCGAATACCGTCTTGACAAGACCAACATCATTCACTGCCCCATCGGAAAGGCTTCCTTTGGTGCGGAGAAGCTTCTCGAAAACTTTAACACCCTCATGGGCGCCATCATCAAGGCAAGACCCGCCAGCGTTAAGGGCCAGTACATTAAGAGCTGTGTCCTCGCCGCTACCATGGGCCCCGGCGTTAAGGTCAACCACGCGAAGCTCGGCAACTAATAAAAAGCATAAAGCGGTAAGGAATCTTACCGCTTTATTTTTACAAAAAACCGCCTATAAAGGTAAATATACCTTTACAGACGGTTTTCTTTTTTACTTCAATTCCACAACCGTAACGCCCGCATCGCCCTCGCCATAGGCGCCCATACGGTGTGAAGAAACGCGGCGGTCGCCTTTGAGATAACGCTGGACGGCGGCGCGAAGCGCGCCGGTCCCCTTTCCGTGGATGATACGAACGGTATGAATGCCTGCCATCAAGGCATCGTCTAAATATTTATCAATGATAAACCACGCATCGTCGCCGATCATCCCACGTACGTCTACCTCGGGATGAAAGTCGGCCTTAATGACCTTTCGAAGGGTTTCGCGCGGAGGTGGCGGGGCTTTGACCTTGATCTTTTCGTCCCCTTCCAGCAAGCGAAGCGCCGTAAGCGGAACCTTGGCCTTTAAGATACCCGCCTTTACGCTGACGCGGCCGCTTTTATCGGCAAGCGCGGTAACCTCTCCCTCTTGGCGGTAATCAACGAGATAAACGCGATCCCCGATCCGAAGATCTCTCGGCAGGGTGTATTCTTCATCGAGCGAGATCTCACGGAATTCGGCCTTATCGTAAAGGGCGTTTCCTTCACGCAAGCGCTCACGCACGGCCTCCTTGGCCTTACCGAGCTCTTCGGCAAAGCGGGCATGGTCCTGCTTCTTGCGAACGGCATCTAACTCCTTGAAAATATACTCGCTACCCGCGCGGGCGCTATCCAAAAGCTCTCTTGCGCGGCGCAAGGATACCTCGATCTCTTTTTCGGAAGCCGCCGTTTTTTCTTTGAGCCGACGCTCTGCCTCGATACGGAAGGCCTCGTATTCACGGCGGGCCCTCGCCGCCTCTTCACGATCTTTTTCCATAGCCGAGCGCGATTCATCCAACTGTTGAATAACCGTTTCAAAGCGCTTGGTGTCGCCCGAAAGAAGCGCATCGGCGCGGCGCACGATCTTATCCGAAAGGCCAAGCTTTTCGGAAATGGCAAAGGCGTTGGATTTGCCCGGCATACCGACGATAAGGCGATAGGTGGGGCGCAGGGTTTGCACGTCAAATTCGCAGGAGGCGTTCTGTACGCCTTCGGTTTCAAGGGCGTATACCTTCAATTCGGCGTAGTGGGTCGTAGAAGCCGAAAGCGCCCCCCTTTCCCGTACCTCCTCTAAGATCGCCTCGGCAAGAGCGGCGCCCTCAACCGGGTCGGTTCCTGCCCCCAGCTCGTCAAAGAGAACCAAGGAATTTTCGCCTACGTTATTTAAAATATCGACGATATTGACCATATGGGCCGAGAAGGTAGAAAGCGATTGCTCAATGCTCTGCTCGTCCCCAATATCGACCAGAACCTCGGAAAAGAGACCGATCTCGGTCTTTTCTTCGGCGGGAAGCTGTAAGCCCGATTGCGCCATAAGCGTAAAAAGCCCGAGGGTTTTCAGGGCAACCGTTTTGCCGCCCGTATTGGGCCCCGTGATGATCAAGGTGTCGAATTCACCGCCAAGCGAAATGTCGATCGGCACCACACGGTCCTTTTCGATAAGCGGGTGGCGCCCTTTTTTGATCACGATCCTTTTTTCTTCGGTAAGGATCGGCTCGCATCCCCCGATCGAATCGGCGTACGCGCCGCAGGTGAAGTAAAAGGCGATCTCGGTCATATTGCGGCAATCGGCCGCAATCGCGCCCGCATGCCCTGAAACCAAGGAAGAAAGCTCGGCAAGGATGCGCTCGATCTCATGCTGTTCGCGAGAAGCAAGCTCGCGCAGCTCGTTGTTGGCCTCCACGACCGCCATCGGCTCAATAAACACGGTAGCGCCCGAAGAGGAGGTGTCGTGCAAAAGGCCCTTGATCTCGCCACGGTATTCGGCCTTGACAGGCACGACGTAGCGCCCGTTTCGCATGGTAACGAGATTCTCCTGCAAAAAGCGCGAGCGCTCGCCCCCGATGTAGGTCTGCAGGGTATCCTTGATGCGGTTGTTGGCGGCGCGCATCTTGCGGCGGATCTCGGCAAGCTGTGGGCTGGCTTCATCCGCGATCAGGTCTTCCCCAATGATGACCTTCGTGATCCGATCCTCTAAGGGGCGCACCGAAATAAGGCGCGCGAATAACTCGTCAAGCGCGGTTTCAAAGCCGCGGTTGACCGAAATATAATCCTCAAAAAGCCGAGCAGCGCGCAAAACCGAAGCGACTGATAACAGCTCACGGGGGGTAAGGGTCGCGCCCTTTCCCGCGCGCTCGACAGCCTCTAAGACCCCCTCGTCCGAGGTAAAGGGCGGAAAGCCCTTCTCTCCGATCAAAGCCTTGGCATCCGCCGTACGGCGTTGGCGAAGAAGAACGGTATCGTAATCGTCCGAAGGGGAAAGCGAAAGCGCCCTTTCCCGTGCACCCTTGGTGGGAGCGAACGAGGAAAGAGCCTCTAAGATCTTATCATATTCAAGCGAATAACGGGTCTTCTGCGAACAGAGCATGAAAAAACTCCTTACGGTCGGCTTTTGGCGACCTCTTTATAAAATTGAAGGGTACGAAAGCCCCTTTCAAGGTGGTTGAGCAGATATTCCTCCGCCGCTCTTTCAAAATAAAGAACGTCCTCATCGGCAAGACGAAAGGAAAGAAAGCGCTCGATCGGACATTCGCACACATAAGCGATCGCTTTTCTTACGGCGGGCGTCAGAATACAAAGGATCGCCCTTGACGAAGAAAAGCTTTCATCTGCTCCTATGGGCAACTGCCGTTGCAGCGTTTCGTGGCAAGAGGTACAAAGAAGCACCCCGTTCATAACATCAAGAAGCATATCGCCCGAGGTGTCCCCACAAGTGGCGCAGCCCGAAAGATCGGGCAAAAAGCCGAGGATCGCCGCAGCCCGAAATTCGAAGGCGGCCTTGATATGCGAAAGCGGGTGCTTCCCTACCGATATGGCGTAAAGGGCGTTGAGCGTTAAGCGCAAGAGCTGCTTATCGGGCTGCTCGGGCACTATGGTGTCGGAAGCGACCTCGGAAATATAATTGGCAAGCGCGGTCTTTTCAATATCCAAGCGGATATCGAAAAAGTTTTCGATCAGCTCGACCTCGCGCACCCAGTAACGATCCCCTCGATTTTCCAAGACGAAGGAGGCGTAGCAAAAGAGCTGCGCCGAGGAAAGATAACGGCTTTTCAGGGATTTGCTTCCGTTGGCAACGGCGCTGACAAGCCCCTTTTCCTCGGTAAACACCGTCAAAAGCTTATCGTTACCCGAAAGATCGGCAACGCGAACGACGACCCCTTTTACCTCGATCAGCATCTTATTCCTCGCGGTAGCCGAAGTTGCGGACGGCAACGTCGCTATCACGCCAGTTTTCTTTTACCTTAACCCAAAGGTCAAGGAATACCTTAATGCCGAAGAAGGCTTCAAGATCCTCGCGGGCGTAGGTTCCGACCTTCTTTAAGGTCGCGCCGTGCTTACCGATGATGATGCCCTTATGCGAGGCCTTCTCGCAAAAGATCTCGGCGCGGATGCGAAGCATTTTTTCTTCTTCCTTAAAATCCTCAATAATGACCGCCGTTCCATGGGGGATCTCCTCCTCCAACACACGCAGAAGCTTTTCGCGGATCATTTCCGCGGCGATCTGGCGCTCGGTCTGGTCGGTGACGGTATCGGTCGGGAAAAAGAAATTGCTTTCGGTTAAGTATTGCTTACATTCTTCAAGAAAAACATCGACCCCCTTGCCGGATTTGGCGGACATAGGGATCACCGCATCAAAGCTATGGCGCTCGGCATACGCGGCGATGGTTTTGGCAATATGCTCTTTGCTGGTGGTGTCGATCTTATTGATAACGAGGATAGCGGGGGTCTTCGAGGCAGCGATCGACTGAATGATGCCCTCTTCGATGTCGCCTACGCTGTCACGCGCCTCTACCACGAGAATAACGGCGTCGGCTTCCCCAAGCGTATCGCCTGCGGCCTTGACCATATAATCGCCAAGGCGCGTACGGGGGCGATGAACACCGGGGGTATCAAGGAACACAAACTGATCCTCTCCCACCGTATGGATACCCGTGATACGGGTACGCGTCGTTTGCGGTTTTTTGGATACGATCGAGATCTTTTCACCGAGAACGGTGTTGAGCAGCGTGGATTTTCCAACGTTCGGTCTACCTACGATAGCTAAAAATGCGGTCTTCGTCATTTTTTATTTTCCTCTTCCCAAGCTTTTATGATTTTTCGTTGTCTTTCGCACATATCCTCTTCATCGGCAGGGGACAGTTCGTGATCGTACCCCAAAAGATGAAGCGTTGAGTGAACCGCAAGGAAGGCGACCTCGCGGATATAGCTGTTTCCAAGCTCTATAGCTTGTTCCCTAGCCCGCTCGCAGGAGATCACGATATCGCCAAGCGGAATACGCCCGTCCCCCTCGGTTACGCCTAAAAGCTCGTCCCTCTCGTAAAGCGGAAAGGAAAGAACATCGGTGGCGCTATCCTTATTGCGGTAAGAGCTGTTGAGCATACGGATGCTTTCGTTATCGCAAAGCGTGACCGATACTTCGGTATCGGCGCAAAATTCTTCGTAAAGAAGCGTTTTTTCAATGGCGCTTCGAATCGCCATTTTCAGCGTATAGGGAAAGTCGTTTACTTCCCCGTCGGTTGAAAAACAGATAAAAAGGCGAGCCCCTTTCGGTGAATAATGCTTGATCTTTTTACTCATTACTTTTCTTTTCCTTCTTTTTTCGAAAGGTAGCGCGCGGGCCGCTCGTTTGAGCGCTCGGCCAACTCGCTTTTTCCGTAGTCTTCATACGCCTTGATGATATCCTGCACCAAGCGGTGGCGCACCACGTCACGCCCCGTGAAACGGTGAATGGCGATCCCATCGATCCCTCTTAATATCCTTTCGGCGACCACAAGGCCGCTTTTCTTACCAAAGGGCAGGTCGATCTGCGAAAGGTCGCCGGTTACCACCATGCGGGAATTGTGCCCAAGGCGGGTCAAAAACATCTTCATCTGCTCAACCGTCGTATTCTGCGCTTCGTCAAGAATAATATACGAATCGTCAAGCGTTCGGCCGCGCATATAGGCAAGCGGCGCGATCTCAATAGCGCCCCTTTCTAACTGATGGGCGTAATTTTCGGGCCCCAGCATTTCAAAAAGCGCATCGTAAAGCGGGCGCAGATACGGGTCGATCTTGCTTTGCAGATCGCCCGGCAAAAAGCCGAGCCTCTCACCCGCTTCCACGGCGGGACGGGTCAAAAGTATACGGTCGACCTGCTTATTCCGCAGGGCGTCTACCGCCATAGCGACCGCAAGAAAGGTCTTACCCGTACCGGCAGGGCCAAGCCCTAAGGTCACCGTGTTTTTCTTGATCAGCTCAACGTATCGGGCTTGACCCGCGGTCTTCGGGCGGATCGGTTTCCCTTTGTTGGTAAGCGCGATCACCTTTCCGTCAAGCGCCGTAAGATCTTCGGAGCAGCCCTCGTATACCGTGTTAATAACGTAATCAACGGTTTGCGCTTCGATATAATCCCCCTCGCTTACCATACGCGAAAGGATCTCAATCACTTCGGAAGCGCGCGCTACGTCGCCATTCCCCTCTCCGCTGATGCTGACAGCGGCGCCGCTAAGACCTTCTCCCCCGTCTACCGACAGACGGACCGAGAATTTTTCTTCGATGCGGCGGGCGTTCTCGTCGGCCGTGCCGAAAACGGCGGAAAGAATTCCCCCTTCACGAAGCGTTACAAGCTTTTGCGGCATTTCGTATCCCCCTACTGTTTTATATCCTCTACCGTAAAGGCGAGCGGTTTGGAAATATCCATCACTGCCTCAACGTAACATTCAAGCGTATATCCCTCGTCACCGAGGGTACCGTTCAAATTCTTATACACCACCATTCCGTTAGCAAAGGCTGTCGCAACGGCGGCTTGCATCGTTCGGTGGGCAGCCATCACCGCCTCGCTTTCGCTAAGTCTTCTTTCGGTCAGCGTATAAGAGCGGGCGGTCTCGTATTGTAAATAAATCGGCAAGCGTACCGCACCGAAAAGAACGATTTGTTCTTTTCTTTTTATTATATCATACTCTTCCCCGTAATTTCCAGCAAAATTAAAAAGATTTATCTCTTTTCCAAAAAAAAGAAGAGAAAAAGCGATATTTTTTTCTTCATCAAGGATTTTTTCCTGCACGGTATAAGGCTGATTTATCTCAATTTTTTTGCCGATACGGCCAAGAACCTCCCCCTTTGCATAAACCGCGCGAATGCCGGTTGCGCTTTCGTATAACCCGCTGATAAGAAGATCTCCCTTCTTCACGGTTTCTCCCACCGAAACCGTTTCGCGCCCCGCCTTGACGCTGATTCGCTCAATGATCGCGTCAAATGCCGCCACTTGATTGGCAAGCCCGGTTTCCGTCTCCGATACGGGAGGCTTTCCTTCGCTTTCCCGTACCTCGACCGATACGGTCGTCCCCCTTACGTAAAGGCTGACGAAGGAAAGCTCGGGATAACGCAAAAGCAGGGCGTTTTTGGCCTTGGTTCCGTCAATCCTCGGAGCGAAGGCACCAACACCTACCCCCACCTCCTCCAAAAAGGAAACGATCTCCCCATCTCCAAGCGTATCGTTTCCAATCACCTCTACTCGCCACACAACAAGGCTTGAAAGGACAAAAAGCAACAAACCGAGAAGAGCCCCAACACAAAGCCCCGGACGGCGAATCGCCCTTTTCAGAAGAAAAGGAAGCCCTCTCTCCCCAATTGGGGTGCAGGGCAGTTTATTCAAAAGACCGCGATCCCTTGTCAGAACAAAAAGACGTGTGTTTCCCCCCTCGCCTCTTTCCATGCGGTTGACAAGACCGTTTTTCAAAAGAAAATTCAACACCGTGACACGGTCCTTTTCCGAAAAAGAAAAAACGGTATATCCCAGCAAAAAGAAGAAAAAACGTTTCATACACCCTCCCACACGCTTTCGGCGTTAACCGAAGAAATGCGGCCGCAAAGGCTTACCGTGCCCTTTGCGTAAGAAGTAGCAAAAAGCCCTGTCCCCAAAAAGGTAAGGCGAAGCCTCCCTGCTACGAGGACAATTCTTTCTTCCTCCAAAACCGATACCTTATCCACCCCACCAACAAAAACACGGCTTTCTTTCCCCACCGTATCCGATTCAATATGTACGCCGCCCAAGAACGCCGGCGTAAGCTCAGAAAGGGTGGCCAGCCGCTCCCGGATCGAAATCCGCCTTTCATTATTCTCAGTCTTCATTTCCATCCCCCTCGGTATAAATTCGGGTATATCACTCGTATTTATAGTATGAGAAAGGAGGGATATGCATGCAAGTTACCTATGGAAAGCGCCTTTTATTCTTTGCCTGTCTCTTCTTTTTGCTTTTACTTCTCCTCTTTGCAGAGCCCATGCTTTCAGCCTTGCAATCGGGACTGCACCTCTGTGCCCACACGGTGATTCCCTCGCTTTTCCCCTTTATGGTGCTTTCAAGTCTTCTTATCCGTCTTGCCCCCACCCACACACTTCCCGGAGGGCGGCTGTTTGAAGCGCTTTTTCATATACCAGGAATTGGGCTTTTCGCACTTTTTATTGGGTCTCTTTGCGGCTTTCCGTTGGGGGCGCGCAGTGCCGCCGATCTTTATGCCACGGGACACCTATCGAAGAAGCAGGCAGAACGTTTGGCCGCTCTTTCCAATAACACGGGGCCTGCCTTTTGCGTCGTGGGGGTCGGGGGCTCATTTTTTTCTTCGCCCCGTATCGGCTGGCTTTTATACGGGATCCAGCTTTTTTCGGGACTTTTGATCGCCTTTCTTTTTGCGAGAAAAGAACAGTGGAAGTCCGGTGAAGAAAAAAAGAGAGAAGCGGTTGCCTCTTCCCCTCTTTCTTTGTCCGAAAGCATTTACAGCGCATCACTTACCCTGCTTTCGGTTACGGGCACGATCCTTTTCTTTTCCGCGCTTTGCGCCCTTCCAAAGCTCTTTCTTTCCCCCACCGTATTTGCCCTTTTGGCTTCGTTTCTGGAAATCGGGAATGCCACGGCAGCCGCCGGGGCGCTCTCTCCTACGATCGGGATCCCGATTGCCGCCTTTGCCATTTCCTTTTCGGGGCTTTCGGTACATTTACAAGCGTCTTCCGTCCTTAAAGAGCGCGACCTTTCGGTATTTCCCGTCTTTTATTATAAGCTCCTTAGCGGCTTTCTTTCCTTTTTCCTTTCACTTCTTCTCCTTCGCTTTTTATAAAAAGAAAAAACGGCACGAAAATTCGTGCCGTTTTTGGTAAATGGCATAAGCTTATCAGCCGAGGCGCTTTTCAAGAGCGGCAAGCTCTTCAAACATTTCGGCGGGAACACGCTCGCCAACCTGCTGATAGAATTCTTTGATGTTGGCGATATCCTCAAGCCAGGCGTCCTTGTCGACCGAAAGAAGATCGGCAAGCGTTTCCTTCGAGATATCGAGGCCGCTTACGTTGATATCGTCTACGCAAGGAATATAACCGATCGCGGTCTCCTTCGCGTCTACCTTACCCTCGCAGCGAGCAAGGATCCAGGTAAGAACGCGCATATTGTCGCCGAAGCCGGGCCAGATGAAGTGGCCTTCGTCATCGGTACGGAACCAGTTGACGTGGAAGATCTTGGGGGCGTTCTCCATCTTCTTGCCCATGGCCAGCCAGTGCGCCCAGTAGTCACCCATATCGTAGCCGACGAAGGGACGCATTGCCATCGGGTCACGGCGGACTACGCCGAGAGCGCCGGCAGCGGCAGCGGTGGTCTCAGAAGCCATGATCGAGCCGACGAAGGCGCCGTGCTGCCAGTTGAAGGACTGGTATACCAGCGGAGCGGTCTTAGCGCGGCGGCCGCCGAAGACGATCGCCGAGATCGGAACGCCTGCGGGATTATCGAATTCCTTCGAGATGCAGGGGCAGTTAGCCGCCATCGCGGTGAAGCGGGAGTTCGGATGCGCCGCGGAGGTGTTGATCTTATCGGCCTTGTCGTACTTGCGGTAATCCCACTGCTCGCCCTTCCAGTTGATGCAGTTCTTGGGAGGATTGTTGTCAAGCCCTTCCCACCATACCGAGTTGTTGTCGAGATCGTGACCGACGTTGGTAAAGATGGTGTCGCGAACCGTGGTGTGCAGCGCGTTGGGGTTCGAATGCTCGTTGGTGCCGGGGGCAACGCCGAAGAAGCCGTTCTCGGGGTTGATCGCGTAGAGCGTGCCGTCCTTAACGCGGAGCCAGGCGATATCGTCGCCAACCGTCCAGATCTTGTAGCCCTGCTTGGTGTAGTATTCGGGCGGGATCAGCATGGCAAGGTTGGTCTTACCGCAGGCAGAGGGGAACGCGGCGGCGATATACTTCACTTCGCCTTCGGGATTTTCAAGGCCGAGGATCAGCATATGCTCAGCCATCCAGCCCTCTTTGCGGCCGAGGTACGAAGCGATACGAAGCGCGAAGCACTTCTTACCGAGAAGAACGTTTCCGCCGTAAGCCGAGTTAACGCTCCAGATCGTGTTATCCTCGGGGAAATGGCAGATATAGCGGTTCTCGGGATCGAGGGTAGCGGTGGCGTGAAGACCCTTAACAAAGCTATCGTCGTTAGGCATAGCGTCCAGAACGTGCTTACCGGCGCGGGTCATGATCTGCATGTTGAGAACAACGTAGATCGAGTCAGTCAGCTCGACGCCGTACTTGGCAAAGTCGGAACCGACCTGACCCATGGCGTAAGGAATGACGTACATCGTCTTTCCCTTCATCGAGCCGGCGTAAAGCTTTTTCAGCTTAGCGTAGCATTCAACGGGATCCATCCAGTTGTTGATATTACCCGCATCCTCTTTCTTACGGGTGCAGATAAAGGTTCTGCCTTCTACACGGGCAACGTCGTTAACGGCGGTGCGGTGCAGATAGCAGTTGGGAAGCAGATCCTGGTTCAGGCGAACCAGCTCTCCGGTCGAGCAAGCCTGCTCACGCAGAGCGGCAATCTGCTCCTCGGACCCATCGAACCAAACGATGCTGTCCGGCGTGGTCAGAGCGGCCATTTCATCAATCCACTGATTGATATACTTGTTGTTGGTCATTTTCTCTCTCCTTACTTTAAGTAAATGAAATTTATCACAAATTCCTACATTTTACATTATATCATAGGACTTTTCGTTTTGCAAGCAATTTTCTGATTTTTTTCCTTTTGTTTTTTCGCTTTTACAAACCGTTAAAAGATTATTCTCCCCTTGTTATTCTTTTATCCCCTCTTCCCCGCTTTTTCTCCATTTCCTACGCCCATAATGGCGCAAAAAGCCCGATTTGTATAGGTTCACCAACAAAAAATAGAAAAATTTGGCAATTATTTGGGGGATTAAACGTTGCTATTTCTGGAAAAATGTGGTAGAATAGAGATAATCCAATTTTTTCCAATAAAGGAGTATTTTTCTATGGACGTAACAAAAAAGATTTTGATCGCGGACGAAAGCCCGGATGCGCGCCGCACTCTTCGGGAAAACCTTCAAAAAGCCGGCTATCGCGCGATCGACGAAGCAACGAACGGCGAAGAAGCGCTTTTGAAGATCAACCGCACCGCGCCCGATTGCGTGATCGCCGATCTATGGCTCTCTAAAATGGACGGGATCGGGGTCATTCGCAACGCGCGCTCGCTTCGCTTCCCCGGCGGAAAGGCACCGATCTTCATTCTGGTTTCGATGATCTCCAATCAAAACATTTTCGTGGAGGCGACGGCGGCGGGGGCCGATTACTGTATTCTGAAGCCCTACGATTGCCGCACGCTGATCGGGGAGATGGAGGCGCTTTTCGCCGCGCGGGACGGAAAGGCGGTTGAAAAACCGCAGGAGGACGGCGATAAGCCCGGAAGCCACGAGATCGAAACGCAGGTCACGCGCATCATCCACCAGATCGGGATCCCCGCGCATATCAAGGGCTATCAGTATTTGCGTACCGCGATCATTATGACGATCAACGATAACGAGATCATTAATTCCGTGACGAAGATATTATACCCCTCGGTCGCCAAGAAATATGCGACGACCACCAGCCGCGTCGAGCGCGCGATCCGCCACGCGATCGAGGTCGCGTGGGACCGCGGCGACATTGATACGCTTAACTCTTATTTCGGATATACCATTCAAGGCAACCGCGGCAAGCCGACCAACAGCGAATTTATCGCGATGATCGCCGACAATCTGCGTTTAAAATACAAGTTATATTGAAGAAAAAAGGCAGCTTCAAACCGAGCTGCCTTTTTTGTTTTACTTTTCTTTGGAAAGAAGGGAAATTTCCGTACCGTTGCTTACAAAAACGATCGTACCGTGAAGATCGGTGCGGTAGATTTCGATCCCCGCGTCAGTCAGGCGTTCGACGATCTCATCGTGCGGATGGCCGTAGCTGTTCCCTTCCCCCGCACTGATCACGGCAAAATCGGGATCAACGGCGGATAAAAACGCGCTTCCGCTGGAGGTCGTGGAGCCGTGGTGGCCTACCTTTAATAGATCGGCCTTCAAGCCTTCACTCCCAAAGCTTTGCAGCATTTCCCCTTCGGAAAGCAGCTCGGCATCCCCCGTCATCATCAGGGCGGTTTCCCCGAACAGGACGCGAATCACCGCGCTGTAATCGTTGACCTCACTGTAATCCTTGGCACGCGGTGCCAAGATCTCCAACACCATATCCGAAAGCGTGATACGGTTTCCGGCTACTGCTTCTATGACGTTAACGTCACGGCTTTCAAGCGCGTCAAGCGTATCCTCGAAGATCTTGGTGGTGGCAACAGCGTCGGGCATCAAGCAATTTTCAATCGTAAAGGTATTGATAATATCGGGCGCGCCGCCGATATGGTCGGCGTGCGGATGGGTAAGAACCAGGTAATCGATGCTCGTGATCCCAAGACCTGTAAGGTGGTCGATGATCTTATCGGTGACGGCATTCTTTTTGTAGCCGGTATCGATAAGGATCGTATGGTTCTCGCTTCGAAGCAGAACGCAATCGGCCTGCCCCACGTCCAAAAAGGTGATCTCCAAGCTACCGCTGACGGCGGGCGGCGGGGTAACCGCCGTTGTAACGGTGGCGGTAGTGGTGACGGTGGTGGTAACGGCGGCCGTCGTCAGCGCCGTTGTGGTATCGCCCGGCGTAAGCGGGGCGCAGCCGAAAAGGCCGCCAACGCTGAGAAGCAGCGCCAGAAACAGACTGAAAAATCGGTTTGCTTTCATCACGACAGATCCCTCCTTCCTTGAAGGGCGCGGTTCAGGGTAACCTCGTCGGTGTATTCAAGGTTTCCGCCAACGGGGATCCCGTAGGCAAGGCGCGTGATCTTTACTTCGTAAGGCGCAAGGATTCTGGCTATGTACATAGCTGTCGCTTCTCCCTCTACGTCGGGGTCGGTGGCCACGATGATCTCGCGGATCTCTTCGTTTTTCACCCGCTCAACAAGCTCGCTGATACGAAGGCTGTCGGGCGTAATACCGTTCATCGGGGAAAGCACGCCGCCGAGAACGTGGTAAAGGCCGCGGTATTCCCGCACCCGCTCAAAGGCTAAGATATCTCTTGCCTGCTCAACAACACAAACGAGCCCCCGATCCCGTTCGGGGTCGGCGCACACGGGGCAAAGCTCGCCAACCGTGATGTTTCCGCAAACGCGACAAGAACGGATCTTGTGCTTGGCGTCGTGAATCGCTTCGGCAAAGGCGTCGGCCTCCTCCTCGGAAAAGGAAAGCACCGAAAAGGCCATACGCACGGCGCTTTTCCCGCCAACGCCGGGGATTCGGCGAAACTGCTCGATAAGCCGTTGCAGGGGCTCAATATATTCCTGCATTAAAACAGCCCCGGCATTCCGGGCAGATTCATCTGCCCCGTGATCTTACCCATTTCTTCACCCGCGGCATCCTCTACCTTACGGATCGCCTCGTTGATCGCGGCCATAAGAATATCGGAAAGCGTTTCGATATCGTCGGGATCGACGATCTCTTCGGCAATATCGAGGGCAAGGATCTCCTTTTTACCGCTGATGCGGACGGTAACGGCGCCGCCGCCGGCCGATACGGTATATTCCGCGGCCTCCAGCTCCGCCTGCTTTTCTTGCATATCCTGTTGCATTTTCTGGGCCTGCTTCAGCATATCGGCCATGCCGCCGCCCTGAGGAATTCTTACTTTCATTTTTCTTATTCCTTTCTTATTTATCTTTCAAGGCCGCCTCAAGCTCATCGATGATCGTATGACCCGAGGGGGCGTCTTCGGTTTCAAAAAGAATTTCGCGCACCGTGATCCCCGCAATCATAGAAGAAGCGGTACGGATCGAGGTCAGCACGTTTTCGCTTTTCAGCATTCCGACGAAAAAGGGGTTGCCGACGCGAATGAGAAGATTGCCTTCTCCCGAAAGATAGGCAGAGGAGCCCTTTAAGGTACCCGCAAGGCTGCGTTGAGCCCTTATCAGCTCATCCATTACCTCGCGCCAAGCGGCGAAGGGGCGGTATTGCGAGCCGTTTTCGGGTGAAGGGGCTTTAACCGCGGGGGTAGGCGCGGTGGCGGGGGCTTTCTCGGCCGCCGCGACTCGCTCTTCCCTCTTTATCGGGGATTCTTCAACCGCTTCGGCCGTTGAGGTGGTGGGAGATGGGGGAACAAAGGCGCCGCTTTGAAGGGCGACCAATCGCCTTTCCAGCTCGCTTATACGTAAAACGAGGCTTTCGGGGCTGGTGGAGAGCTGCGGCTCGCACAAGCGGGTCAAGGCAAGCTCGGCAATCGAGCGCCGCGAAAGGGGAGAGCGCAGCATCGCCGAAAGCGCATCCTCCAAAACGCGGGTGTGGTACACCATCTGCTCCATCCGAAGAGGGGCGGCAAGGGCCGACAGGCGTTCGGTCTCGCTATCGGTAAGATCGAGATAAGAAGCGCCGTTTTTGGCGGTTTTCAAGACCATCATATCCCGATAGCAATCAATGAGATCCTGCCAGAATACCGAAATATCGCGGGAGGACATCACAAGCTCGTGTATTTTTCCGTAAAGGGTATCGTAATCCTTTTTCTGCACCGCTTCCACGAGGCGGTAAATGCTTTCTTTATCCCCCGCGCCGCAGGTGGAAAAGACCAGCTCTTCGTCGATCGTTTCCTTTTTCCCCGCGCAAAGCTCTAAAAGGCTGATCGCATCGCGCATACCGCCAAAGGCAAGCCTTGCCAAAAGGCGCGCGCCCCCCTCGGTCAAGGAAATATCCTCTTTTTTCGCAATATACAGAAGGCGCTTGGCAAGAACCGCGTTGGAGATCCGCTTGAAATCGAAGCGCTGACACCGCGAAACGATGGTACTTGGAAGCTTATGCAGCTCGGTCGTCGCCAAAATAAAGATAACGTGAGAGGGCGGCTCTTCCAGTGTTTTTAAAAGCGCGTTGAACGCGCTTCCGCTCATCATATGTACCTCGTCGATGATATACACGCGATAGCGAAGCTCAGCCGGAGTGAAAACGATCTCGTCACGGATATCGCGCACGTCGTTAACGCCGGTGTTGCTCGCCGCGTCCATCTCCACAACGTCGGTAGCAAGCCCCTCGTCGACAGATCGGCAAGCGGCGCACTCGTTGCAAGGGTTTCCGTTCTTGGGGGAAAGACAGTTGACCGCCTTGGCTAGGATCTTGGCGCTACTGGTCTTACCCGTACCGCGCGAACCGCAAAAAAGGTAGGCATGGTTGATCTTCCCGTTTGCTACCTGATATTTCAGAATATCGGTGACCCCGTCTTGACCCCAAACGTCGTCAAAGTCGACCGGTCGATATTTTCGGTACAGCGCTCGATACATAAAATCCTCCGTAAAAAAAGGGCCGTCATTCGTGGGGGTCCCCACGGGACGAGCCCAGGGCGTTTTATTCCAAGGCCCGGATAAGACCATACACCGTAATGTCGAAACCGAATCTATGCACGGAAGCCCTGCCGCCCACTCGGGACAGGCAACCCTGCGGCACATCGGGGAAACTGCTTAATGCTGCTTGGTCTCCCACCTGACATGGTTCACAGCACCCGATTGCACAAGACCCATCCGTCACCGTAAGCCGCGCAAAGCGCAGACTGCACAAACCGGCCCCTCTATACGGAAATCACCCCTGCTATAGCGGATTTCAGGTACAAGGCACCGCTACCGCCCCGGCCAGTATGGTCCTATCCGACCCTTGGAATAACACAATATATAGTATAACAGATAATAAAAAGATATGCAATAGGAAAAAAAGATTTTCCCGAATATTTTAAAGAAGAAATCCGCCGTCGACCGTCAAGACCTGACCGGTGATGAACGAGGCGTTCTCCCCCGCAAGATACAAAATGGCCTCGGCTACCTCGCGGGGCGTTCCCATACGCCCAAGCGGCGTTTCCTCGCAAAGCGCCCTTTTGGCTTCTTCGTCAAGACGGCGGTTCATATCGGTATCGATCACACCGGGGGCAACGCAATTGACCGTGATACCCGAGGGGCCAACCTCCTTGGCGAGCGAGCGCGAAAGACCGATAAGGGCCGCCTTGGTGGCCGAATAATGTACCTCGCACGAGGCACCCCCCTGCCCCCAGATCGACGAGACGTTGATAATACGCCCCGATTTGCGCTTGATCATATCGGGAAGGACCGCCTTGGTATAGTAAAAGGGACCGTTTACGTTTACAGCGAATATGCGCGCAAAATCCTCGTCGGTGATCTCGGTGAAAAGAGAAAACGAGGAAATAGCGGCGTTATTGACCAACACGTCAATATGCGAAAGATAGGCGGTTGCCTCGCTGACCGCGGCCCGAACGGCGGAGGAAGACGAGGAATCGGCCTGTATGGCAAGCGCCCCGCACTCCTTGGATAGCTTTTCGGCCTCTTCGCGGGAATGTAAATAGGTAAAAGCGACCGCGTACCCCGCCTTACTGAAGGCGCGCACCGCCGCCGCCCCGATCCCGCGGGAGCCGCCGTTGATCAAAACCGTTTTCATACTCTGCCCTTTTCTCTTTTCTTATTTTCATTTTTATCTTACCATATGCGCTTACAAAAGTCAATTCGCAATTATTCGCGAAACGCTTTTCTTTCAAAGAAAAATGTGCTATCATATAGAAAACGACCTTGAGAGGAATGCTATGATCCTATTGATCGACAACACGAAAGGGGCGCTTTTTGATCTATCCGTGCGCTTTTATCATCTTGGCTTGCCGACGGCGGCAGTGGGCGCCCGTGGGGCGCTCTCGTTTCTCAAAGAGCATACGGTCGACGCCGTTCTTTTACCGAACGCCGATCAGACGGCGGGCGCTTCTTCGCTTTGCCGCCGCATAAGAGAAGCCTTTCCCGCCCTCCCTCTCGTCGTAGCGCTTCCCAAGGAGAGGGCCGATGCGCTGGCCGAAAAATTTCTCCCCTTCGTTGACAATATTCTTCTTTCGCCCGTTGCCCCGATCCACGTAGCCGAAACGCTTTTTGAGATCTATCGGTTAAAGAACGGGCGTGACCTTGCCGACCTGCACGCGGGGCCGCTTATTCTCAATCTTCATTTGACGAATTGCTGCATTTATACCGTGCCCGTAACGGTATCGATCAACGAGCTTTTGATCCTTCGCTATCTTGGCGAGCGTTATCCCGAAGCGGTGCCGACCGAGGAGCTGGCGACCTTTTGCGGCAATCCCGCGACCAAAAGAAAGACGGGAAGCGTACGCATGCATATCTCTTCGGTCAACCGCCTTTCAAAGAAAGCCTTTGGGGCGCCTGTTATCTTATACCGCCAAGGAAAGGGCTATGCGCTCTCCCCTCTTCTCCCTACGGAAGAATAAAAGCATACGGGCAAGAGAACAAGAAACAAGCCACCCCCCTCATATACTGTTTACCGTACGGCTTCACCGCCGAAATAGCAGTATACGAAGGGGGCTTTTTTATGGCATACACCTTTTCTTCCTCGGCGTTTCATCTGGTTTCGCTTTTGCTTGGGATCGGAAGCCCGCAAAGCTTCCCCCCACCCTTGGATATCACCGAGGAAAAGGAGCTTTTCGTCAAAATGAAAAAGGGGGATGGGGCGGCAAGGCAGCGCTTGATTGAGCATAATCTGCGCCTTGTTGCCCATATCGTCAGAAAATATTATACGTCCTACCAAAATCCGGATGAGCTGGTTTCGATCGGAAGCCTTGGGCTTATCAAGGCGATTGATTCCTTCAAGCCCGAAAACGGCGCCCGCTTTGCTACCTACGCCGCAAAATGCGTTCAAAATGAGATCCTGATGTTTTTCCGCTCGCAGAAAAAGCTTTCCTGCGAGGTATCGATCAACGAAACCATCGACGTAGACCGAGACGGAAATCCCTTGACCTACGGAGACGTGATCAGCACCGACGAAAACATCACGAAGGATCTTGATATCAAGATCCACGCCGAAAAGGCGTACCGATTGATCGACGAGGTCTTGGACGAGCGCGAAAGACAGGTGATCGTTTTGCGCTACGGTCTTTCCAAAAAACCGCCCCTTACCCAACGAGAGGTGGCAAGCGCGATGAAGATCTCTCGCTCCTATGTCAGCCGAATCGAAAAAAAAGCGCTTTTAAAAATGAAAGAGCATTTTGGAAATTTCATTCCTTCCTTTGAGGACGTATAAAAGCCGCGGCTTTGCGCACAATAGGAAGCAGAGCAATTGCTTGAAAGGAGATATACCGAATGGTTATGGATAAGATTGCCCTGATCCTTGCGATCATCGGCGCCCTGAACTGGGGAAGCATCGGGCTTTTTCAATTTGATGCGGTTGCCTGGATCAGCGGTGGCAGCGCCTCGCTTCTGGCGCGCATCATCTATATCGTCGTCGCGCTTGCGGGGCTTTGGTGCATTTCGCTTCTCTTCCGTACGGAGGACGAAGAAGGACTCAACAAAAGCGAGCATCACTGATTGAAAAAAACAGCATAGCTTCGGTTATGCTGTTTTTTCTTTTGTCGCATCTTACAGCAAAAACATAGAATGAAAATGACCGCATTTTTTGCTTTTTATGACTAAAAATGGTTGCTTGCGGAAAAAATAAAAGCAACCGCAAAGAAAGGATTTCGTTCGCACGAAAACGGGTTATGAACGTAAAAAGAGGGGACATATACTACGCTGATCTGAGCCCCGTGGTCGGCAGTGAGCAAGGAGGACTTCGCCCCGTCCTCATCATACAAAACGATATCGGAAACCGATACAGCCCCACCGTGATCGCGGCGGCGATCACAAGCCGTATGGGAAAAAACAAGTTACCTACCCATATTGAGGTCTATGCCGGAAAGGTAGGGCTTTCCAAGGATTCGGTTATTCTCTTGGAGCAGATACGGACATTAGACAAGCGCCGTCTTCGCGAAAAAATGGGGCATCTCGACGAGGACGCCATGCAACAGGTAAACAACGCCATTTCGGTAAGCTTCGGTCTTTCGGCCCCTGCCGCCGTCGATACATCTCCCCGCGCCGATACCGAGACCGGCGGGGCTCTTCCCGAATTTTTTTGATCTCCATGAAGTTTCTTTTATCTTGCCCTTGATTTTCCTTTTGTTTTGTGTTATAGTAATGAGTGGAAATTTTGAATAAGATAAAAGGAGTATCAAAATGGCACTTGTTACCACCAAAAAAATGTTTGAAGACGCTTATAAGGGCGGCTACGCCATCGGCGCTTTCAACATCAACAATATGGAGATCATTCAGGCTATCACCGAAGCAGCCGCAGAAGAAAAGTCTCCGGTTATCCTTCAGGTATCCGCGGGGGCAAGAAAGTACGCAAAGCACGCGTACCTTATGGCTCTTGCAAAGGCGGCGGTTGAGGACAGCGGGATTGATCTTGCGCTTCATCTTGACCACGGCGCTGATTTTGAGGTATGCAAATCCTGCATCGACGGGGGCTTTACCTCGGTTATGATCGACGGCTCTCACCATTCCTTCGAGGACAACATCGCCCTCACGAAGAAGGTCGTTGAATACGCTCACGCTCATGGCGTCGTAGTCGAGGGTGAGCTGGGTGTTCTTGCCGGCGTTGAGGATGACGTCGTAGCCGAGCATTCCTCCTATACGAAGCCCGAAGAGGTTGAGGAGTTCGTTTCCCGTACGGGCGTTGACTCGCTCGCGATCTCCATCGGTACCTCTCACGGCGCGTACAAGTTCACCGCGCAGCAATGCACCAAAAACGAGCATGGTGTTCTCGTTCCTCCGCCTCTTCGCTTTGATATTCTTGAGGAAGTCGGCAAAAGACTTCCCGGATTCCCCATCGTTCTTCACGGCGCTTCCAGCGTTGCGCACGAGTGCGTGTCCGAGATCAACGCTCTCGGCGGTAAGCTGCCCGATGCCGTCGGTATTCCCGAAGAGCAACTCCGTCGCGCGGCGAAGATGGCCGTTTGCAAGATCAACATCGACTCGGACATCCGTCTGGCCATGACCGCCGGTATCCGCCGTGTCTTTGCCGCGAAGCCCGAAGCCTTCGACCCCAGAGAGTATCTTAAGGTCGCAAGAGCCGAGGTCAAGAAGATGGTCACCCACAAGATCCAGAACGTTCTCGGTTCTTCGGGCACCCTTTAATACAGAGCTCTTCTACCCGCTTCGAAAGTGTTTCAAAAAGCCGTTTGCCAAAAAGCAAACGGCTTTTTCTTCTAAAGCTCCTCTTTCTTTCATAAACTGGAAATATATGAAAACAAAAAAGAAAGAGGTACACGATGAATCACTATACACCCGAAGGAATCCGCATGCAGGAGATCGAAAACCACACGCTTCTCTCCTCCTACGAGGGGCTCGGAAGGGCGATGGAAAAAGGGATTATTTTGGAGGCCGTCGCGCTTTTATGCGACGGCGAGCTTACACTTCATTTTGATTTTTGCGGCATCCCCGCCCTTATGAAGAAGGAAGAGGTGCAATACTGTCGGCGGGGCGAGGCGATCAAGGATATCGCGGTCTTGACGCGTGTGGGAAAGCCGGTTTGCTTCAAGGTGGTCGGCTTTTCGAAGAACGAGGAAGGAAAAACGGTAGCGGTCCTTTCAAGGCGCGCGGCGCAGATCGAATGCTACGATCAGTATATAAGCACGCTTGAAGCGGGGGACATTATCCCCTCTCGCATTACGCATATGGAGAATTTCGGGGCGTTCGTAGATATTGGCTGCGGCATCGTTTCGCTTTTATCGATTGATTGCATTTCGGTATCGCGTATTTCCCACCCAAGCGACCGCTTTTCGGTGGGGGATAAGATCTATACCGTTGTAAAATCGGTGGACGAGGAGGGAAAGATCTACGTGACCCACCGCGAGCTTCTCGGTACGTGGGAGGAAAACGCCGCAGGCTTTTCCCCCGGGCAAACCGTAACTGGAATCGTACGAAGCGTGGAAAGCTACGGTATTTTCGTTGAGCTTGCCCCCAATTTAGCGGGGCTCGCCGAGGTAAAATCCGAGGTGTACGAGGGGGATACGGCGGCGGTCTACATCAAAAGCATTTTGCCCGACAAAATGAAGATCAAGCTGATCGTTATCGATACGGGAAGCGAGAAAAAGGATAAAGGCTTTACTTATTACGTCGATCCCGAAAAGACCGCGCATCTTTCGCATTGGATCTATTCGCCCCCCGGCTGTAAAAAAGAGATCCGTACCGATTTTTCCGAAGCGTAGGGCGTTTTTCTTCAAAAGGTTGATTTTTCCCGCAAGTTGCGGTACAATAAAGGAAAAGACCAAAAAACGGAGATTTTTATGAAAGACTGCAAAACCGAAATCGAAGCGCGCGTTGCTTTTATCCAAAACGCCCTTAAAGAAGCGCACGCCGAAGGAATCGTATTTGGAAACAGCGGAGGCAAGGACAGCGCCCTCGTCGGTATCCTTTGTAAGCTCGCCTGCCCCAATACGGTGGGGGTCATTCTTCCCTGCTCCTCGAAGCAGAATTACGGCAGCGACCGCGAGGACGCTTTGGCGCTTGCCGAAAAATTTGATATTGAGACCCGCACGGTCGATCTGACCGAAACGAGAGAGGCTCTTCTTAACGCCCTTTCGGGGATCACCGAGCCGAACCGCGCGGCGCTTATCAACATCGCCCCCCGCCTGCGTATGACGACGCTTTATACCATCGGCGCCGCCGAGAACCGCCTCGTCGCCGGCACCGGCAACAAGTGCGAGATCTTTATGGGATATTTTACGAAATGGGGCGACGGCGGCAGCGACTTCAATCCCGTGGCCGATCTTTCGGTCAGCGAGATTTACGAGCTTTTGCGCTATCTTGGCGCCCCTTCTCGCATCATAGAAAAAGCCCCCTCGGCCGGCCTTTTTGAGGGCCAGACCGACGAGGCGGATATGGGTGTCAGCTACCAAGAGGTCAGCGATTATATGGAGGGCAAGCCCATATCGGCGGAAGCCGCCGCTATTATCGAGCGCTATCACGCAAGAAGCGAGCATAAGCGCCGCCTGCCGAAAACGCTTTTAAATCCTTGATCTATCGGCGTTTTTTCTCGGCGTGGCGCACATAAAGCGGCGTTGCGCCGAGGACGGCAACCTTCACCCCACGGGCGCCTGTTCGCCGCAAGGCGGAAACAACCGATAAAAGAGTTGCGCCGCTGGTCGTGATATCGTCAAGTACGATCACGCGCTTTCCGTGAAGAAGCACGCCCTTTTTCGGCGCATACGCATCCTTCATATTCAAAAAGCGTTCTTTCCTTGAAAGGCGCTTTTGTTCTTTTCCGCCGCGGCGGTCAAGCGTTTTCATAAAGGAGACAGAAAGAAGCTTGGCCACCCTTTTTGCGAGTAATTCCATATGGTCAAATCCATCCTGCCGTATGGCACGGCGCGAGCGCGGCGCAAAGGTTATGACGTATTTATCCTTCTCCTCGGTAAAAAGCGGAGAAAGGGTATTAGCCATCTCGCGGGCAAAGAAATCAAGGATCATAGGATCCCCCTTGTGCTTTAAGCGGTAAAGCGCGCGATTCGTAACACGCTCATGCTCGGTTGCATGATAAAGAAAGCATTTATGAACCGCCTTTATCCCTTTTGCCTCCAAGGACTTCTCTGCGCAAAGGCAATCCTTTGCCGCAAGATTACAGGTGGGGCAAGCTTCTCCCCTTTCCCGAAGAAAGGCAAGGCGACATTCTTCGCACATCGCCCCGCCCCCGATCGGAAGCGGCGCTTCACACCCCACGCAACGGGGGACGTATAAAAGCGAAAAGAGTTTTTCAAAAAGCTTCATCGTTATATGTAAAAGCGGCGAAATGCTTCGCCGCTTTTTCCTTTATGCTTTGTAGCTATCCTTTAAGCCGACGATACGGTTATACGTATTTTCGTGCTTGGTGTCCTTTACAAAATAGCCGGTTCGAACGAATTGGAACTTATCTTCCGGCTCTGCGTCACCAAGCGAGGGCTCGCCAAAGGCGTGGAGAGTAGCGACCGAATCCTCGTTCAGATAATCGCCGTAGCCCTTCCCCTCGGGGATATCGGCAACGTTTTCGATGGTGAAAAGATGATCGTAGAGCTTTACGTCGATGGGGGTGGCGGAATCGGCCGAAAGCCAATGGATGGTACCCTTGACCTTTCTTCCGTCAGCGGGGGTGCCGTTTCCGGTTTCAAGATCCGCGGTGCAAAGGATCTTCACAACCTTACCGTTTCCATCCTTGACGATCTCTTGGCACTTCACGATATAAGCGCCCATCAAGCGAACCTCGCCCTCGGGCTTCATGCGGAAGAACTTCGGGGGCGGAACCTCGGCAAAATCGTCTGCGTCGATATAAAGCTCTCTCGTAAAGGGAAGCTTGCGGGTACCCGCCTCGGGGTGGAAGGGATGGTTAGAGACCTCAAAATATTCGGTCTTATCGGCGGGATAGTTGACGATCTCGACCTTGATGGGGTGAAGAATGGCGATACGGCGGGGGGCCTTCTCGTTCAGCTCTTCACGAATGCAATGCTCAAGCAGCTCGTAATCAACGACGCTATAAGCCTTCGCGACGCCCGCGCGCTCTACGAAATCAAAGATCGCTTCGGGGGTATAGCCGCGGCGGCGCAGGCCGCAAAGGGTGGGCATACGCGGATCGTCCCATCCGTCGACAAGGCCGGTCTCAACCAGCTGGCGGAGATACCGCTTACTCATGACCGTGTGGGTCACATTCAGGCGGGCAAACTCGTACTGGTGCGGCTTCTTTTCAAAACCGATATTATCGACCACCCAGTCATAAAGCGGGCGGTGGTTTTCAAACTCGATCGAGCAGAGCGAGTGGGTGATGCCTTCAAGCGCATCCTGGATCGGGTGGGCGTAGTCATACAGTGGATAGATGCACCACTTGTTGCCCTGACGGTGGTGATCGGTGTGAACGATGCGATAGATCGCGGGGTCGCGCAGATTCATATTGGGCGAGGCCATATCGATCTTGGCGCGAAGCGTTTTGGCCCCATCGGGGAATTCGCCGTTCTTCATTCTTTCAAAAAGCGCAAGATTCTCTTCAACCGAGCGGTCGCGATAAGGGCTATTCTTCCCCGCTTCGGTAAGCGTACCGCGATATTCGCGCATCTCGTCGGGCGAAAGGTCGCATACGTAGGCCTTACCGTCCTTGATCAGCTGAATGGCGAACTCGTAGCATTTATCGAAATAATCCGAGCCGTAGAAGATGCCGCCGCTCGGCCGGCAACCGAGCCAGGTAAGATCGCGGTAGATCGATTCGACGTACTCGTTATCCTCCTTGGCGGGGTTGGTGTCGTCGTAGCGCAGGTTAAAAAGACCGCCGTATTTCTTCGCGGTATTGGCGTTGATCCAGATCGCCTTCGCGCTGCCGATATGCAGATAGCCGTTCGGCTCGGGCGGGAAGCGGGTATGGATCTTCAATTCGGGATTATCACTAAGATCCTTATCAATGATGTCGTGAATAAAATTCGATTGAATGACTTCTTCCATTTTGATATCCTCACACAATTAAATGCTTAAAATGCTCGCGACAAAGAGAAAGGCGCGTAGGGTTGCCGTGCCCGGGGTAGACGGCCCGCTCTCCCCAAAGAAGGAGTAAGCGGCGCAACGATTCAAAAAGCGCATCGGCGTTACCGCCGTAAAGATCGGTACGGCCGTAGCCGCCCCCGTCAAACACCGTATCCCCCGTAAAAAGAACCTCTCCGCTATCGAACACGCAAGAGCCCTTGGTATGCCCCGGGGTATGAATGACGGTTAGGCGTTCATTACCGAAGGGCAAGCTCTGCCCATCGCCCAAAAAAAGATCGGGCGGTGAAAAGGTAAGATCCTCTTCGAAAAAGTAGCGATAGCCGTTTTTGTAGGAATCGGTAAAGGCCTCGGCATCCTCTGCCATGACCATAACCGGCGCATCGGTAAACCGACGCCACGCCTCAAGCGCCAGCATATGATCGAAATGGGCGTGTGTCAGCAAGATTCCTTTAATGGGCGGCAGCTCGCCTAAAAGACGGGCCTTGGCAACCGAGGGGTCTGCCGACGGGTCGATCACGTACGCCTCGCTCTTTTTATCATCGGTCACAAGATAGCAGACCGAGGCAAAGGAGCCGGGGTATAAATTGACGATCTTCATACTTTATCTCTGTTTCTTAATAAATCTAATATAGTATAACACAGTTTTTCCAAATTGTCCATAGGGCGCGCCTCTTTTTTTCGCGCTTTCGGCCGAACGGACACCCCCTTTTCGCATATACTGATAATGCGTACCGAGAAAGGAGTTGATTCCGTCGATGCAAAAAATACGCATTGGCTCTATCACCTACGCCATGAAGGCGCGCCGACAGCTTTCCCTTCGTGGGATCCACGCGGGGCTTATCAAGACCGACGGCGGGGAAAACGAGGGGTGCGTCTACGGGATCGAGATCCCCGAGGACCGTCTTTTACAAGCCATCACCGTCCTGCGGGAAAGCCGTATCGAATACCGATCTGTAAAGGATGAAAAATGATCTATTTTGACAATGCCGCCACCTCCTTTCCAAAGCCGCCCGAAACCTACGCCGAGCTTTCGCGCGTGCTTTCCGAGTGCGTGGGAAATCCGGGACGCGGCGCTCACGAGCCTTCTCTTGCGGCGGCCGAGGCGATCTACGATTGCCGCGCTTTGATCGCCGAGCTTTTCGGCAGCGGCGCGCCCGAAAACGTCGTTTTTTCACTAAACGCCACCTCCGCCTTGAACCTTTCAATAAAGGGCATGGCGAAGAAGGGGTCGCATATCCTTATCAGCGATTTAGAGCATAACGCCACCTTCCGCCCTGTCTTTAAGCTGTATAAAGAGGGACGGTGCCGCTATTCGGTCTTTTCTACGAAGGGCGATCTGATCGAAAATATAAAAGCAGAGCGCAGAAGCACGACGACCACGGTGATCGCCACCGAGGTCAGCAACGTAACGGGGCGGGCGTTGCCGATCAAAGAGATCGGCGCCTTTTGCAAAAAAGAAGGGCTTTCTTTTATTATCGACGGCTCGCAAGGGGCGGGACACCGCCCGCCGCTTCTTGAAGAAATCTATTACGATGCCTACTGCGCCCCCGCCCATAAGGGGCTTTTCGGGATCGCGGGGCTGGGGTTTGCGATCCTAAGAAGCCCCCAAAGGGTCTCCACCCTTATCGAAGGGGGGAGCGGCGTATCCTCGTTCTCCCCCCTCATGCCGAAGAAATCGCCCGAGCGGTTCGAGGCGGGCACGCCGCCGACCCCCGCCATCGGCGCCCTGCTCGGTGGGCTTCGCGCCCTGCAAAGGATCGGGATCGACGCCGTAGCGCAAAAGGAAGCCGCGCTTCGAAAAAGGCTTTGCGAGGGGCTTTCGGTCATAAAGGGGATAACGGTTATAGAGCCGCAAAACGAAGGGGGCGTCATTTCCTTCTTCCATCGGGATAAAAAGGTCGATCTTATCGCTTCGTTGCTTGCCAAAGAGGGGATCGCGGTACGAGGGGGGTATCATTGCGCCCCGCTCGCGCACCAAGCGATCGGTACCGAAAAGACGGGTACGGTGCGCGCAAGCCTCGGCTTTTTCAACACCGAACGGGAGGTAGATGCCTTTTTGAAAACGCTGTCGGGGCTGCTTCTTTAAAAAAAGCCGCATATTTCGTCAATATGCGGCTTTTTCCCTTATTCAGTAAAAAACACTTTGCAATTCAAGGGGGCGATCAGCACGCTCCCGCTTTCTTTTTCCACGCGTATTTTTCTCCCCGACTGCTTGCCAAAAAGTGCTTCCTTAACCGGCTTTTCAAAGCGCAAAAGCAAATCTTCCTCACTTCGGTTAATGACGGTAAGCAGCTCTCTTTTTCGGTCGCGACGCGAAAAGATCAGATATTTTTTTGAAAGATGAAGCAAGAAGAATTCACCGCGACGGTAAGCAGCCTCTCTTCTTCGAAGCGAGCCGATCAACCGATACGCCCGAAGCAGCTCTTCTTCCATTCTGTTCCAAGGAAAGGGGCGGCGGTTTAAGGGGTCGGCATACCCCTCCAATCCCACCTCGTCTCCGTAATATATCGTCGGGATACCCGGTAATGTCGAAAGGGTAAGGTACGCCATTTTCAAAAGTCGGATACCGCGGCTTCGCTCTTCGCTTGATAAGCGCATAAGCGAAAGCTCCTCGTTGCTGTGTCCTGCGGGATCCTCTCCCGCAAGGGCAGTAAGGATACGCACGGTGTCGTGGGTCCCAAGCAGATTCATTGTAAGGTCGGCGATACGCTTGGGCATATTGGGAAGAACCTCGCAAAGTGCATAGAAAAGCTTATCGGTTTCTCCACATCGGAAATAAGCGATCAGCCCCTCTCGCAAGGGATAATTCATCACCCCGTCAAGCTCGCGCCCCCCGTAATAGCTTTTCCGCACGCCGTACGCAACCTTGTTGGAAGCATCCTCCCAAACCTCGCCGTAAAGGATGCAGTCCTGACCGTTTTCGGATAAACGCTTTCGGATATCGGCCACGAAACCGTCGCTAAGCTCGTCGACCACGTCCAGACGAAAGCCACCGATGCCAAGTCGCGCATAATGGGCAATCACCCCTTCTCTTCCCACGAAAAAATCGTAGCAGGATTTGCTTTCGGAGGGATGAATACGCGGTAGGATCGAGATCCCCCACCAAGCGGTATATTCGTCGGGATAGCGCGAGAAGCGATACCAATCGTAATAAGGAGATTTTTTGCTCTGATAAGCCCCCAAGCTTGCGTAGTGGCCGTATCGGTTGAAATATACGCTATCATCCCCCGTATGGTTAAAGACCCCGTCAAGCAAAACGCGGATGCCGTAGGAGGAGGCGACCTTCAATAAATGAGAAAAGGCCCTCTCTCCCCCGAACATTTCATCAATCCTTTTGTAATCACCCGTATCGTATTTATGATTCGAATAGGCCTTGAAGATGGGGGATAGGTATAATAGGCGCACCCCCAGCGAAGCAAGATAGGGCATCTTTTCGGCGATTCCCCATAGCGTCCCCCCGAAAAACTCGTTATTGGGAAGCGGGGCGCCGGGGTAAGCGGGAAACTCGGGGCATCCCCCTTCCCAATCGCGATTCAAGACCGCATCCCTACGCAGGGGAACGCGGCCGCCCTTGGCGAAGCGATCCACGAAAACGTGATAGATAACGCCCCCCCATAGCCATCGTGGCTCGGGATAAAGAAAATCGGTCACCGTAAGCTGAAAGAGTCTTCCGCCCTCCGATAGCAAAAAGCGCATGCCCTGCCCTATAGCGTCTCTATCCGAATAAAGAGCCCCCCTTTTTGTGCTTACGCAAAAATCGTAAAAATAAAGCCCACATTCCCGAAAGCGAAGCGTAGCACTATAAAGCTCGCGATCCCCCGAAAGGCCGAAAAAGGAAAGCTTTTTTGTAAGCGGCTTTGCCCCCTCGCGACCGATACGAAGCATTACCCCGAAGGCGCCAAGACGGCGATCGACCGAGAGCGTAAAGGAAAGAGGGGCATTCGCCGTAATTGAACGGTGGAAAAGAGGACGCCCAAACCCCGAAACCGTACATTCCCCACGGGCATAGACAACCCTTTCCCATAAAACCGATGGGCCCCTCACCTTACCTCCCGATCGGCCGCAGGTGCCAGATGCTTTCAGCGTATTGCCTTACGCTGTTATCAGCCGAAAAGCGCCCGCTTGCCGCAATATTTATCAGGGAACGGCGACTCCACTCGAAGCTTTTTTGATAATCGGCGAAGGCTAAATCACTTACGTGACGGTAGGACTCAAAATCGGCAAGACACATATAAGGATCGCCTAAGCTGTTCCCTCTCCCCAAGAGATATTCGGCAATATGCGAAAAGCTCTCGCCCCCCAGCGGCCGATTCAGCCGTGCAACGGCATTTTGCAAACGGGGAGACATACGGTAATATTCATAGGCGTCGTACCCAATTCGCCACAGCTCCTCCACCTCACGCGAATTAAGCCCAAACGTATAAAAATTTTCTTCTCCCACAGCTTCTCTTATCTCAACGTTTGCCCCATCCAGCGTTCCAAGCGTTAAGGCGCCATTCATCATCAGCTTCATACACCCGGTTCCGCTGGCCTCCTTTCCGGCAAGTGAGATCTGCTCGCTGATATCGGCAGCGGGAATAAGTGCCTCGGCTACAGTTACGTTATAATCCTCGGTAAAGACGACCGCTAAGCGATCCTTTACCGATTTGTTCTGTCGTATCTCACGAGAAATGAACCAAATAAGGCGGATCAGTTGCTTGGCCATATAATACCCGGGGGCGGCCTTTGCGCCGAAAATAAAGGTGGTGGGATAGATATCGGCGTTGGGGTTCTCGCAAAGCTCGTCGTACAGCGAAAGAATACGAAGCACGTTTAAAAGCTGGCGCTTATATTCGTGCATACGCTTGATCTGCACGTCAAAGATCGAATCGGGACAAAGGGGCTCTTCTCCCCTTGCGACCGAGAAGGCGGAAAAACGTTCCTTGTTTTGGCGTTTGATTAACAAAAGACGAGACAGCACCTCTTTGTCGTCGGCATATTCCCGAAGATCACTTAGCCTTTCCGGCTCCTTACGGTAGTGAGGACCGATGGTGTTATCCAAAAGCGAAGATAGGCCGCGGTTGGCGTAGCAAAGCCAGCGGCGGTGGACTACGCCATTGGTAACGTTCGTAAACTTCCAAGGGGTAGCGTGGTAAAAATCGGCGAATACGCTTTTCTTCAAGATCTCGCTATGCAGAGCCGAAACCCCATTGACGGTATGCGAACCGTAAACCGAAAGATTGGCCATGCGAACCTGCCCGTAGCCAACGATGGCCATACGCGAGATGCGGTCCCAATCTCCGGGATACAGATGCCAAAGGTCAGCGCAAAGACGGGAATTGATCTCCTCGACGATCGTAAAAAGGCGGGGCAGCTTCATGCGAAAAAGATCGACTCGCCAGCATTCAAGTGCCTCCGGTAATACTGTATGGTTGGTATAGGATACCGTCTTGCGTACCAGCTCCCACGCCGCCTCCCACGTATACGAATAGGTATCCATCAAAATCCGCATCAGCTCGGGAATACAAAGGGCAGGGTGGGTATCGTTTATATGGATCGCAACCCCCTCCGAAAACCCACGCAAGGAGCCGTTCTCCAAGAGATATTCCCCGATGATGCTTTGGAGCGAAGCCGAAACAAGAAAATACTGCTGCGTCAGACGCAAAAGCTTTCCCTCGTCGTGATTATCGGGGGGGTATAGCTGCCTTGTGATCTCTTCGGCCTTCTCGCTTTCCGAAAGCGCCAAAAGATATTCGGATTGGGTGGCGTATCCCCCGCTCGGCCGTTTTACGCTGGTGGCGCGCCAAAGTCGCAAAAGGTTGGTAGCGTCGGTACCGGGGGCACTGATCATCACGTCGTAGGGGATCGCCCTTACCTCGTCGTATTCGGAATGCACGATACGAAGCGCTCCGCTTTCCCAGCGCTCTTCAATTTGTCCGCCAAAGCGTACACTGACGCTTCGGTCGGGGCGAGGGCCGAGCCAGGCACCGCCGGAGGACTTCCAGACGTCGGGCAACTCCACCTGCTCTCCTTCTACAATTCTTTGCTTAAACAGACCATTTTCATAGCAAAGCGAGTACCCGACGGCCGGGTATTCAAGGGCGGTAAGCGAATCCATAAAGCAAGCGGCAAGACGCCCAAGACCGCCGTTACCCAGCCCGGGGTCGGTCTCCTTTTCAAAGATCTCGTCAAAGGTATAGCCATAGGACGAAAAGAATTCGCAAAGTTCGTCGTAAAGGCCGAGATTCATGACGTTATTTCGGAACGAGCGCCCCAAAAGAAACTCCATACACAAATAATAGACCTTCTTCCCCTCGGCGGCCGTCACACGCTTTTTGAAGCGCTGGCGGTTCTCTCTCATAATATCCTTGATCGCCTGAACCGAAGCCTGATACAAAGGAAGCGGCCCCACGCCCTCCTTTTGGGTATAGCCACGGGAAAAAAGCTTTCCCTCAATACGAAGGGAAAGCGAGGGTTTTTCCTTTTTTGTGTTGTTTTTGCTCATTTTTTCTCCTACTCTTTACAGTTTTCGATAAAGCGCTATATATTCGTTTGCCGAGCGCTTCCATGAAAAATCGCTTCGCATTGCACGGCGACGAAGCTCCTCCCATTCACAGTTCCCCGCCCCGTAAAGCGAAAGGGCATCCTTGATGCGAAAGAGGAAATCATGGGCGTTATAGTTCAAAAAAACAAAGCCGTTTCCTGTCCTTTCCCCGTACGGGGTGATCGTATCTGCAAGTCCCCCGACCGCACGCACGATAGGCACGGTTCCATATCGGCAGGCGGTCATTTGGGCAAGGCCGCAGGGCTCACTTTGCGAGGGCATTAAGAAAAGATCCGCCCCCGCGTAGATCTGTTTGGAAAGGATACGGTCAAACGATAAAAGCACACGGGCCTTTTCCTTATGCCGCGAAGCAATTTCCCCGAGGATATATTCGTAATCCGCGTCGCCGCAGCCGAGAAGAACGAACTGGATATCCTCTTCCAAAAGCTCGTTTAGAATATGCAAGAGGAGATCGATGCCCTTTTGCCTTGTTAGACGCGTGACCATGGCAAGCAAGGGTACCTCTTCGTTGATCGGAAGCCCTAAACGCTCTTGAAGGAATTTTTTGTTTTCCTTCTTCCCGATAGAAAGCGTTGAAGGTTTATAAGGGAAGGCGATCTCTTCGCCATTCTCGGGAGAAAAATAAGCGGTGTCCAGCCCGTTAACGATCCCCGTAAGCTTATGCTTTATCATAGAAACAATCGGGGAAAGGCCGTGTGAAAAGAAGGGATCCTCGAGCTCCTCGGCGTAACGCTTACTGACGGTTGTTACCGCGTCGCAAAGCACGAGAGCCCCCTTGGAAAGATTGATGCATCCGTCAAACTCCAAAAAGCTTTCGTGCTCTTCGGAAAGGCCCAAAACGTCCCCCAGTACCTCCTTGCCGTATTTCCCTTGGAACTCTATGTTATGGACGGTATAAACGGTACGGATACGGGAAAGGGTTGGGTGGTCTTGAAAAAGAGTTTTTAAATAAACGACGGTAAGGGCGCTTTGCCAATCGTTTGCGTGCAGAATGTCGGGAATACGGCCGCTTTGCCCGACAAATTCGAGCACCGCACGGCAGAAAAAGGCGAATCGCTCACAATCGTCGTACTCTCCATACAGAAAATCCCGCTTAAAATAACGTTTGTTGTCCACGAAATAGTAGGAAACACCCGCCCTTTTCAGTTCGTATACCGCGGCGTAGGCTCTTCGCCAAGCAAGGGGCACAACCCCTTCCCAGATCTTTTTCATACGCCCTTTCGCGTCTTCCCCGATCGAAGCATAGAACGGCATAATGACCCCGATTGAGGAATCCTTCCCAAGGGAGGCGCGTACCGCGCGCGGCAGGGCCCCCATCACATCCCCAAGGCCGCCGCTGGCGGCAAAGGGATTTACCTCACTTGCAACGTATAGGATCCTCTGCATATCACACCTTCCTATCCTTCGGGATATACATCGGCATCGTGCTGTGTCCCGATAAAAGGCGTCCATCTTCGATCACGACCGATTTATCCGAAACGACGCAATTAAGGGTACACCCCTGTCCAACATAGGTGTTTTCAAAAAGCACGCAATTGGTAACCGTTGAGCCTTTCCCCACCTTTACACCGCGAAAAAGCACCGAGTTTTCGACCCGTCCCTCAATCACGCAATCGTCTGCGATCATGCTCTCCCGAACACAGCTTTCCCCCCGATACTTAACGGGGGAAGAGTTATGTATACGGGTAAGGATAGGACGACGCCGGTTACCGAAAAGGGCTTCTCTTGCCAAAGGATCACGGGTCAGGCGAATGCTTTCGTTAAAATAATCGTTGAAATTTCCAACCGAAAAGACCGCCCCTTCGTAAAGCTCTACCCTTATATCGCATCCTTCTCTTCCGGCCGCAATAAAATCACGCGAAAGACTGGTATATCCTCTTTTCTCGGCTTCCTTCAAAAGCCGAAGCAAAAAAAGACGGCTGACGATAAAGGCATCGGTAAAAAGCAAGGGATATCCCTTGGGGGCTTTTTTCCCAATGGAAGCCCCTGTAAGACAACCCTCCTTATCGGCTTTTAGGAAAAGGCGGTTTGTGCCCTCGCCCAAAAGAGAACGCCCCGCGGTTGCAAGGAGAGTCATATCGCAACCGTTTTCTGTGTGGCGGCGAAGACAATCAGAAAGGTCGGGATTGAAAACATATTCGCAATCTGCCATAACGATCAGCTCTTCCTTCATCGATTCAAGGTTTCCCCGAATGCTTTGAAGAGCCTCTAAATGGGTTTTATAGACCCCGATCTCTTGTTTGGGATCAGCCGACTGGAAAGGGGAAAAGAGAGTGATCCCTCCACGTCGGCGCGCCAGATCCCAATCCTTTCCGCTTCCGATATGATCAAGAAGCGAGCGGTAGTTGTAATTTGTGATCACGCTGATATTCGAAATACCTGCATTTACCATATTAGAAAGCGCGAAATCGACAAGTCGGTAGCGACAGGCAAACGGCAAAGCAGCCAGTGTGCGATCCGCGGTGAGACATGAATGCTTATTTTCATTTAGATTTGAAAAAACGATACCCGCAACCTTCATGTTAATACCTTCTTCCCTTCATTTTGGAGAATTTCTTCCCCCGATACGACCGTGATGCTTTCACTGCTTCCCTTTGCGTGACCCACGAAAACCCCCTCGCCGATCGTAGCGTCTCGATCCACGATTGCGTAATGCACTGAGGCGCCTTTCTTGATTACGACGTCTGACATAATGACCGAATTATAGACCTCGGCTCCCTCCTCAATGACAACACCGCCGGCAAGAACCGAATTCACCACCTTTCCGTTTACTGTAGTCCCTTCAGAAATCATGGAATTCTTGATAACGGCTCCTTTGCCGATAAATTGCGGTGGGCGCGCCGTGTTACGCGAATAGATACGGAAATCCCTTTCCTGCTGCTTAATAATCGAATTTTCGCCAAGGAGATCCATATTGGCCTCCCAAAGACTTTGAATGGTACCTACGTCCTTCCAATACCCTGAAAAACGGTATGCGAAAAGCGGCTCTCCTGCCGTTAAAAGACGGGGAATGACGTTTTTCCCGAAATCGTTGGAAGAGGTAGGATCCTCTTCGTCAGCCTCTAAATATTCAACCAGCGTTTTCGTGTTGAATATGTAGATCCCCATCGATGCCTGATCGTTTTTCGGTTTCTTCGGCTTTTCCTCAAATTCATAGATGCGCCCGTCCTCCTTGGTGTTGCAGATACCAAAGCGAGAGGCCTCCCTTTGCGGAACCGTCACCGTGGCGATCGTGCAGACCGCCCCCTTTTCCTTGTGAAAGGCAAGCATTTTGGAATAATCCATTTTGTAAATATGATCCCCTGAAAGGACAAGAACGTATTCGGGATCGTAAAGCCTTATAAAATCAAGGTTCTGATAAATAGCGTTGGCGGTGCCGCGATACCAATCCGAATGCTCACTCTTTTGATATGGCGGCAATACGCGCAAGCCCCCGCGGGAGCGATCGAGATCCCAGGGCGCGCCGTTTCCAATATATTCGTTGAGATCCAGCGGCTGATATTGGGTCAGCACCCCTACCGTATCAATTCCCGAATTGATGCAGTTGGAAAGAGAAAAATCAATAATGCGGTATTTGCCGCCGAAGCTGACGGCCGGCTTCGCCGTATGCTTGGTCAGGGCATAAAGACGGCTTCCCTGCCCTCCGGCCAAAAGCATGGCAATACATTCTTTCTTAAAAAACATAGCTTCTCTCATTTCTCCCTAAATCTATTGGGGCGAAAGCGGCCCCTCTTTCTCTATCCTTTTAAAAATCACCCCCGTAAGCGGCGGTAAATCAACGATAAGCTTTTCCCCTTCTATCCTATGGGGAATATCCCCTACCTCAATCGTAGAAAAGTCACATCGGTAAAGCCCGCCATCGGGCAGATCAATGCCTATCTCTCGGTTTTCCTCATCCGAAAAACTAACGAGCAGGAGGACCTCGTCCCCCTGTTTTGAAAAACGGCGATATCCCACAAAGCGCCTATCGTTTTCATCCGCAAAGACCCACCGAAAGCCGCTCTCATCAAAATCGATCTCGTAAAGGGCGGGGGTCGAAAGGTAGAAGCGATTTAAGGCCGCCACGTATTCCCGAAAGTCATCGTGCTTTTCGTACTTCATCATAAACCATTCGAGCGAATGTCGAAAATCCCACTCCGCAAACTGCCCGTATTCGCTTCCCATAAACAAAAGCTTCTTGCCGGGAAAGGTCATATAAAACAACAGTGCGCAACGCGCAAGGGCGAACTTTTCCCCGTAGCTTCCGTACATTTTTCCGAGGAAAGAGCCCTTTCCGTGTACGACCTCGTCATGAGAGATCGGTAAAACATAGCGTTCCCTAAAGGCATAGGTGATCGGAAAATTTAAGGCCGAATGAAGCTCCTTTCTTTCTTTTGGCGCGCTTTTAAGATAGCGGTAAAGGTCGTTTGCAAATCCCATATTCCATTTTAAGTCAAACCCAAGCCCCCCCTCTTCAATAGGAGCTGTGACCCCCGGGTAAGCGGTGGATTCCTCGGCAATCATCAAGCAATCAGGAAACACGCCGTGCACAGCCCCGTTCAGCCTTTTCAAAAAGGCCTCAGCCTCAAGGTTACGGTTGGTTCCAAAGCAGTTGGGCTCCCATTCCCCGTCAGCGCGGTCATAATCAAGATAGAGCATTGAGGAAACCGCGTCGACCCGCAGCCCGTCCAGATGAAATTCGCGAAGCCAGAAAAGCGCGTTGGAGATAAGAAAGCTTTGCACCTCTTCTCGTCCAAGATCAAAATAGCGCGTTCCCCAGGATAGAGATTCCATGCGATAAGGCGATGAATATTCGTAAAGAGGCTTCCCGTCAAATTCGTAAAGCCCCCATTCGTCCTTGGGAAAATGAGCGCCGACCCAATCAAGGATGACCCCGATTCCCCCCTCGTGCATCGTACAGACGAAGGCCCGAAACTCGTCAGGCGTGCCAAAGCGTGCGGTGGGCGCATAAAATGCGCCTACCTGATAGCCCCACGAATCGTCAAAGGGATATTCGGAAATTGGCAAAAGCTCAATATGCGTATATCCCATATATTTGACGTAGGAAAGCAGCTCCTTGGCAAGCTCTTGGTAGGTTAGGTAGGAATTGTCCTCTCTGCGCATAAAGGAGGCCAGGTGTACCTCATAAATGTTCAAAGGCGAAAAAAGGAGAGTCCCCTTTTTATAAGCCGCACGGCGAGTGCGCATCCACCCTCCGTCTCCCCAAGAAAAGCTGCTCTTCCCCATAAGGATCGAGGCTCCGTCGCTCCCCCCTCTTGAAAAAAAGGCATAAGGATCACCCTTGTCGTGCACCCCCGCATTCGATACAATGCGAAATTTATACGCGGCGCCCACATAACACTCGGTCGAAGAAAAGCGAGCCTCAAAGATCCCCTTTTCGGTGATGCGGCGCATCGGGATACCACGGTCCCAATCCGAGAAATCACCAACGACGAAAACGGCGTCGGCCGAGGGGGCAAAGGTGCGAAAGATGTAGGTATAGCGCCCGTCCTTCTCCTTCACGTGCGCCCCCATATAGGTATAGGCGCTATTCGAGGTACCCTCATGAAAATAGTAAGCCGCAAGCTCGCTTTTTCTATTTATGATCGACACCCCCTCTTTTACACGTTGTTTTTATTATTTTCATTAAGAATAAAAGAATACAGGTCTTCAATCGGAAAGTTCTTCTAAAACAGAGGAATACATAAGAAGCGAAAGCTCTTTTTTCATATAACGCTTCATACGGATCGGGGAATATACAAAACGGTAAGCCGAAAGAAAGCGCCCCCCTGTTGCGCGAAAAAGCCTCGCCAAGCACCGGGCAAGCCAACAGATCCCAAAAAGCGGGGGCTTGATGAGATAGGCAAGAACGTAAAGAAAAAGGAGATGAAAAAGCTCGGTAAGGCGGTCGGTCATACGGCATAAAAGCCGACCCGCGGTTTTTCGAAAAAGCAAAAACCCAAAAAGCGCCATAAGCAGAGAAAAAAGGCGCGGGATGCCATCGTTAAAGCAATAATAGAAAACCGAAAGGGCTGCAGCCGTCACAAGGGAAAAAATGATTTCCCCCAAAAAAGAAACAAAAAAACAGGCCCCTTTTACCGTTTTGCTTTTTCTTTTCTCCCGAATTTCTCCTCTTACCCGTTCGGGAAGCGAGGCGATACGGCTGTCGGAAAGCGGCCTGTCAAGCGTACGAAGAAATGATGCCGCCAAATAAAAAAGCGAATAAAAGAGACCTATTAATAAGCCAAATAAAAAAGAATACAGAAAAAGGCGCAAAAGCGCCGTCATAGAAACCGTCATTCACCCGAAAAGCCGCGCCAAGAAACCGCCTTTTTTAGCTTCTTGCCGATCGGTATATGAAAGAGAGAGGATCTTGCCCTCAATCGTTGCCTCCTTGGCCTCAAGCAAAAGCTTTTTTACGTGAAGCCCTTCCCCCTCTACCGTCAACTGTCCGCCCTCGGTTCTAAGGATTACGACCTCCTCGTCGAAGCTGATGACCTCAAGCACCCCCTCAAGGGATAAGTATTCGCGGTTTTTCAGCAAAACTGAATGCTTTCCCCCGATTAAAGAGGGGGGATTTTGCGAATTGATAACGCCCATTTCGGTTCTCCTTCCCAAATCTTCGGTTTAAAAAAATATATGCAGCCGAAGCTGCATATATGCTTTTATGAAGTTAATCGGAAAGAACCTCGTACATCAAGGGGGCGTCTGCCTTCTTGGTGCTATCCACAATGTCCAGCACGCGGACCTTGACGGTTTTCGTGCCAAAGCCGATTTCGATCACGTCGTTAAGCTTAACGTCGTAAGAAGCTTTGGCGGGGCGCCCGTTCACAAGAACGTGCGCCCCGTCGCAGGCTTCATTGGCAATAGTCCGTCTTTTAATAATACGAGAAACCTTCAGGTATTTGTCAAGACGCATTAACCGTTGACAGCACCCTTAAGAGAAGCGCTGGCGGAGAAAGCAGGACGCTTGCAAGCGGCAATCTTGATCTTTTCGCCGGTAGAGGGGTTGCGGCCTTCTCTTTCGGCACACTCTTTAACCTCGAAGGTGCCAAATCCGATGACCTGGACCTTATCCCCATCGGCAAGCGCGTCGGTGATGGCTTTGAAAACGGCCTCAACGGCGGCTTCGGCTTCCTTCTTCTTCAGTTCGGTTTCCTTTGCGACAACGTCGACGAGTTGAGCTTTGTTCATGATTTTACCTTCCTTTTATTTAGATTTTGTTTCTCTTTAAACACAGTTTCTATGTTTATGGTAAAAGTATACCATAGTTTGTATATTTTTTCAATAGTTTTTGGATGAAATGTTAATTTTTGTGATTTACGACGACATTTTGCGTCTTTTTTCGAAGAAAATCAACGCTTTCTTTGGTGAAAGTGCAAAAAAGCCGTTTTTTCCTTATTTCATCGGGAAGCTTGACACTTATAGCTTTCTCGTTCTTTTGTAAGCGCTTTGGAAAGGATTTCCTCGCAATTAACGCCTTTCTCGGTAAAAAGCGAAACGGCTGTAAGCAAAACTTCACACGCCAGCTCCTCGGCCCCGATCTGCCCCTCTTCAAGCGTTTCAAGAAGCATACGGGTAAGGGCTTGGTTCCCCTGATAGGTCGCCCCCTTTTCCATCATCTTCTGGGCGCGCACAAGCGCCGGCAAGCACGAAGGAATCGAGCATAGCTTATCGTAGAGCGTTTTTCTGCCCTTCTTTTCGTTTTTCTTTTCCTCCCACGTGGCGATCGTTTTTTCGGTGTCGGCGGTGCCGAAAATATGCGGATGCCGATCGACCATTTTCTTCGCTTCGTCCGTGATGACCCCCTCAACGGTAAAATGCCCTAAATCGCTTTCCATATCCGCATGAAAAAGAATTTGCAGCAAAAGATCGCCAAGCTCCTCCTTGAGAAGGGCGGGATCCCCCTCGTCGATCGCTTCGGCAACCTCGTAGGTCTCTTCGATCAGATACCGACGAAGCGAAGCGTGGGTCTGCGCCCGATCCCAGGGGCAGCCTTCGGGCGAGCGAAGGATCGAAACGATGCGGCATAGGTCGGAGAATGAGTAGTTTTCTTTACCGATGAGAGATTTGATTTCCTGATCCATAGGTCATTCCTTTATTTTATCCATGAAGTTTTTTTAAAAAGTCCAACGAGCTTTTCCCCCTTTGGCAAAAGCAAAAGATCTTCTTTAGACACGCATCCGAAGGAAAGGCAGAAGAAAGCGTAAAGCAAAAAAGCGACGATCCCCGAAGGAAAGAGAGCAAAGAGTCCCAAAAGGGGCTCGCAAAATCGGTAAGCAGCCGCCCCCAAAAGCGAAGAAAGGAAGGAAGAAAGAAGTGGGGCCAAAAAGGGGCGACCGAGCGAAAGCGAAAAAGAGGTCTTGCGGAAAATAAAATACAGATTCATCAAGGCGGCCGCGCTATAAAAGAGAAAGCTTCCGAGCGGGGCGGCCGAAGGCCCGATGACGGGGGTCAGAAACAGAAGGACGGGCAGTTTAAGAGAAATACCGATCATCATAGAAAGAACCGGCTTTCTTTGCTCCCCATTCGCTTGCAGGACCGCGTTCCCGATCCCGAGAAGCGCCATCGGGAAGACCGAAAGCGCCAAAAGCGCGAAGGGGTCGCCCGCGTTTTGCGCCATATCGCCGTCCCCCAAGAAAACGAAGGAAAGAAGCGGGCGCGAAAAAACGCTCATAAACAAGGAAATCGGGATCGAAAGCGCCGCCGAAAGGCGAAAGGCGGTGGCGATAACGGTACCGGCCTGCCCCGGCCTTTTTTCGTGACGGGCGGCCGTGATATAGGGTACGATAGCCGAAGCGATCGGATAAATAAAGACGACCGGCAGGTTAAAAAGGGTCAAGGCCCCCGTCGAATAATCCGAATACACCGCCTTGGCCAAAGCCGCATCGCCGTAATACCGTTCAAGCAACGGGCGCATCAGCTGCGCGTCCAGCAAAGACGAAGCGCTCATCACCCCCGAGGTAAGGGCGATCGGAAAGGCGATCGAAAAAAGACGGCGAATCACCGAAGAAAGCGGCATCCCCTCTTTTTCTTCGGGAACAAAAAGGCGACCCGAGGAAGCGTACCTTCCCTTGACCGAAACGAGGTAGAAGCATCCTAAAGCGATCCCTACGCTGACGCCGAATACCGAGTAGGCGGCTGCCAGATGCAAGCCCCCCTTCCCTACCGTATACACGAAAAAGACGAAGGCAAGGCCGAGAAGCGTCTTTCCAACCGCCTCGATCACCTCGGATACGGCGGTGGGAGTCATGATCCCGAAGCCCTGATAATAGCCACGGTAGACACTGCATATGGAGATGAAAAAGAGCGAGGGGGCAATCGCCAGAAGGCAAAGATAGGAATCCCCGCCCGAATTGGCGTTTGAGATCGCGGGGGCAAGGATCAGCATAAGGGCTGTTCCGAGCGCGCCGATAAGCGCAAGAGCCGTGCGCGAGACACGAAGGATCTTTTCAACGCTTTTCCCGTCCCTCTCGGCTACCGCCCCTGACACCATGACCGATACCGCCACGGGGATCCCCGCGGTTGAGATCATATACAAAAGGGCGTACACCGAATAGGCGGCGTTGACGTTTGCCATTTCGTCCCCAAGGATACCGTTAAGCGGTACCTTATAAAGAAAGCCGAAAGCCTTAACCAAAAGATTGGCGACGGTCAGAATAAACACGCCCCCCAAAAGGCCACCCCCGCGGCCCTTTCCTTGATTGGCTTTCGGCATGCGATACACCCCCCGGACATTAATCGAAATAGTGCTCTCTCATATCAAGAAACTCATATTTCAGTTTTTCCACATCCAGCGTTGTAAATACACCGTTTTCATATAAAATTCGGCCGTCTGCCATCGTTAAAACCGTATCGGTGGCAGAAGCGCTGTAAGCAAGCGAGACCAAAAGGTCTACGCTTGGAAGGTTGGGAAGCGAGGTAAGCTTATAAAGGGCAAGGTCTGCGCGGGCGCCGACCTCAATACGCCCCGAATCCTCTCTCCCCTGGGAAAGATAGCCGTTTTCGGCGGCAAGAAGCAGCCCATCCCCCGCCTTTATGCTTTCGGGCTCACCCGATACGCCCTTTTGTAAAAGAAGCGCCGTTTGCATTTCCCGCAAAAGATCCAAGCGGTTATTGGAGGCCGCCCCGTCGGTTCCGAGGGCAACGCGCACCCCCGAAGCGATCGTTTTGGCAAGCGGCATGATCCCGCTTCCCAGCTTTAGGTTGCTGATAGGGTTATGCACCACCGTAGCCCCGGCCTCGGAAAGAATGCTTCGGTCCTCATCTGTCAGATATACGCCGTGGGCGCAGCTGACGGGGGCCTCGAAAAGACCGTTTTGTAAAAAGAAAGCGGTGGGGGTAACGCCGTGCCGACCGATGCACTCGCGATGCTCTTTTTCGGTTTCCGAAAGGTGGATCTGCATGCGGGTGTTATATTTTTTGGTCTGCTCGGCCATATAGCGCACCATCGGCGCTTTGTTGGTATATTCGGCGTGCAGGGAAAAATCGATCTTTATCCTTCCCTCTCCCTCGCCGTTCCATTCCCGATAAAGGGCAAGGCTCTCCAACACCCTTTCGTCGACGGCGGGGTCGGCGTTTTCGTCAAAGCTGACGATGCTGCGCGAAAGGTTAGCCTTAATGCCGCTTTCGTAAACCGCGCGTGCCGTCGCATCGCAGAAGAAATACATATCGGAAAAGGAGGTCACACCCCCCGAAATCATCTCGGCGATTGCAAGCTTAGAGCCAAGATACACCGCCCGATCATGCAAGCGATCCTCGGCAGGAAAGATTCGCTCGGTAAGCCAGCGCTCCAGCGGCAGATCCTCCCCGTAGCCGCGAAAAATTGTCATCGCGGTGTGGGTATGGGCGTTACAAAGCCCGGGGATAAGCAAGCATCCCTCCCCCTTGATAACCCTATCAAAGGTCCCATGGGGGCGTTCTTTTTCGATTGAGGCGATCTTATTGCCCGAAACAAGGACGTACCAGCCGTCCCCTTTTTGCGGTAATGCAACCTTTTCAAATAAAACAGTCATTTTTTCATCCTAAAAATTCGCGGGATACCGAATCCTGCGGAATAAGACCTTTCTTAATAGGCTCGTATTGATCAAGCGTACCGATAATCTTCTCGGCCATACCGTTATGAGGAGATTCGGGCGGCAGGGACAGAAGAACGGTTTTTAATAAGGGATAAAGCGCCATAATCTCGTAGGCAAGCGTCGAATCGATATAAATATCACATTCTTTTGCGTTCGGGAAGATGTGCTTTTCCTCGTTTTCGCGTACGCTTTGCCAAAGATCGAGCGTAAAGGCGGCCGAAGCCCCCCTGAAATGATAATCGCGCACAAGGCGCCGAAACAGGCGGATCTCGTTGGGCTCAAAAACCCTCTCACCAAGCGTGATCGCACACTCGACCCTTGCGAAAACGCTGACCCCCTCTTGATTTTTAAGAAGCGAGGTGACCTCAGGATATACCGCCTGGATCCCCTCAAAGAGAAAAAGATCGTTCTCGGTAGGTATAACCGTCTCTTCCCCCTCGCGTTTTCCGGTAAGAAAGCTGAATTTAGGCAGCGTGACAGTGCGATTGGCGCGAATATCGGCGATCACCGAGGAAAGAGACGCATAATCAAGCGTATTCGGTGAATCAAAATCGATCTTTCCCCCGTTATCGGCGGCCCGCGCCAGCAAAAGATCGCGCGGCAGAAAAAAATCGTCAAGCGATACCAGATGCACCCGTTGCCCCATACGGGAAAGCCGTTCGATCAGCTTTTTTCCCGTGGTGGTCTTACCCGAGCAAGAGGGGCCGGAAAGGGTTACGATGCGATGCTCTCTTTGCGAAAGGATATACTCTGCCGCCAAGGAAAGCTGATCGTTATAAAGCGTTTCCGCCTCGTTTATATACGCCCTCATTTCCTCTTCGTTTCGGAACGAGGTTTTGGCTTTTATCATTTTTTACCTCCTTGCAAGAGGATTAGCGATTGAAAAATTCAAGTACCTTTTCTCTTCGTGAGGGAATACCCACTTTGTGATCACCAAGACGCATGCGCTCGGCGTCCCTTAAATATTCATACGGATATTTGGGCATAAATATGCGTTCGATCACGCTTCCGCCTTCGCTTGGCAAGCGATAGCGCATCAGCTTGGTGACCGCCCCCGCACCCGCAGCGAAGATGCTGTGAAGCTCTTCCATCATAAAGACGTTGTAAAGTCCCTCGTGACCGGGAAGCGCGTAGCCGACGTTTTCAAGATTACCGACCGTATTCTTTTGGCGATACATATAATAAGGGCGATAGCCCGAAAGCTTGGTCCTTATCTGGCAATATTCAAGGCTTTTGGCGGCGTCTGCTCCGTTTAAGGCGTAAATACCGTCCCGCTGGCGCATCTCGGCCGAGCGCTTAACGCAAAAGGTATGTACGGTGATATTCTCGGGGGCAAGACCGATCACGCGGTCAAGCGAATCCGAAAAGACGCGGAAGGTATCCTCGGGCAGTCCCGCAATGAGATCGACGTTGACCGTGCGGATGCCGATCCCCTTGGCCAGCTGATAGGCACGGTAAAAATCCTCGACCGTATGGCGGCGCCCGATCGAGCGAAGCACCTCTTCGGAAAGCGTTTGCGGATTGACGCTGATACGCCCCGCGCCCCCATCCTTGATCGCGCGAAGCTTTTCTTCGGTGATGGTATCAGGACGCCCCGCCTCTACCGTAAATTCAAGCAGGGTCGAGGGATCGACGTTTTCCCCGATCTTATATAAAAGCCTTGCCATCTGCTCAGCACTGAGGACCGTCGGCGTACCGCCGCCGATGTAGACGGTGGCGACCGAGAGCCCCGCCTCGCGAATGATCGAGAAGATATCGTCGATATCCTTATAAAGCTCGATAAGGTAATCGTCGATCAGCGAAAGAAGCTTGCCCGAGGTGTAAGAAACAAACGAGCAGTAAGCGCACCGCGAGGGGCAAAAGGGAATCGAAATATAGACGCTGCAAAGGTTTTTTTGCAGATGCTTCGTCAGCTTTGCCTCGTTTGCGGCAACCGAGACCGCAAGAGCGGCCTTACGGGGATTTAAGAAATATTCGTCGCGAAGGATCGCTCGCGAAGCGCGGATACCGTTCCCCTTCAATAAAAGCTCGGTGGCGACCTTGGAGGGGCGAACGCCGGTTAAGATGCCCCACGGGGGCGAATAGGAAAAGAAGGCCTTTCCCGCGGCAAAGATCGCGCGCCCAACGGCGATCTTCCCTGCCTTGGGGGCACCGCTTTCCTGCAAAAATTCAGCACTTCCCTCCCCAAAGGATTGCTTGTCTCCCCAAAGGATCTTGACCTTAGCGATCTGCTGATTTCCATCGCGATGCAAAGCAACCTCTACGGTCGGGACGTTTTCTCCCTCCTCCCGGTTCTCGGGAAAAGTGGCCCCCGGGAAAAAGACCATACAAAGGGTTTGTACGTAATAGCGATTGACGTCGCCCGAAATTTTTAAGATCATCCCCTTTTCCCCTTTGCAAGACATTTGGAATCCATGACAATCGTTACGGGCCCGTCTGCCGTCATATCAATTTGCATATCCGCGCCGAAGCGCCCGGTTTCAACCGGGATCTTTTCCGAAAGAAGCGAAATGAAATGAAGGTAAAGAGACTCGGCCACCGAAGGGGCGGCCGCCGAAAGGTAGTCAGGTCGGTTCCCTTTCGCGTAATTGGCCGCAAGGGTAAAATTCGAAACGACGAGGGCGCTCCCCAAAATATCGGATACCGACAAATTCATTTTGTCATTTTCATCGGTAAAAATACGCAGCTTGGCGATTTTTTCGGCCAAAAGGCGGCAATCCTCTTCCCCGTCGCCTTGGAGAACGCCGAGAAGAATGAAAAGCCCCGCGCCGATCCTTCCGGTGGGAATCCCGTCCGCCGTGACGGCGGCCCTTTTTACCCGTTGTAAAACAGCAATCATAAAAAATCCTTACCGACCGAAGCCGCGCACGACGTCGTGAACGCCGTCGATCTTCTTCAGTCTTGAAATGATAGAGCGAAAATGGCTGACGTTTCGACAGCCGATGGTAAGATTAATGGTGGCGATCTCGTCCTTTTGAGGGCTTACCGCGGTATTAAGACCGGTGATGGTGACCTTCATTTCGGCAAGCGCCGAGGAAAGATCGGCCAAAAGGCCAATACGATTGACCGAGAATACCTTTAAGTGAGCTTCGAAAAGGTTTTCGTTGGTGGCCGAAACGAACTCGTCCTCCCAATGCGCTTCGGCCCAACGAGCGGCATTTTCACTGTCATCCTTGGCACGCAAAACGTTCGGGCAATCCTTTTTATGCACCGAAACGCCGAAGCCGCGCGTCACGAAGCCGATGATCTCGTCTCCCGGCAGCGGATTGCAGCATTTGGCAAATTTAACGAGGCATCCGCGCTCTCCGTCCACAATGATGCCGACGTTACTGCGCAGATTCTTCGGCTTTTGAACCACGCGAATTTCGGGCTCTTTTTCGGGCTCTTTATCGGGAAAGAGCTTATAAAGCTCTTCCTTCAGCTTGCCTGAAATATGCGAAAGCGCAAGACCGCCGTAGCCGAGGGTGTTATAGAAATCCTCTACCCCCTCGATGCCGATCCGCCGGGAGACGGCGCCGACCACCGCATCCCTCTCCTCCTCGGTAAGACTGCGGTTTAAGCGCCGGATCTCCTTTTCAATCTCGGTGCGCCCCATCTCTATGTTTTCCGCGCGCTTCTCTTTCTTGAACCATTGGCGGATCTTACCCTTGGCGCTGCTTGTCTTAACGATCTTTAACCAGTCGCGGCTGGGGCCGCGGTTCTGCGACGAGGTCAAGATCTCAACGATATCGCCATTCTGGGGGCAACGGTCGATCGGCACGATAACGCCGTTGATCTTGGCCCCGATCATTTTGTTGCCGACCGCCGTATGAATGGCGTAGGCAAAGTCGATGACCGTAGCGCCGAGCGGCAGGGATATAACATCCCCGCGCGGTGTAAAGACGAAGGTCTCGTCGTGGAAGATATCGGTTTTAAAGGAATGCATAAAATCGTCGGGATCGTGCGTCGGCTCGTCGCTTTCCACGAGCTGGGCGACCCAACGAAGCTTCTCGTCGATCTCGGCGCTGGAGCTTTCACCCGACTTATATTTCCAGTGCGCGGCGATACCGTATTCGGCCGTATGATGCATCTCGACCGTACGGATCTGCACCTCAAAGGGAATGCCGTCGTGACCGACAACCGTGGTATGGATCGAACGGTACATATTGGCCTTCGGGGTGGAAATATAGTCCTTAAAGCGCCCGGGGACCGAACGGAACAGCTCGTGTATCAGCCCAAGCACCATATAGCACTCGTGCTCGTTCTCCACGATGACACGAAGCGCGTAAAAATCGTAAATATCGTCAAATTCGCGGTTTTGCGAATAGATCTTACGATAAAGGCTGTAAACGCTTTTTACCCGCCCCTCTAACACGAAGCGGATATGATACTCATTTAATTTTTCTTCGATTATATTACGTGCCGAAGCGATAAAATCCTGCGTTTTTCCGTATTTGGCCTCCACCTGATCCGAGATCTCGCGGTAGCCGATGGGATCAAGGTGACGAAGCCCGATATCCTCAAGCTCCTGCTTGATGCGTTGCATACCGAGACGGTGCGCCAAGGGAGAATAGATATACATCGTTTCCAGGGATATCGTGCGCTGCTTTTCCTCGGATTTGGCGTCGATCGTACGCATATTATGGAGGCGGTCGCAAAGCTTAACGAAGATGACCCTTATATCCTTGGTCATTGCAAGCAGCATTTTGCGAATGTTTTCAATATGTGCCTCTTCCTTGTCTTCAAGGTGCATCGTCACGTTCTTGGTGACCCCCTCGACGATCAGGGCCACGTCACTTCCGAAGCGGCGACTGATCTCATCGTAGCTCGTGCGATCCTTACAGTCCTCTAACGTATCGTGCAAAAGGGCGGCGCAGATCGAATCGGTATCCAACTCCATCTCCGCCAAGATCTCGGCAACCGCTATGGGGTGGGAAATATAGGGCTCCCCGCTCTGGCGCTTTTGCCCCTCGTGCAGCTGATTAGCATACGAAAAGGCGTCCTTTATCTTTTCGATATCGTATTGCTTGCGCGTTTTTTGAAGGGTGTCAAGCAACCCTTTGATTTCTTCGTACATACTCTGCCTCAGGCCTGCTTCATCTGAGCGCGAAGCCGGCGCAAAAGATTGGATTTTTCAAGGTCGGTCTTGGTATTGCTGAACTGAAGACGGAAGTGATAAACCTCCTCACTCGGCTCGTCGATACCAAGCAAATTCAGCTCTTGCAGGATACGGATGATAAATTTCAGCTTTACATAGCCGATCCTTCCCGTATAGCTTGAAAGCTCGCGAAGGAGGGCCCTATGCGTTAAGACGTCGCATCCGCCGCGCACCGAGCGGCGAACCAGATTATATACCGCCACAAAATCCTCTCGACTCGGAAAAATATCCTCTTCTTTGGTAAAGCTTCCCCCGTTTTTGATCTCGAAATACCGCATCTTTTCCTTCTCCTCCATAGCGGCAATTGAATCCGAAAGACGGATATCACGCACGATAAGCTGCACGCTCTTACGCCCGTTCCACTCGTTCACGTCAAGGTTAAACATAACGTCAACGCGATCGCCAACGAAGAGATCCAGCTCGGAAAGCGGCAAAGAGAAGCACATCGCCGTATAGGAATATTTCGCGTCTCCGATAAGCAGGCGGGTGTGCTTGCCGCCGCTGATCGGCGTAGCCTCTAAGACGTCTGCCCCGTAGAGAACGAACACAGGGACCGGGTTTTCAACCCCATAGGGCTCCATCACGCGAAGCCCTTCGGCAAGCGGCATCGTGATGTGCTCAGGAGAGAGCGCACAGTCAGCCTCGACGGTTTGGATCATCGCCTCCTCGCAAAGATGCTCTCTTGCGTATTCGTTGATCTTTTCCTTAAAAGCCTCAAGGTTCCCTCGGGTGACCGAAAGGCCGGCCGCCAGCTCATGCCCGCCGAATTTAACGAGCAGATCCTTGGCGTATACCAACGCATCAACCAGATTCAGGCCCTTGATGCTGCGCCCCGAGCCCTTGCCGATATCCTTGTCCTTATGTCCTTCCTCACCGTTTCCGTCAAAAGAAATGAGAATGGAGGGCAAGCCATACCGCTCGGTAATGCGGGAGGCAACAATCCCGATAACGCCGTGATGCCAATGGTCGGCCGATAAAACGATAACCGGATCGTTCTCAAAATTGTGCTTTTTCTCAATCTGCTCGTAGGCCTCCTCCATAATGCGGTTTTCCTCGGCCTGCCGCTCGCGGTTGGCTTCGCAAAGCTCCTCGGCCAAGGAAGCGGCCACCTCGGCGTTTTCAGTCAAGAAAAGCTCCACCGCCAAGGAGGCGCTGCGGATGCGCCCCGCCGCGTTCAGTCGGGGGGCGATCGTATAGCCGATGAAGGAGGAGGTGATCTTATAGGTCTTTTTCTGCTTCTTTCCGTTATCCTGACGGCTGTTCATCACCGAATCGCAAAGGGCGGAAAAGCCCATGCGGGGATTTTTCTCGATACGACGGAGACCGTACGCCACGATCAAGCGGTTCTCGCCGCGAATCGGCATAACGTCAGCGATCGTGCCGATGGCAACAAGGTCTGCATACGCGTCGAACACGCGCAGGACGGAAGTATACCGATCGTCCCCACTCGTGGCTTCTTCATACGCCGAGATCAGCTTGAAGACGACCCCAACGCCCGCAAGCTCGGGAAAGGGGTAGCGGCTGTCGGGCCGATGCGGATTTAAGACCGCGACGGCGGGCGGCAGGGTGGGCAGGCATTCGTGGTGATCGGTAACCACCACGTCGATCCCCAGCGTTTTGGCATACGCGATCTCTTCGTTCGCGGTAACGCCGGTATCGACGGTTACGATCAGCTTGGTTCCCTTTTCGGCAAGCGCCTTAACGGCGGCGCAGGAAACGCCGTACCCCTCCCCCGCGCGGTTCGGGATATAATAATCGATAAGGGCCCCCTTGGAGGCAAGATAGAGGTAAAGCGTGCAGACCGCCGTTACCCCGTCTACGTCGTAATCGCCGTATACCGTGATCCTTTCGCCCTTTTCTATCGCTTCTTTAATGCGGGCGATGGCGATCTCGGTATCGTTCATAAGAAAGGGATCGCAAAGCAGCTCGCTTTCCATACGAAGAAAATCTTTGGCGCTTTCGGGCGTGCGGTAGCCGCGGTTGTAAAGCAAGCGCGCGATAACGGGGTCGATCCCCAGCGAATCGGCAATCGAAAGAGAAAGCGCGGCGGCGGTCGAATCGCCCTCTCCGTGCACGATCCATTTTTTCTTTTCCGGCTTTAAGGATTTTTTCAGCATAATATAAGTAACCGTAGCGGCGCAAAACGCCGCCTTTCTAATTTAATACGATTTCGGGGCTTGCCGTGCAAGCGTAAAAGACTTTATCCTAAAAACGGCGCAAAGCGTGCCGTTATAGAAAGGGCGCTTTTCAGCCCGTCAAGCGCGGCGCTGGTGATGCCGCCCGCATACCCCGCCCCTTCCCCAACGGGATACAGATTATCCGCCGAAGGGGAGATGCGCGCTTCGTTACGCAGTATGCGAAGGGGAGAAGAGGTTCGGGTCTCGACCCCCGTTAGGATCGCCGCAGGAGAATCAAAGCCCGCAAGGCGACGGCCAAAGGCCGTAATACCCCGCTTTAAGGAAGTACTCACGAAAGGGGGCAACAAGGAGGAAAGGCGAACATTTTTAACGCCGCCATCCATATAGGTGGGAAGAACCTCGGTGGGCTCGCTCGCCGCTTTATCGGCAAGGAAATCGCCAACCGTCGAAAAGGGGGCGCTGTAATCACCGCCGCCCGCAAGGAACGCGTCTCTTTCCAGCTTGCGCTGAAAAGCGATCGCCGCCTTCGGCGTATTTCCGTAATCCTCACAAAAAACCGAAACAGCAAGGGCCGCGTTCGCGTTTTTTCCGCTTCGCGCGTATTCACTCATCCCGTTGACGACGACGCCCCCCTCCTCAGAGGCGGCGGCTACGACGGTCCCACCGGGACACATGCAGAAGGTATAGACCCCACGGGTATCGGTATCGGCCGAGAAATTGTACGAGGCGTGCGCAAGGTCGGGGTGCCCCGCAAAGCGACCGTAAAGGGCGGCGTCGATCCTTTCCTGCAGATGCTCGATCCGCACGCCGACCGAAAAGGGCTTCGGCTCCAAAGAAAGCCCGTCCTCCAGCAAATTTTCATAGGTATCCCGCGCGCTGTGACCGATCGCCAAAAGCAAAGCGCCGCAAGGGATCTCACCCTTATCGGTCAGGGCGGCATATACCTTGCCCCCCTTGATAAGCGGCCGCAAAAGGCGGGTATGAAACAAAACCTCGCCCCCTGCCGCTTGGATCCTTTCCAGCATCGAATCGACCATTCGGCAAAGATAATCGGTGCCGATATGGGGCTTGGCCTCGGTTAAAATCGAGGCGGGCGCTCCGAATTCGGCAAAACGGGAAAGAACGTAAGCGGTAAGGGGATCGTTTACCCTCGTTACCAGCTTTCCGTCCGAAAAAGTACCGGCGCCACCGGCGCCGAACTGGATATTACATTCGGTATCTAATCTTCGCGTTTGCAAGAAACGCAGGTTCGCCTCGGCGCGTTCACGCACGCTTCCTCCGCGCTCGATCAGAAGGGGCGCGTACCCCGCCTCAGAAAGAAGCAAGGCGGCAAAGAGCCCCGCAGGCCCTGCGCCCACTACGATCGGCCGCCCAGAAAGCTTCTCTTCCCCACGCAAAACGGTAGGCTTTTCTTCTGCAAGACGGACGAGACCGAAGCGAAGAAGCCTTTCACACTCTTTGTCGGTGAAGCTGCCCGATACAGCAACCGTGTATACAAGACGCACGTCCTCTTTTTTACGGGCGTCAATGCTCCTTCGGTAGATCGAAAAAGCGGCGTCTGCGGGCAGGGAGAAAAGCCCCTTCATCTTTTTCTTTGCTAAGGCGAAAAGGTGTTCCTTCTCTGTTCCCGGCGCAACCGAAAGGTTATGGATCAAAAAGGTCAAAGGACTTCCTCCGCCAAAACGCAGTCGACCGCCGCCGTTTCATCGGCGCGAAGCCCGTGCGGATCCTCGATATAAAGGGTCGTCGCCCAAATGAGAATCGAAAGCAAAAGGCAGGAAAGGAGAAGCCAGACGTTAAAGCCGAAGCGACGCTCTTTATTCTGTTCATTCTTTTTCATCGTTTTTTTCCTCCGTAAATACGCCACCGGTCTCGGCGGTGCTTAAAAGGATCTCGGAAAGCCGAAGCTTAAGGGTCTGCGAGGTGAAATCACGGGTTAAGGTACGGTTGTAGGCCACCGAAATGGTCCCCGTCTCCTCAGACACCACCACGATAACCGCGTCACACGATTCACTCATACCAAGGGCGGCGCGGTGACGGGTACCGAGGTTGGGGTCGATATCCTGACGGCGGGTAAGGGGCAAAAGGCACCCCGCCGACCCGATACGCATATTGCGGATGACCACTGCCCCGTCGTGAAGCGGCGAATTCGGGAAAAAGATGCTGCGAAGCGTATAGGGAGAAAGATGTGCATCGACGTGCACGCCCGAGCGAATGATATCGCCAAGCTTGGTAGATCGCTCAATTACGATAAGCGCCCCCGTTTTGGTACGCGACATATCGGTCGCGGCCTCGCAGATCGCGTTGATCCCCTCGACCACCTGTTCGTTTTTTGTATCGGAGGAAAGATTCTTGATGTTTTTAAAGGGCACGCCGCCGATAGTCTCCAAGGCGTCTCGCAGCTCGGGCTGGAAAATGACGGCCAGCACCAAGATCCCCGCTTGGGTAATCGCCTCTAAAATTGCACCAAAGGCAATCAAACGGAAAAGCCGCGAAAGGAGAAGGGCGACAAGCCATACGGTAAGACCCAGCAAAAGCTTACCCGCACGCCGATCCCACAAAAAGCGGATGGCAACGTACAAAACGAAGGTGACAAGCAGAATATCCACGACGTTACGGATAATATCCCCCACGTCCATATGAAGGACCTCCCGCTTTAAGAAATGAAAAATATCAAGCAAGAGATTCGATTGCGTCGCGTTGGTCGCCGAAAGCAAAAAGCCCATATTATTCTCCTTTTGCAAATAAATTTCAAAAAACAATATATAATATTTTATCATGAATAAGAAAGAAAAGCAAGAGGAAAAGACAGGAAAAAGGGGCACTTGAGCGAAAAGAATTTTTTCGTATATTTTTACAGTTTTGGCCTTGACAATTTGGTGGTTTTGATTTATAATTGTCTCAGATGAGACAATTTCAAGGAGGTGATCTTCTGCAATACCAAAAAAATACGCATACAGTACCCGACGAAGCGTTGCTTCGGGGTCTTGGTCGCTGTTTTTTGTTCTCCCCCCTTTCCGAAAAGGAACGAGAAGAAGCTCTTAAAATAGCTCGTCCCTTATCGGTCAGCTTTTTGGCCAAAGAGGTGCTCGTAGGGGTCGGCTCCCCCTTCCCTTACCTTGGGTATATCGCAAAAGGAGAAGCGACCGTAAGCCGCGCAGGTGAAAGACACGCGGTCACACTAAACACCCTTAAGGACGGAGATCTTTTCGGGGCCTCTGCCCTTTTCGGAAGTGATTCTCTTTTCTCCACCAACGTTACGGCTAAGACCGACGGCGTCTTGCTTCTTATTGAGCAAACGGCGGTGGAAGAATTGCTCGTCGCCTTCCCATCTCTTGCCAAGGCTTACGTTACCTACCTTTCTGAAAAGATCCGTTTTTTAAACCGCCGTCTTGACGTTCTGGCGGGGCGAAGTACCGAGGAAAAGGTCGCGGCTTTCCTGCTTCACAACGCCAAAAACACCACCTCGCTTTCCCTTCAAAAGACCGCACTTTCCTCGATATTAGGGCTTGGAAGAGCCTCGCTCTATCGGGCACTTGACGGCTTTGAGGAACGCAAAATCATCAAAACCTCTCGCTGTGGCATCGAAATTTTAAACAAAGAAGAACTTGAAAAAATACTAAATAAAAATAAATGAAAGGTACAATTATGAAAAAGATACTTTGCATTTTACTCACCATTGCCCTTCTACTTCCAACCCTTGCATCTTGCGATTTTAAGTTTTTAAATCCGCAGGGTCCCACGACGACGGGCGGCCCGGATAATACCCCCATCAAGGTAGGTCTTTTGTCGGGCACAACCGGTATGGGTGCCGCCAAGCTGTGGGCGGATGCCGACCCGCGCTATACCTTTGAATTATATGGAACCGCCCCCGATACGTTGGTCAGTGATCTTGCCTCGGGCGCGGTTACCATGGCCGCTTTGCCGACCAACGCCGCCGCCATCTATTCGAACCGCACAAACGGAAAGATCAAGGTACTGGCACTCAACACCCTCGGCGTTCTTTACGTGCTTGACCGCACGGGTACGGTTACCTCGCTTGCCGATCTTGCCGGCAAGGACGTTTACGTTCCGATGCCAGGGCAAAACCCCCAATATATTGTAGAGCACATTCTGGATGAAAACAACATTCAGGCAAACGTCCACGTCGGCATGACCGCCGACGAGCTGGCCACCGCCCTTTTATCCAATGAAGGGGAATTTGCCAATATCCAAATCGCCGTTCTGCCTCAACCGAAGGTGACGGTGGTCCAAATGCAGGCCACCCAGCAAGGCATCAGCCTTAGCGTTCCGATCAATCTTTCGGACGAATGGGATAAGATCGAGAATACCCCCATTCCCCAAGGCTGCCTTGTTGCCAATGCTAAGTTCTGCGAGGAGCATCCCTTGGCGGTAGCCGAATTTTTAACCGCCTATAAAGCTTCCATTGAATATATGAGCGCGCCCGAAACGCTTGACGCGGCTGCCGCTCTCGTTGTCGAAAAGGGCATCATCCCGAAGCTGCCGATCGCGAAGGCCGCCCTGCCGAAGTGCAGCCTTTCGTACGTTGACGGTGCCGCGATGAAAGCCGCCCTTACCGCCTTCTACGAGATCCTTTACACCGCCAATCCTCAATCGGTCGGCGGTGCTCTTCCCACCGATGCGTTCTATTATATCCCGTAAGACGGGTACAGCCGCCCTGCGGATAGGCTTTGCCCTTTGCGTTTTCGTCGGGCTTTTTTGGGGGATCGCCGCCCTTATCGACAATCCCCTCTTGCTCCCTACCCCCGACAAGATCCTTCGCGCGTTCTTCGGCTTTTTTAAAACAGAAGAGGCACGGCAGCTCTTTTTCAGCTCGATCGCCTATTCCCTGCTTCGGGTGCTGCTCGGCCTTCTTTTGGGGGCGGCGGCAGGGATCCTCATCGCGCTTCTTTCCTATTTTTCAAGCGTGGCGCATACGCTCTTTCACCCGCTTTTGGTGGTAATCAGGGCTACCCCCGTCGCTTCCTTCGTCCTACTTGTTTGGTGCTTTACGGGAAGCCGCATTTTACCAACCGTGATCGCCGCCCTTATGGTCCTACCGATGGTAGCCGACAATCTGCTTTCGGGTCTTCGGGCGGCTGATCCCGCGCTTTTGGAGGTTGCCGCTCTCTACCGTTTTTCACGCACGAAGCAATTCCTGCTTTGCCGCCTTCCGCACGCCCTTCCCTACCTCTTTACCGCGCTTTCCGGCGCCGTAGGCTTTGCCTGGAAGGCGGGGATCGCCGCCGAGATCCTGATGACCTCGACCCCCGTTACCTCGATCGGGAAAAACATTTATTTCGCCAAGTCCTACATGCTGACCGAGGAGGTGTTTGCGTGGACGGCGGTGGTGATCTTTCTCAGCCTTTGCATTGAGTGGCTTGTAAAGTTATTTTTACAATATACGAAGGATATACGCAAAAATGAGCCAATTAATCCTACATGATCTAAAAAAACAATACGGAGAAAAGATCCTTTTTTCGGGGCTTTCTTATACCTTTTCCGAGCCGGGCCTCTATCTCATTCATGGAAAAAGCGGGTGTGGAAAAACGACGCTTCTGCGTATGATCTCGGGGTTGGATACCGAGTATACGGGAAGCATTGAGGGTGGTGGCCTTACCCGTTGCTCGTTCACGTTTCAAGAGCACCGCCTTTTCCCGTGGCTTGACGCCCTTTCGAACGTTTCGGTCGTTCTGGGTGAAGAAAAGAAAAAAAAGGAAGAGTACCGAAAGACGGCCGAGGAAGCTCTCCTTTCGGTTGGCTTTTCGCGTGAGGATTTCTCTAAGCACCCCGCTGCCCTTTCGGGCGGTATGAAGCAGCGTGTGGCCTTAGCGCGCGCCTTTGCCGCCCCCCGCCCGATCCTTCTGCTCGACGAGCCCGACAAGGAGCTGGACGGGGAGCTGCGCCAAAGGCTTTACAGCCGTATCCTGCAAGCCGCCGAGAAGCAGACGGTTTTATTGGTCTCTCATGCCGACGAAGCGCTCCTCCCCCCCGCTTGCGGCATTATTACCTTATAAATATCAAAAAGGCTCTTGACATTTTTTGCCCCCCGTGCTATAATGGGGCGACAAAAGCGATGACGGAAAGAGTAACCGTACCTCCCCTTCCAGAGAGAGAAGCACCCGGCTGAAAGCTTCTTATGCGGGAATACGGCGAAAACCCCTCCCGAGCTGCGCGCCGAAAAAGCAGTAAGCGTTGCCGTTTTTCCACGTTACGGAAGGAAAAGTGAAAAATCAAGGTGGAACCGTGCCTTCCCGCACCCTTGGAAACATTTTTATTGTTTCGGGGTGCTTTTGTTTTATATTTTCAATCGAGATAGGAGAAAAAATCATGAAGGTTATCAACGCAAAGGGGCTTAGCTACGAGCCCGCGGCCGAAGAAGAGCTGCATATTCTTCGCCATACGGCCGCCCACATTCTGGCACAGGCGATCAAGCGCCTCTACCCCGAGGCTAAATTTGCCTATGGTCCCGCCAACGAAAAGGGCTTTTATTACGACGTAGATCTTGGCGATCGCAAGGTTTCGGACGAGGATATTGCGGCAATCGAGGCCGAGATGAAAAAGATCGTAAAGGAAAACCTGCCCTTAAAGCCCTTCGTGCTGCCGCGCGAGGAAGCGCTTAAATTGATGGAGGAAAGAGGCGAAATCTACAAGGTCGAGCATATCGGGGATTTGCCCGAGGATGCCGAGATCAGTTTCTTCCAGCAGGGCGATTATATCGATATGTGCGTTGGCCCGCACCTTTGCTATACCAAGGCCTTAAAGGCCTTTAAGCTGCTCGGCCAATCCGGCGCTTATTGGAAGAACGACAAAAACAACAAGATGCTGACCCGTATTAAGGGTATCGCCTTTAAGACCCCACAAGAGCTTGACGATTACTTAAAGCTTCTTGAGGAGGCCGAGCGCCGCGACCATCGCCGCATCGGCAAAGAGATGAAGTTGTTTATGATGGCCGACGAAGCTCCCGGCTTCCCCTTCTTCCTGCCGAAGGGTATGCTGGTGAAAAATGCCCTGATCGAATACTGGAGAGAGATCCATACAAGAGAAAACTACGTGGAGGTCTCTACCCCCCTTATCATGAACCGCCAGCTCTGGGAGACCAGCGGTCACTGGGATCATTATAAGGATAACATGTATTCAACCACCATCGACGAGGATACCTTCTGCGTTAAGCCGATGAACTGCCCCGGCGGCGTTATGGTCTACAAAAACGACCTGCACAGCTACCGCGACCTGCCGATGCGCGTCGGCGAGCTTGGGCTCGTCCACCGTCACGAGCTGAAGGGAGCCCTGCACGGTCTTTTCCGCGTACGCTGCTTCACCCAAGACGATGCGCACATCTTTATGCGCCGTGAGCAGATCACTAACGAGATCGTTGGCGTCGTTAACCTCATTAACGAGGTCTATACGAAATTCGGCTTCAAGTACGCCGTTGAGCTTTCGACCCGCCCCGAAAACAGCATGGGAAGCGACGAGGATTGGGAGGCCGCGACCGAAGGGTTGAAGACCGCCCTTGAAAAGCTTGGTCTTCCCTATACGATCAACGAGGGGGACGGCGCGTTCTACGGCCCGAAGATCGACTTTCACCTCGAAGACTCGATCGGAAGGACCTGGCAGTGCGGTACGGTTCAGCTTGACTTCCAGATGCCGCTTAACTTCGGCTTGGAATACACCGACGAGAACAACGAAAAACAGCGCCCCATTATGGTTCACCGCGTTTGCTACGGCTCGATCGAGCGCTTTATCGGTATTCTGACCGAGCACTACGCCGGTAAGTTCCCCGCCTGGCTCGCCCCGACGCAAGCCAAGGTTCTTTTAGTTTCCGACAAGTGCGCCGAATACGGCAAAAAGGTCTACGAAATGCTCCGCGATGCCGGCATCCGCTGCGAGCTTGACAACCGCAACGAGAAGATCGGTTATATGATCCGCGAGGCACAGGTCGTTGACCGTGTTCCTTATATGGTCATTATCGGACAGAAGGAGGCCGAGGAGGGAACCGTTTCTATCCGCTTCCGCGACACGACGGAAAACGTGACGATGACCCCCGACGAATTCATCGCAAAGCTAAAAAAAGAGATCAGCGATCGAGTATGTTAATATTTTCTGGAAAAAAGGCAGCCAACTGCCTTTTTTCTTTTGCCGTTTTGCAGGCGTTCAAGAATTATTCAAAAAAATGTCCCAAAAACTTGACAAAAAAAGCCGTAAATGGTATTATATTAATAATTTGTTGCAAAAAGATACATTTGCGCGAATGGAAAACACAAATTTTGAAAGGAACACGCTATGTCTATCCAAAAGAACACGCTCATCAAGCTGATAGCGATTGGGGTACTCCTCGTTGCCGTTATCGTGCTTGCCGCTGTATTGCGGACCAACGTGGATGGGGCGGATTCGATGTATTTCGCCACCTTCATGTCGCTGGTTCCCCCCATCATCGCCATTGCTCTGGCTCTAGTTACCAAGGAGGTCTATTCTTCCCTCTTCATCGGTATTGTGGCCGGCGCTCTCTTCGCCGCCGACTATAACCCCGTAAAGGCGATGGACGCCGTGATCTCCAATGGGCTTATCGGAGCGGTCGAGGATCAGGCCGGTATTTTCGTCTTTCTCGTTATTCTCGGCATCATGGTCGCCCTTATCAACAAGGCGGGCGGCAGCCGTGCCTTCGGCGAATGGGCCAAGAATCATATCAAGACCAAGGTCGGCGCTATGCTTGCCACCTTTGCTCTGGGCGTTTTGATCTTTATCGACGACTATTTCAATTGCCTCACCGTCGGCTCGGTTATGCGTCCCTTAACCGATTCGCATAAGATCTCGCGCGCTAAGCTCGCCTATCTTATCGACGCGACGGCCGCCCCCGTTTGCATGATCGCCCCGATCTCCTCGTGGGCCGCCGCCGTCAATGAATTCACCCCCGAAGGGTACGACGGATTGGCGCTTTTCATCAGCGCGATCCCTTATAACTTTTATTCGCTTCTGACGCTCGTCTTTATCATCACGATCGCCATTATGGGCTTCGATTACGGCAAGATGTCCGGCTTTGAGATCAAGGCACAGAGCGGTGAGCTGGGCGTTCTTCCCGGTGAGATCGAGGAAGAGGATACCTCCGCTCCCAAAAAGAGCGTTTGGGATCTCATTCTGCCGATCATCGTTCTGATCGTTGCTTGCGTTCTGGCCCTGCTTTACGTCGGTGAGATGTTCACCGCCGGCAGCGACTACTACATGGATTTCGCGGGCGCCTTCGGCAACACCGACGCGACGGTCGCCCTTCCCTGGGGTAGCATCATCGCCCTCATCTTTACCGTCGCTTATTACATCATCCGTAACAAGGTTACGAACGGCGAAGCCGGTATCAACTTCGAGCTTTCGATGAAGGCGATCCCCCAAGGCTTTATTGCCATGGTTCCCGCCATCCTTATTCTGACCTTTGCGACCGGTCTTAAAAACGTAACCGGCCTTCTTGGCTCGGATATGTTTATCCAGAATGCATTAGCCGATGCCGAAACGCTGCAGAAGTTCCTGCCCGCCATCATCTTCTTGGTTGCGTGTCTTTTGGCCTTTGCGACCGGTACCTCGTGGGGCACCTTCGGGATCCTCATTCCGATCGTTATCAGCGTCTTTGCCCCCGGCGGTGCCGCCTTCAACGAGCTGGCGACAATCGGTATGTCGGCCTGCCTCGCGGGTGCCGTTTGCGGCGACCACTGCTCGCCGATCTCGGATACCACCATCATGTCGAGCGCGGGTGCCCAGTGCAACCACGTTGACCACGTTTCGACCCAGATCCCCTATGCCGTTACGGTTGCGGCGATCTCCTTCGTCTGCTTCCTGCTCGCGGGCTTTATCCAGAGCTGGTTCATCGTGCTTCCCATCGGTATCCTTCTTACCGTCGGCACGCTCTTCGGTATCCGTTACTTCCTCAACAAAAAGGCTGCTTAATTCTTCGCAGCCCCCTTTAGGAAACCGCCGATTTGGCGGTTTCCTTTTTTTGTATCGGTGAATTATACTATCAAGTGCAACACTTTTAAGAAAGGAAAAAGAAAACTCATATTGAATCCTGTGTTATAATGAAGCTACCACACACCAAAACAACAAAAGGAGAATTCAATATGAGCTATACCCATTTTACCATAGA
>JAZOOS010000030.1:0-1811 GCA_045655185.1 Eubacteriales bacterium
TACAACAGAAATCATTGCGTCCAAATCCCATGCGCACCGCCTTTTGATTTGCGCGGCACTTTCGGCAAAGGAAACGACGCTTATGTTAAATGAATCCTCCGAGGATATTGATGCCACGGCAAGATGTCTTTCCGCCCTCGGCGCAGAGATTCGGCGCACGGTGGACGGCTTTACGGTTCTGCCGATTGCCAAAGAAACCGCGGCAAAAGCCGCCGATTGCGGCGAAAGCGGTTCGACGCTCCGTTTTCTCCTACCCGTAGCCGGTGCGCTCGGAAAAGAAACGCGCTTTGCGCTTTTCGGAAGACTCCCAAAAAGACCCCTCTCCCCCCTTTGGGAAGAGCTTTGCGCCCATGGGATGTCCCTTTCGTGGGAAAGCGAAAATATTTTGCTTTGCAAGGGGCAACTCGAAAGCGGCGCCTATACGCTTCCGGCTAATATTTCGTCCCAGTTTATCAGCGGTCTTCTGTTTGCCCTGCCCCTTCTGTCCGGCGACAGTACACTGACGCTGACGGGAAAAATAGAATCGGCACAATATATCGCCATGACCGAGGATGCCCTTCGGCGCTTCGGCATCCGGTTTACCGTTGCAGAAAATACATATCATATCCCCGGCGGGCAAATTCCCACGCGCCTCGAAAGCACACCGCTTTGCGCGGAGGGCGACTGGTCTCACGCCGCCTTCTGGCTTGCGGCAGGTGCACTCGGGGACGGGCTTACGTGCGAGGGGATAAATCCCGCCTCGCTGCAGGGGGACAAGGAAATTGTCCGGCTTCTTTCAGCATTCGGTGCGAAAGTCCGGCAGGACGGATCCTCTGTTTCCGTACAAAACGCACCGATGCGCGGCATAGAAATTGACGCTTCGCAAATCCCCGACCTTGTTCCTATTTTAGCCGTTTGTGCTTTAGCCGCGAAAGGCACAACCCGTATTTTCGGGGCGGAGCGGCTTCGCATTAAGGAAAGCGACCGCCTGAAAACCGTATCAGCAATGCTTCGCGCGCTCGGCGGCACCGCTTCGGAAACGGCTGACGGCCTTATGATCGAGGGCGGAAAGCCCCTCACGGGCGGCACCGTGAATAGCGCGGGTGACCACCGCATTGCCATGTCCGCCGCCATCGCTTCCATGCTTTGCGAAGGCAATGTGACAGTGCAAGGCGCGGAAGCCGTCAATAAATCTTACCCGAAATTCTGGGAACACTTCGCATGCCTTGGCGGCGAATTTATAAGGAGGGAAACGCTATGAGCAGTACCTTTGGAAAAAATATTAAAATATCGGTTGCAGGGCAGTCCCACGCGGATGCCATCGGGGTTATTCTCGACGGACTTCCTGCCGGATTCCCCGTGGATATGGATGCGCTCACCGCTTTTCTAAAGCGGCGCGCACCCGGGCAAAACCGCTTTTCTACGCCCCGCAAGGAGGGGGACGCACCCGAATTTTTATCAGGATTTTTGGAAAATGTAACAACAGGCGCCCCCATTATGGCAATCATTCGAAATACGAACACGCGCTCGAAGGATTATGATGCCTTGCGGGATATTCCGCGCCCGGGGCATGCGGACTTTACCGCAGAAGTAAAATACGGCGGTTTTCAGGACGTGCGCGGCGGCGGGCATTTTTCCGGCAGACTCACCGCTCCCCTTTGTATTGCCGGCGGTATTGCCCTGCAAATGCTAAAGGAAAAAGGCATTGAAATTTTTGCCCACATTCGCTGCGTGCACGGCGAAGAAGGCACCCCGCCTGCCTATACGCCCGATGAAATCCCCGCCTTGCGCAAGATTGCAGAAAAGAAGTCGGAGGCCAAGCGGGCTTAGGA
>JAZOOS010000031.1:0-52519 GCA_045655185.1 Eubacteriales bacterium
ATTCCTTCGCACTTTTCAGTGCTCGAAATTCTGTTGTTCAATTTTCAAAGACCGATGCCCGCCGCCTCGTTTTCTCGGCGACAGCTTTTCTATTATACCCTCTCAAAGTCTGTTTGTCAACCCCTTTTTTAAACTTTTTTCAAGTTTTTTAAGGTTTTTTTCAGCTTTTTTCGAGGATATTTGCCCCAAATCCCTTTTTTCAGGGGGGATTTACAGTATAACATGGGAAATGTGGGGTTGTCAACCCCCTTTTTTAATTTTTTCTTTCTTTTGGCAGAGCCCTTTCAAAAAGAGAAAAGCCCGTGATCTCACGGGCTTTGGGAAATGATCCGATCATTCCAACGGCGCAAGGGCAAGAAGCGCCTTGGCGATCTCGACGTTCGCGGTATGAAGGGCGGTGGCGCCCTCTTTATCGAAGAGCGAGGTCATCGTGCCGACGCGACGGACGCAAAAAACGGTATCCTCGGGCAGGTTCTTGAAGCCCTCTCTTTGATAGAGCGCGGTATCCTTTAAGCGCACGCCGCAATAGGTGCCGTTATAGGAAACGAGGACGTCGCTTGACAGGGCGGGGGCGTAGTCGGAAACCGGCAGAAAGCCGCCCGCCGCGGCGACCCGCTCAAAGAGCGCGGGGGACAAAAGGCAAAGCGTTGCCTCGCCCGAAAGGATCTCTTGGTCAAAAAGGTCAAGCTGCTGAGCCGATGCCTCGGCAAAGAAGCGGTGGTTGGTGGGATCCTGCTCTTCAATATCGGCGCGTTGGCGAATGGTGTACATACCGAAAGAGATCTCGACCTTTCCGTCGCCGTTGATATCCTTGCCAACCGAGGCTACGGTCTGCTTCATATCCTCTTTCTCGATTGGGGAAAGGACGTATTCGCCCGCGTACATGATATACGCATCATCCCCTCTCCCCTTGGCCGAGCATTGCACAAGGCACACGATGAGAACGATCAGGAAGAACACCCCGAAGATGGTTTGCCATTTATAGTGATACCAGAAGTTTTCAAGCTTCGTAAGAAACGGCGACTCCATTTTAACGTCACCCGAAAGCTTTCCTTCCGGCCGTTTATTTTCTTGGTTCATGTTTTCTCCTTTTGCCGTTGTGGCGCTATCCTTCATTCTTAATTATATATAAGACGGCGGGCGCTGTCAAGGCACGCTTTGTGAATATTAAAAGAAGGTCTTTCGAAAAAAGGGCGCAAGCGCAAGAAAAAGGGGCGCACGGATTTGGAGCAGAAATCGCCGATCGCGCCCCGAAGCCGTATTTACATACGGCGAGAAGAAGCGAGCGGTGATAGTAAATAAAAAACAGAATAAAAAGGAGAAAACGAAGTTTTCAACCTTAAAAAACAAGTAAAGAAGAAAGGACTACCGCCCAATGCAATATGAAGCAAAAAGAGGACTTGATACAAATCATCAAATCCTCTTTTTTTATTTACGATTATGCCGAAATCCGAAGCCCTCAATACAGCTTAGCGCCGGCGGGGATGCGGTTATCGACCACGAGAAGGTTCAGCTTTTCTTCGCCCTCTTCGCTGTGAATGGCGGAAAGAAGCATACCGTTCGATTCGACGCCCATCATCGCGCGGGGCGGCAGGTTGGTGATGGCGACGAGCGTTTTGCCAACCAGCTCCTCGGGCTCGTAGAAGGCGTGGATCCCGCTAAGGATCGTGCGATCCGTGCCCGTACCGTCATCAAGCGTGAATTGCAGAAGCTTTTTGCTCTTCGGTACGGCAACGCAATCCTTGACCTTTACAGCGCGGAAGTCGGATTTGCTGAAGGTTTCAAAATCCACGAGATCCTCAAACAGCGGCTCGATCTCCACCTTCGAAAAATCAATGGCGACGGGCGCTTCGGCCGCAGCGACGGGGGCCTCTTCGGTGGGGGCAGCCTCACGCTTCGGGGCGGTGCCCTCGGGCTTCATCGTGGGGAACAGAAGCACGTCGCGGATCGATGCGCTGTCGGTAAGCAGCATCACAAGACGGTCGATACCGAAGCCAAGACCGCCCGTGGGGGGCATACCGTACTCAAGCGCGGTGACGTAGTCGTAATCGACCTCGGCGCGGCTATTCGGCTCTTCCTTCAGCTTCTCGGCGACCTGGCGCTCAAAGCGACCCTTCTGGTCAATGGGGTCGTTCAGCTCGCTGAACGCGTTACCGAATTCGGTCGCGTTGATGAAGTATTCAAAGCGCTCGGTAAAGAGCGGCATATCGGGCTTGCGCTTGGCAAGCGGGCTGTTTTCGACCGGGTAATCGTAGATAAAGGTCGGCTGAATGAGCTGCTCTTCGACGTACGCATCGAAGAATTCAAGCAGAACGCGACCCTTCGTGGCATCCTCGGCCACCTCGACCTTATGCGCCTTGGCGCACGCGCGGGCGTCTTCGTCGCTATTCCAGTCGTTATAATCGACACCGGCGTACTTCTTGACCGCCTCGACCATGGTAAGGCGCTCCCAGTTCCCCATATCGATCTCTTTGCCCTGATAGGTGATCTGTAAGCTGCCGCAGACCTCTTGGGCCAGCATCTTATACAGCTCCTCCACCAGATCCATCATGCCCTTATAATCGGTAAAGGCCTGATAGAGCTCGATGGTCGTGAATTCGGGGTTATGCTTGGTATCCATACCCTCGTTACGGAAGATACGGCCTACCTCGTATACGCGGTGAAGACCCCCAACGATAAGGCGCTTTAAGTAAAGCTCGGTCTCAATACGCAGATACATATCCATATCAAGCGTATTGTGGTGGGTCACGAACGGGCGGGCAGAGGCGCCGATCTCCAAGGGAACGAGAATGGGGGTATCGACCTCCAAAAATCCCTTTCCGTCAAGATACGAACGGATCAGCGAAAGGATACGCGAGCGCTTTAAGAAGGTGTCGCGCACCTCGGGGTTCACGATAAGATCAACGTAGCGCTGACGGTAGCGAAGGTCGGTGTTGGTAAGACCGTGGAACTTTTCGGGCAACGGCAGAAGCGACTTGGCAAGCAGCGTCAAGGCCGTGGCATGGATCGAGATCTCGCCCGTCTGCGTGCGGAATACCGTTCCCTCAATGCCGAGGATATCGCCGACATCCCACTTCTTGAAGGAGGCGTAGACGTCTTCACCGACGTCGTCACGCTTGACGTAGACCTGGATCTTGCCGCCGTTATCGAGGATGTGCATAAACGAGGCCTTACCCATCACGCGACGGCTGACCATACGGCCGCCGAGCAGAACGGTTTTGCCCTCGTATTTTTCATAATCGGCAAAGATCTCCCCGCTCAGCGTATCGACGGGGAACTTGGTTAACTGAAAGGGGTCATTGCCCGAGGCTTGCAGGTTCGCCAGCTTTTCGCGGCGGATCTGCAACTCATTGCCAAGGGGCTTTCCCTGGTTGTTACTCTCTTGCATCTTTTTCTCCTTATGCGCGATAAACGTCCTTGACGAGAAGGGTAACGGTGTTGCCGTTCGGCAGGGTCGCCTCGGTCTTCTCTCCCGCGCGCTTGCCGATCAGAGCCTGACCGATGGGCGACTGGTCCGAGATCTTCCCGTCGAAGGGATTGGCCTCGTACGAGCCGACGATGTGATAGGTCTGCTCTTTGTTCTTGGTAAGGTTTTCAACCTTAACGAAGGAGCCGATGCCAACGACCGAGGCGTCGGTTTCGTCGGTATCAACGATCACGGCGTTCTTGATCATCTCGTCAAGCTCGGCCTTGCGGTAGGCAAGCTTCGTTTGCTCTTCCTTGGCCTCGGTGTATTCGCTGTTTTCCGAAAGGTCGCCGAAGCTGCGGGCGGTGGAAATATCCTTTTTATTTTTCTCGATCAGTACGTCAAGCGCTTCTCTTTCCTTTAAAAGGGCGTCGTAGCCCGCTTGCGTATAGGTTCTTTCTTTCGACATGATCTTCTCCTTTATGTGTTATGCTTTTTGCATATATTAAGGGGCCATCGTCCCTTTAAGATACGAAAGGGCTGCTTGCAGCTGGGCGTCCTCCTCGGGGGTAAGAAGATTGAGGTTCTTCTCGGCCGCCTCGGGCGAAAGCGCGACTGCTTGGTCGGGGGTGATGCCCACGCCGTTATAGTTTCCGCTCGTCGGCGGGTCGTAGTAGAAATAGGTCAGCATGACGAAGGAGCCGTCACTCGTTACGTTCCCGCCGCTTTGCCCGACGCCCTTACCGTAGGTGACGGCGCCGATGACCTCTACCGAAAGACGGTCACGCAGCGTGGAGGTAAAGAGCTCGCCTGCCGAGGCGGTGTTTTCGTTAGCCAGCACCGTCATCGGTAGGTCGATCTTGTGGTTTTCGTAATAAACGCGCCCGTCTCTTCCCATATAGGCGGGGTCAACGTCGGCGATCCCCTTGATCGTTCGGTTATTGGCCGTATTCTTGTAGCGCATATGGCAGATATCGCCGTCGGGCAGGATATATTCAAGGATCGCGACGACCGAATTCAGCGCGCCGCCGGGGTTGTTTCGTACGTCAAAGACGAAGGACTCTGCCCCCGCCTCGCAAAGCGCCCGATGCGCCGAAACGAACTGGGCGTAGGTCGTATCGTCAAACGAGGTGATCTTGATATACCCGATATTGCCTTCCAGCATCTTACCGGAGGCGGTGACCTCTACGACCTCCTCACGCGTGACCGAAACCGTATAAGGCACGCCGTCGCGGCGAAGGGTAAGGCTTACCGAGGTACCGACCTCTCCCCGGATACGGTTGATGGTGGCCTGATAGCCGATCGAAGCGATATCCTCGCCTTCAACAGCGATCAAAACGTCACCGGGCAGAATGCCCGCCCGCTCGGCGGGAGACCCCGAAAAAACGGTGAGAATATCGATATAATTGTCTTCATTCAGCGAGACCTGAACGCCGATGCCCGAGTATTTGCCTTGCATATCGGCCTCGTAGTCGTCTGCCTCCTGTGGGCCGTAATAGTAGCCGTATTTATCCCCTAAAACATCGATATAGCTATTGATGAAGATAGCGGTCGCCTCTTCTTTGTCGGTCACCCGCTCGATATAATAGGTGTCAACGAGGTAATAAAACAGCTCGGGGCAGCATTCGTCGATGGTCTTCGGGGTTTCGATGACATAATTATAATAATAGTAGCTTTCCACGATCTCGGCCTTCTCGCGATCGACAAGCGCAAGGAAATCCGACAGCTCCTTTGCGCTGACCGGCCTCTCTCCCTCCCCGGTTGTGCCGCTCGTGGTGTCGGCGGGGGTGGTATACTCGTTGAGCTTATCCTTTAAGCGATCGGCCAGCGTCCCCCCTTTGCCGAAAAGGCCGCAGGAGGAAAGGCTGATCGAAAGAAGACAGATCAAGAGAAAAAGCGAAAGATAGCGAAGCGTTCTTTTTTGTTTTTGCATAGATCCTCGATCAGAACTTCGCAGGCTTGCTGGCCAGATACTTGCGAACCATCAGGGCTACCTTTAAGGTAACGGCGTGATCGAATTCGCGCAGATCAAGCCCCGTCAGCTTGCGGATCTTTTCCAAACGGTATACAAGGGTATTGCGGTGTACGTACAGGCTTTCAGCGGTCTTGGATACGTTCAGATCGTTATCGAAGAAGGCGCGGACCGTCTTCATCTGGGTATCGTCGTCACGCGATTCAAGCGATTCAAGCGACCCCTTCTTGAAGACCTCCTGCAAGAAGGCCTCGCAAAGCGTGGTGGGAAGCTGATAAATAAGACGCCCGATGCCGAGGTTATTATAGCTAATGACGTTCCGTTCGGTATCAAAGACCTTCCCGACCTCAAGGGCGATACGCGCTTCCTTGTAGGCCTTAGCCAGATCCTTTAAGCTTTCTACGATCGTACTGATGCCGACGTAGACGCGCTTGGGGTAGGATTCGGTCGTCAGCGTTTCCACGATCGCGCCCGCCAACGCCTCCAGCTCACGGCCGTCGGTGGTGGGCTCGACCTCCTTCACGAGGACGACATCCTGCTCACCGATGTTAATAACGTAATCCTTCGTCTTATCGGGGAACATGCCCTGAATGATCTCGTAGGGCATCATATCCACCTTGTCGGAGAACTTGATAACGAGGACTGCGTGATGCTCTTCGGTCGAAAAATGCAGCTCTTTGCTCTTGATGTAAATATCGCTGGGAAGAATGTTATCCAGCATGATGTTCTTAATAAAGCTACCCTTATCGTACTTTTCGTCGTAAAGGTTTTTGATGTTTGAAAGCGAAACGGCCAGCATGATCGAGGCCTTTTCGGCGCTCTCGTCATCCCCCTCAACGAAAACGATGGCGCCGCTTTTGACGCCCTGATTCATATAACGGTAGGTCACGCCCTCCACGATCACGAAGTCGGAGACAAAGGCAAGCTCTTCCCGCACGCCGCCGCGCAACTCCCCAATGCGAGAAGGGTCGCTACAAGCGCAAACGATCCCGCCCTCGTCGATGACGCCGAAGGTGCGGTCGATGGCAGCCTTCATTTGCTGCATGACGGTTTGAAACAGACGATTGGACATAAAAAATTCCTTTCACTTGTTAATTCTGTCACATATTTTACCGCATCTTTTGGCGTTTTGCAATAGAAAATTTAAAAATTCACAATTTCTTTTCCGGTTTTTTATTCATTTTTACCCATTTTGTCCAATTCATAATGGTAGCACAGACAGGAAAGGACGAAAAGCGGGGCGGTCTCACAGCGCAAAATACGCTTGCCGAGCCCCGTGGGAAGAAGCCCGGCGGCGACTGCTTCCTCGGCTTCCTTTGGGGAAAATCCCCCCTCACTCCCCACGATGATGCTGCAAGAAGCCGGCGCCTTTGCCGGTAAAAGGGCGGGAAGCGAACGGGTGCCGCCCCCCTCGTAGCAAAAGAGAGGGAGCTCCGCCTCGGTCGCCCTTTTAAGCATCTCTTCAAAGGAAAGAGGCGTATTTACGGTGGGAATACGGCAACGCCCGCATTGCGAGGCCGCCTCCTTGGCTATCTTATTATACCGCTCGGTCAGCCGATTATTCTTTTCTTCGGCGGGGCGCCGAATACAGCGCGAGGAAAAGAAGGGGGTGATCGACGTTGCCCCAAGCTCGGTCGCCTTTTGAATCACCGTCTCCATTTTGTCGCCCTTTGGGTACGCCATATATAAATGGATGGGAAAGGGGGCTTCGCCCTCCCCTCTTTTCTCGGAAAGAACCGTGCATTCGACCGCCGCGGGGGTGATCGAGGTAAGCGCGCATTCGTAAACCGAGGTCTTACCGTCGGATACCGAAAGGCTGTCCCCCACCGCCATACGAAGCGAAAGGGCGATATGGCGGGCGCTATCGCCCAAAAGGGTGATCCGCCCCTCTTCAAGCGAAAGGCGGCTTTCTCCGTCTAAAAAGAAATGCGGCATATCAATTTCTCCTAAACAGCATCGCGCGCCAATCGTTTTGGCGCTTCTCGCTAATGAAAGTAAAGTTGTTTTTACAAATACACGCTCTTACCTCGTCGGCTCGGTCCGAAAGGATCCCCGAAACCGCCATAAGTCCGCCCGTCTTCAGCACGCTTCCGGCATCGGGGGCCAGAAGGATCAGGATATCCGAAACGATGTTGGCGCAAAGAAAATCGTAGGGGGCGCTTCGATCAACCGATTGCAAAAGGTTCGATTGCCCCGCGATCATATTTTCTTCGCCGCTTTCCTCGATGTTCTTTTTCGTTACCTTTACCGCCTCGGGGTCAAGGTCGTAGGCGGCGCAGAAATCGGCGCCCAGCTTTTTGGCGGCCAAGGAAAGGATCCCGCTTCCGCAACCGACGTCCAGAACCCGCTCGCCGCCCCCGATCTCTTCACAAAGGAATTCGATCATCATATAGGTGCTTTCGTGCGTGGCGGTACCGAAGGCGGTGCCGGGGTCGATACGAAGGACCTTCTCTCCCTCTTTTTCGGGATATTCCTCCCAAGCGGGGACGACGGTCAGGCGCCCAAAGGGAATGGGATGATAGTATTTCTTCCAGTTCTCGGCCCAGTCCTCTTCCTTGAGCCCCTCGACCGAGATCTCGGCCCCGATGCCGGCGCTTTGCAGGCGCTCGCGCAAAAAGGCGGCCGCCTCGGCAACCGAGCGGTCGATCGGCAAAAAGACCGATACGCGGGTGCTTTCGCAATCAATCGCCTTTAATCCCTCGTCCAAAAATTCGCCGTAGCTTTCGTTGACCAAGAGGTCTTCGTAGCTTTCGATCAAGAGCGCCCCGTCGATCAGCGAAAGAATGGCGCAAAGCGCCTCTTCGTCCTCTCTTTTTCCGGTAAGCGTTAATTTATTCCATTCGAAGCCTTCCATGCTCGCGCTTCCTCCTCATCCTTACGCAAGCGGGCGATCAACGCCTCGCGGCTTGCGAATTTTTCTTCGTTCCGTATAAAGCGGCAAAAGGATACCGAGAGATCTTTTTCGTACAGATCCCCCGAAAAATCAAGTAAATGGGTCTCGATCCGCCGCCCCTGCCCCGCAAAGGTCGGGCGCGTCCCGATGTCGGTGATGCCAAGGTAGGCCTTACCCTCTTTCCCCACGCGGCAAAGCGTAACGTATACGCCCTCCTTGGGGAAAAAGCACCCGTCCCGCTCTTTCTGATTCGCGGTCGGGAAGGAAAGCCCCGCGCCTCGCCCGTCTCCGTGCGAAACGGGAAGCGTAAGGGTATAAGGATACCCCAGCATCGCTTCGGCGCGCGCGCAATCCCCACGGGAAAGCACCTCCTTGATAAAGGCCGAGCTGATCGCCTCCCCCTCAAAGCGAAGCGAGGGGACGGCAAAGGCCGCTCTTCCTTTTTCCGCCATCAAGGAGGAAAGCTGCGCCGCATCGCCCGAGGCGCCCTTGCCGAAGCGGAAGTTCTCCCCCGTAAAGGCGGCTTTCGCGTGGCAACGGTCAAGAAGCACCTCTTCAACGAACGCGCGGGGAGAAAGGGCCCGAAGCGACGAAAAATCGGCAAAGGCGACAGCGTCTGCCCCCGCTTCAAAAAGGGCGGCGGCTCGCTCTTTGTCGCTTTGCAAGCGGTCTCCCTTTTTGGGGCCGCCTTCACCGAAAAAGGAAAAAACGAGCAGAGGGAGCCCCTTTTCCTCGGCGTATCGCTTGGCAAGAGACAAAAGATGGCGATGGCCGCGATGCACGCCGTCAAAAAAACCGATCGTAACGACCGATTCCTTCGGCGCAACGAGCGCCCTTTCGGTACGCATGTCGAGTATCGGCATACCCCACCCTCTCTTTCCTTGTTTTGCTATTCATCTTATTATACGCTTCTTCTGAAAAGAAGTCAACCTCCGTGCAAAAAAAGCACTGATGCGGAGCCCGCCCTCAAAATCCCGAAAGAGGAATTGACTTTGCAACAGTTTTCTGTTATAATAATAGCATACCGAAAATTTATAACCCTTTTTCCGAGCTTTTTACAAAACAAAACCATCTACAAGCGGTTTTCAACCTATTTCTCTTCCGAAGAAAACCGAAAGGAGCCGTATGATTATCAAAAAAATCCTCCCTCTTGCGCTTATCTGCGTCCTCCTTCTTTGCGCGCTCGTCGGCTGTACCCCCAATCTTGATAAGCTGGAGGAAAAATTCAAGGAAGAGGGCTACGAGGTCAAATATACCGTCAATTATGACGAAATCGCGGACATATATGAAGAGGTGGGTGAGCCCTTTGAAAAATCCGCTGTCTATCGCGTTCTCTTCGTACAGGATCCCCACGATGCGCTTCGCTGGCTGAGAATCGTCGAATTTTATCGAAAGGACGATGCCGAGCGGTTTTACCGCCTTCACCGGGATGAGTATAGCCGTCCGCAGGCCGGCACAACGCTCGAGCGAAAAGGTAAGGTCATCTTTTACGGCACCCCCTCGGTATACGCCATCGTCGAATAAACCCTTTTTAAAAAACTCGGAGGAAGGAGACGCCTATGGAACAGGATTTGCGGCAGATCATTGCCAAAAATATCGCCACCTTGCGTATGGGCCACCACATGACGCAATTTGAGCTAAGCGAAAAACTGCGCTATTCCGATAAGGCGGTCTCCAAATGGGAACGGGCGGCCGCCGTACCCGACGTCTTTGTCCTAAAGCAGCTTAGCGAAATCTTCCGTGTCAGCGTCGATTATCTGCTTTCGGAGCACGAGGGGGAGGCCCTCCCTCCGCCTCCGCCTAAAACCGAAAAAAATCGTTCGGTTATCACGATGCTTTCCTTTATCGGCGTGTGGACGCTGGCTGTCGTCCTGTTTTTGATGACCTGGATCTTCTTCCCCCCGGCGCACTGGCAGATCTTTGTTTACGCCTTGCCCGCCTCGCTTATTACCCTGTTGGTCTTCAGCACGATCTGGGGCAATAAAAAAACCACCTTTCTTATTCTTTTCCTTCTCATCCCAACTCTTCTTTTAACACTTTATATCCTTTTTTTGCCGTATCAACTTTGGGTTCTTTTTATTCTCGCCCTGCCCGCAGAAATTATTTTGGCTCTTTGCTTCAACGTAACCAAAAGAAAAAAACAGGACCCCCCACCTCAGAGCTAACAAAAAGAGCAGAACGCCGATTCTGCTCTTTTTCTTTTTTGCACGCTTTTGTTCGCGACCGGCACCCCAAATGACGGGGCGCTCGGCATAATACCAATAATTGCTCCGGCTACCGGGAAGCGGAAAGCCCCCCGCCAGAAAAAAGCACGGAGAAACGGCATCACAAAAAAGCCCTGTTTTTTCCTCGTTTTTATCCTTATAAATTTCGGTTTGCTTCATCATATCCTATGCAACGGTAAAATTAAAGAAAAAGGTGAAATGGGGCCTTTTACGCTTTTTCGTATAATCCTTTTTCCCTTGCTCATACTAAGCAAAAACCAAGGAGAGTAAAAAGTATGGAAAACGATACCGTAAAGCTTTTGCGTGAATGCGACGCTGGCATTAAAATGGGCGTTGCCTCGATCGACGAGGTTTACGACCGCGTAAAAAATCAGGAAATGAAGAACCTGTTAAACGCCTCGAAGGATGAGCACGAGGTGCTCCGCGAGGAGATGGGGCGGCGCCTTTCGGAGGTAGGAGACGACGGCAAAGAGCCGAACCCCATCGCCAAGGGTATGTCCTATATCAAGACCAATATGAAGATGATGGCCGACCCCTCGGACGCGACGGTCGCCGACCTGATGACCGACGGCTGCCATATGGGCATCAAATCGCTTTGCCGCTATCTAAACCAATACGCGGCGGCCGACGAAGGCTCCAAGGATCTGTGCCGCCGCCTCGTAAAGGTGGAGGAAAACCTGGCGGAAAATCTGCGCGCATATTTATAAAAGAAAAAGAGCAGGGATCCCTGCTCTTTTTACTTGTTCGCTACGAGGCTTGCTTTTCTTTAGCTTTATGATTTTACTGCACAAGCTCCTATGGGCTTTTCCCTCTAACGGCAGCTTGACAAAAGAAACTCGAACGAAGGATAAAAGCGCTCCGTCTTAGTGTAGGGAAAATGGATGTCGCAAACCTTTTTCATTAAACCTTCTTCGTTGTTTTCTCTGTGTTGTTTTGTTTACATTAAGCAATTATACCGTTATTTCCGGGCCACGAAGCAGGGCGTCGTTTCCGAGCGCGGCCTCGGCCTGAGCGCTGACAAGGTCGTAATAGATCCCCCGCCGGTGTAACAGCTCCTTGTGCGTGCCAACCTCTTTGACCCTTCCCTCCTCTAAAACGATCAACCGATCGGCGTTGCGAAGGGTGGAAAGACGGTGAGCGATGGCGATGGTGGTGCGCCCCTTCGTCAAGTGATCCAGCGCGTCCTGAATCTTTTTTTCGGTCTCGGTATCGAGAGCGGCCGTCGCCTCATCCAAGATCAAAATGCGGGGATCGTGCAAAAGGGCACGGGCGATCGCCACGCGCTGCCGTTCCCCACCCGAAAGCGAGTAGCCGCGGTCTCCAACGCGCGTGTTATACCCCTCGGGCAGCGATAGGATAAAGTCGTGCGCCCCCGCGACGCGCGCAGCCTCAATGACCTCCTTCATTGAGGCCTCGGGCTTGCTGTAGAGGATATTTTCCCGCACCGTCCCGTCAAAAAGCTGAGTCTCCTGGGGAACGACGCCGATATGGCTTCGTAAATACTTCTGAGTCATATCCTTGATATTCACTCCGTCGACGAGGATCTCTCCCCGATCGGCCTCATATAGGCGCATAAGAAGATTAACAAGCGTTGATTTTCCGCACCCCGAATGGCCGACAATACCAATCATTTCTCCCTCTTTGATGGAAAGCGAAACGTCACGTAACACCTCAACGTCCTGCGTATAGCCAAAGGAAAGGTTCTTTACCTCAATGTTCCCCTTGATGGGTGGGGCCAGGGGGTTCTCTCGGTCGCGTATCTCGGGCTCCTCGTCTAAGATCTCGGTCAGCTGGCCAAGGGCGGTCGTAAAGGCGGTAATCTCGTCGGGCAGGTCGGTAAGCCCCTTGAGTGGCTCGTAAAACAGGACCGAATAGGCGGTAAATTGGTTGATGGTGCCCACGTCCATCTGCCCCCAGAAAAGCCATAGGTTTCCAAAGAAGAGCAAAAGATAGCTTCCGATCTCGTAAAGCTGCAGGGCGATCAGCGAAAAGAGTGTGGCTCGCTTGGCCCGCTTTTCATTGATATCGCTGTTCTGATCCAGAAGGGCGCGATAGGCTTTTTTAACGGCGCCCTCCTTCCCATAGGCTTTAGTAACGCGAACACCCCAAATATAGTCGTAGATCCCGGTGTGATACCGCTGACCGGAAAGCCTCATACGAAGCGACCAGCGCTGCAAAAGCTTTCGCCCCAACAACAAAAAGGCAACAACCAGCGGCAGGGGAGAAAAGACCAGAAGGCTCATCGTGGGACTGATCGAAAGAATGAGCGCCGTCCCGATGATAAGCCCCATCCCCTGCGACAAAAGGCGGGGTAGGCGGTTTACGATAAACTGACCAACCGTCTGCACGTCACCGTTGATACGCTGGGAAAGATGACCAATCGAGTGGCGGCCGATCGAGGAGAGCGAAAGCATTTCGGCCTTTTCGAACATCACGCGCCGCAGTCTTACTGAATAGCGCGTTCCCGAAACCCCCGAAAGGTAGGATTGAAGCAGGGACAAAAGGCGGCTGATAAGCTCCAAGATGACCAAGGAAACGATGAGAACCAAAAACTGGTCGCCCTCCCCCTTCATCACCCCGTTTGGGGGATAGATATAGCCGTTGATGGCTTCCTTTTGCAAGATCGGCGTCAAAAAACGGATAAGCAGCGAGACCGCCATAAAGAAAAGCGGCATAAGAAGCAGGAGACGAAGCCCCTTGGTGGATTCCCAAAGGCAACGGGTATTGCGCTTGCTATCGGCGCAAAAAGGGCAATGTCCCCCCTCCTTCGGATAGGGCCTTTTGCACTTCTTGCAGATCTGCTCCTCCCCACGGTCCTTTTCGACCCGCTCGCCCATAGCGATACGGGAAAGCCTTTGCAAAAGGGCGCGGTAGCGTCTCCCGTGGTCGGTTTTCATGTACGAACAAAGGGGGATCTCTTCCCCGTCCCGAATGCCGAGAAGCACCGCGGTGCTGAGGTATTCCTCTATACGGAAGGAAGAAAAAACAAACAGCGGAAAGGCCGCGTCCACACGACCGCCAAGCAGGCGAACGATCGAATGCTCGGTAACGGCCAAAAACCCATTGGCCGCCTGCCCCTCCCACACATCAAAGGGCAAAGAAAGACAAAGCTCTTCCCTCTTTGCAAGGACCTCTTTCAGCGCTCCTTCTTCCGCTTCGGGAAGCGTATATAAAAGCTTCATAAGCCCCCCTTATAAAAAGACCTCGATGCGGCGGTAGCTGGCTTTATCCAGCTTCTTCGGATCCTCGATCTCGTAAAGGCAGCCGTTGGTCTCACAAAGCAGGACCCGCCCGCCCTCAAGCAATCGCACGGCGGTAGCATCATCGTGCATTGTCAGCGTTCTTTTTCCAAGATCGCTCTCCACCGTCAAGCGCAAAAGCCCACCGCGGCGGCGAAAAGAGGTGATTTTTATGATCTTTGGGATCATATACCGGCGAGAAAGCTCCTCTTCAACAAGCACACGGCTTGCCGCTGAAAGATCGGAAAGCTTCTCGATCATTCCGATCTCATTTTGCGTGTCGCTTGGCAGGCGCACCGAAAGAAATTCATCGGGTGCCGTTAAGGGGAAGGCACGCAAAACGATCACACGATCGTAGACGATCTGCTTATCCCCCTCCTTCAGTGTAAGCGAAAGAAGACCTCCCTTTGAGGGGGTAAAGGTTGCATTCTCGTCCGTAAGAGCCCGTTGGGTAAGGGCTCGGTTTTCCCTTTTCATAGCGTTTCCTCCTCTCCCGTCATAACCCTATGCATCTGCTCATTTTGCAGAGTATACAGCTTATAAAAGATGCCCTTCTTAGCCAAAAGCTCCTCTTTGGTTCCCATCTCACGAAGCTCCCCTGCCTCCATCGACATAATGCGGTCGCAATCGCGAAGCGTCGAAAGGCGGTGGGCAATTGAAAGCGTGGTTTTCCCCTTGATAAGTTCGGAAAGCGCGTCGCTGATGATACGCTCGGTACGGTTATCCATCGCGGCGGTCGCTTCGTCTAAGATCAGTATCGCAGGGTCGGCAAGGATCGCCCGGGCGATCGAAAGGCGTTGCCTCTCCCCTCCCGAAAGCAGGCGGCTTCCGTTTCCGATCGGGGTCTCGTACCCAAGGGGCATTGCCATGATAAAATCGTGGGCCCCTGCCGCCTTTGAGGCTGCGATGACCTCCTTTTTTGTGGCGTCCTCCTTCCCAAAGCGAAGGTTTTCAAAAACGGTTCCGCGAAAGAGATAGATCTCCTGGGAAACGATTGCAAGGTTTTTCCTAAGCGTTTCAAAGGAGAGACTTCGTACGTCTACCCCATCAATCAGAATCCGCCCGCCAACGACGTCGTACATGCGACCGATAAGATTTGCAAGCGTCGATTTGCCGCACCCCGTCCGCCCGACAAGGCCAATATGCTCCCCCGCCTTTATTTCAAAGGAAAGGTTCTTCAGCACCGGGCGGTTCTCTGTATAGTGGAAGGAAACGTTACGAAAGCTTATATCCCCGCGAAGGGTGGGCAGCGAGATTGGATTTTCAGTCTCGCGTACGTCCGGCACAGCGTCAAGGAGGGCGATCATGCGCCGGGCTCCCTCGGCGGTCGAGCCGACGAGGTTGGTGTAGGTGGAAAAGAATTGCAAGGGGGCAAAGACCATACCTATATACCCTAAATAAGTCGAAAACTGCCCGTAGGTAAGCGTGCCATCCATGACGAGACTGCCGCCAAGACCGAAAACGGTTTCTCTGGCTAAATAGATCAGAAGTGTTACCAGCATCGGCACCACCGCCGTAAGAAGGTTAGAGCGCAAGGTCACGCGGTACAGACGCTCCAACCGACGGGAAAGCAATCGCCCCTCTTCCTCCTCCTTGGAGAAGGCCTTTACGATGCGGATGCCGTCCAGCGAATTGTTGATATGTGCCGATACCGCACGGTTTTCGCGGAAGGAGGCGTTGTTCATGCGTTGCATAAAGGGGAAGGCGCGCCGATAGATCAAAACGATCAGGGGGATCGGAACCAGCACCAAAAGGCTTAATTGCCAGTTTAAGAGAAAAAGAAGGATCCCCACCGCCAAAAACTCAACCGTATAAATAATAAGAGACATGGTCTGCGACCCGAAAAAGCGTTGGATCCGCGCGACGTCGGCACCAATTAGGTGCGCGATCTGTCCGCCCGACTGCCGCCCGAAATAGGAGACCGATTGGTCCATCAGCGCGTCAAAAAGCTGAGAGCGGATTTTTTGCACAACCCGCACCTCCATGTGTGTGGAGATCATGTTTCGCACCGTAATAGCCCCGTAGCGAAGAAAGCCAAGCCCTACGATTACCGATAGGCAAAGAAGCAGTGACAATAGGTCATGGTTTTCCCCACTCGCAGCGATGATACGGTCAAAAAGGATCTGCCCCGAAAGATACGGACGCACAAGGTCGATCCCCATCTCAATAGCAAGGAGGAAAAGAATCACGAAAACCGTGGACTTATGCGGCTTGAAGTAAGAGAAGATCCGCGAAAGGATCCCAAGCGTTTTGGGAGGGTCCTTTTTGGGGGGCGCCTTGTGGAAGATCGGCTCTTCTCCCGTTAGGGGCTCTCCCCGAAGCAGTGCCTCCCACGCCGAAACGAAAAGAAAAAGCTGCCCCCTGCAAGCATTGGTGCAAAAGCCGAACGAAACCGTATAGGGATCCTCCCCCCCGTTTTCCTTGGTCGCCAAAAGGCGATTGCAGGAAAGATAGGATTCGATCTTCGGCTGCTTGTAGTGTAACAGCGTAAAGCTTTCAATTTTTTCTCCGATGCGGTATAAAAGCCCCTCTTGGGCGTCGATGGCGAGATACCGATCGCCCTCCGCCCCCTTTTCGTCTTGATCGAGAAAAAGGACGGCGTAAAGAGTAGCGGGATCAATTCCCCCCTCTATGCAAAGCGCCTTGGCCTTATCCGACAAAACATCGATCACAAACATACCAAAACCTCCGCCAAAGTGGCAAGAAATAAGGGTTTTTCGGGCTTTTTCCTCTTCGCTCCCAGTATACCATAAAGCGGGAAAAAGTCAAGCCAAAATGTCCTTTTCTCACAAAAAAATAGGGAGATTAACCAAAATCCCCGCGGCTTTTTCGGGGCTTTTTTCACGTATATCCGCATGGCTTCGTCATTCTGCACAAATCAGTAACCGCGATTTATAAAAGCGGCCGAAAAGGCTTCCTTTTTTCCCCCGTTCTCTCTTTTTTTAAAAAAGAGATTTCCTATTTTTCGGTTGACACTCAAGGAGGGGTGTGTTATAATAACATAGATATTAAAATACAGGAGAAAAAATATGTTTTTCGATAAGCTTTCTTCCTTTGACAGCGAGGTTTTTGAGGCCTCGAACCGCGAGCTGCTTCGCCAGCAGCATAACATCGAGCTGATCGCCTCCGAGAACATCGTTTCCGAGGCGGTGCTTTTAGCCGCGGGCGGCGTTCTTACCAATAAATATGCCGAGGGGTATCCCGGCAAGCGCTATTACGGCGGCTGTATCCATGTCGACGAGGTAGAAGAGATCGCAAGGCAGCGCGCCTGCGCCCTTTTCGGGGCCGAGCATGCCAACGTCCAGCCCCACAGCGGCGCCAACGCCAATCTTGCCGTTTTCTTTGCCCTGCTTTCCCCCGGCGATACGGTTCTTTCGATGAACCTTTCCGAGGGCGGGCATCTTTCTCACGGCTCGCCGGTCAATATTTCGGGTAAATACTTCAACATCGTTCCCTATGGGGTCGATGCCGAAACGCACCGCATCAACTACGAGGAGGTGCGCCGCTTAGCGAAGGAGCACCGCCCGAAGCTGATCTTGGCGGGCGCCAGCGCGTATCCGCGCCTGATCGACTTTCAGAAGTTCCGCGAGATCGCCGACGAGGTGGGTGCTTACCTGCTTGTCGATATGGCACACATTGCGGGTCTTGTCGCCGCCGGCGTACATCCGAGCCCTGTGCCGTATGCCGACGTTGTAACCACCACCACCCACAAAACGCTTCGCGGGCCCCGCGGCGGTCTTATCCTTTGCCGCGAGGAATACGCCAAGGCGATCGACAAGGCGATCTTCCCCGGTATCCAGGGCGGCCCCTTAGAGCATATCGTCGCCGCCAAGGCCGTAGCGCTTGGCGAAGCGCTTAAACCCTCCTTCCGCGAATACGGAAAGAAGGTGGTCGAAAACGCCGCCGTTCTGGCAGACGAATTGCAAAAGAAGGGCTTCTCGCTGGTTTCGGGCGGTACCGACAACCACCTGATGCTGCTTGACCTTCGCGACACCGAGCTGACGGGAAAGGCCCTCGAAGCCGCCCTTGACGAGGTGCATATCACGGTCAACAAGAACACGGTTCCCAACGAGCCTCGCAGTCCCTTCGTGACCAGCGGTGTCCGTATCGGCACCCCCGCCGTCACTACCCGTGGCTTCGGCACCGAGGAAATGAAGCAGATCGCCGACTTTATCGCCCGCTGCGCCTTCGGCAGCGAAGCAGAGCGCGCCACCATCTCCGAAGAGGTTCAGGCCCTTTGCGCCAAGTTCCCGATCTACAACGATTAATCCAAAAAATCAGATATTTATAAACATAACAATACAAAAAGAGAGGATTCGATCTTACATCGTTTCCTCTTTTTTGTATTTTTTGATTAAAGAAATTCGCAAATATTTATTATTTCCTTTTTTCTTCGAACCGCCTCTTGAAATGATTTGTAAGCCCCCCCGTAAGTATGATCCACATAAGCTATTATGAGATCTGCATTTTTTATCATCCACTCATTTCTCTTCAAAACGGCAAAGCGAAGCGGCACGTTTTCAATGGGCGGATATACGGTTGCATCATATAAACGCCTCCTCTGCATTTCTTTTATTTTTTCTTGCTCCGACAAGCTGAAATACGGTGTGATATAAACGACTTCCACTCGTTCGTTTTCTTTTTTCAATTCTCTGCACGCGCAAGCGCATATTTCATCAAAAGCACCGTAACCGCCAAGATAACAAGTGATTTTTTCCGCACCCGCACCGATTTTGCGTATTCGCTCTTTTACTTCCTTTTTAATTCGGTCGTGAGAAGAAACAAAAGAGTGACCTATAAAGGTAATTATCATCTTACACCCCGCGCTTCGTGGAACGCCACGATTTGTAACTGTATTATACAGCCGATCGCCCTTCTTGTCAATATCGTGGAATTCCACGAGATAAAAATTTCTTATTTACCTATAATAATTGTGGAATTCCACAAAATATAGGTAGGTACGAACGTGAAATTAAACGATGCCATTATCAAACGGATAGAGGAAATTTGCAAAGAAAAAAACAGCAACGTCTGCGATATTGCCTTGCGCGGCGGGATGTCGCCTTCGGCGATCTACGATCTTATCAAGGGGAGAACAAAATGCTCAAAGGTCGTTACCGTAAAGCGCTTTTGCGAGGGGGCGGGCATCACCCTTTCCGAGTTTTTTGACAGAGATTATTTCAACGAGCCCGAAGAAGATTGATTCAGGGCCGTTTTCATCAGAACAAAAAAGAGCAGAACCGCGGTTCTGCTCTTTTCTTTTTGTAAAGGAACCCCCATGAAACGGGCCACCCCAAGAGGTCGCCTCTCCGATTTCTCTTCTCTTTTTCTGTTACGCCGTTTTTTCCGGGATGATCGCCCTTTCCTCGGCCGAAAGGATACGGACGAGGCCGACCGAGATGTCGTCGTGCTCGGTGCTTCGGGTGGCCGCCTCGCCGACGATGCGCCCCGCAAGAGCGTTAAGATCCTGCCCGCTGTCCGAGGAAAGAAGGTTCATCAGCCATTGGGGATCGTCCCCCTCGGGGCATAGCCCGTCCGAAAGAAGCAACAGGATATCCCCCTCGCGCACCTCCACATTTACCCGCTCGGCATCCAAGGATTTCAGAAGCCCCAAGGGCATCGTGCGAGAGCGCACGCGGAAGATGTCTCCCCCCCGCTTGATATAGGAGGGCGCCGCCCCGCTTTTGATAAACATGGCGGTGCCGTAAAGAAGATCGAAGCAAAGCATATCGACGGTGGCCGAGCATTCCTCTTTCCCTGTTCTTATCAGGTTATTCAGCATGCGAAGCGAGGTCTCCCGGCTGTTGCCGCCAAGAAGCATTTTCTCTAAAAAAGTTACCGAAAGGGCAGCCGTCTCGGCCGCCTCCTCGCCGCTTCCCATGCCGTCGGAAAGGATCCCGTAAAAGCCGTCCTCCTGGGTCTTGAAAAAACGGATCCGATCGCCTGAGGGCTCCTTTTTGCTCGCGGGGAGAGAGGCTGTGGCAGTCTCTACCCAAAAGCCGGGGCGGCTGCTCATCAAAAGCGTACCTACCCCCTCACTTTCCCGATATTCGGGGGCCGTCAGGCGGCAACTGAGGGCGCGCTCTGCGGCTTCGTGCAAAAGCGAAGAGGATCCCTTAAGGCTGGCGAGATCGGTGCTGCCTACCGCCACGCGGCGACGGCGTTGTCCCGTGACCGAAAGAAGCGCTCCCCGAAGCGGCGTTTTAAGGAGCGCTTCGCGAAGCCGCCCCTCGGCCGCCTCGTCACGCCCCCGTTCTCGCTCGTCGCTCTCAGCCGCCTCCATCAAAATTTTGGCAAGCATGGCGTAATCGAGCGAAAGAAATTCGTTTCGGTCGCCCCGATAACGGCTGATGCACAGCCCCGCGCATTCGTCACGTATCTCCTCAACGATCGCATCGATCTTCGGACAACCGACCCGCAGCTCCTTCGGAAGATCACTCGCGTCAATGACCCCCGTGGTGCGAAGCTTATTGGCAAGGGCATAGACCGCCCCCTCGGCCACTCGGTCTCCCCTCTCCCAGCAAACGACACGGTTCGAGCAGCCGGCACAATGGCGGGCGCATACCTTCTCACATTCTACAAAATATTCGGCGGCGGCCGGGCGGCGGCTTTCGTCGCTTCGGCGGTAAAAGACCCCCGAAAGCGCGGAAAAGGCATCCCCAAGGCGAGCCAGTCTCCCCTCCCCCTCAGGCATACAAAAGGCCCCCTCTACCGCATCCTGAAGGCTTCTTTCGCGAAGCGCCTCAGCGGCAGGATCCTTTTCACGCTTCAAGCGTGAGAAGATCGGCCAGATAAGGAGTGCCGTGACCGAGACCTCGGGCGCCACGGCCAAAAAGCCCGAAAGATTGCCGACCGCCCCTGCATACACGATCGCCCCCAAGGCCCCCGCCAAAAAGGCGTAGAGCGAACCGACGGGGAACAAAAGCCCCGAAAGGATCCCCAAAAAGGCGTAGGCGGGGGCATACAGCACCTCGCCGCTAAGCCCCAAAACCAGCCCGGTCAAAGAAGCTCGCAGTCCCCCGAAGCGACGGGCGATGAAAAAGACCGCGGCAACCGTAAAGCAGGAAGAAAGCGAAAGGCCGAAAAGCGAAAGCGAGGAAAGCGAGAAGCAAAAGGCGAAAAGGAGCGACAACACCGAAAGCTCGGCAAGGGAGGGGGGCACACGCGCGAAAAGCTGTCTCTCCTTCCCCCTCCCAATCGAAATAAGGTCATAAAAATCCAGTTTTGTTTCGTAAATCCCTACAAACAAAAAGGTAAAAAGTGTGGGGGCAAGAAGCGAGGCAGCCGCAAAAAGCAGCGTATAGGTCTTGATCCCCGCCACGCCGATCTCGTAAAGGGCCAAAGAGGCCCCGACAAGGGTCGAGGCAAGCACCGAAAGCTCGGCCTCCTCTCTAAAAAGCAAAGGGCCTTCCTCCTCGGATCTTCCCCTTTTCGGAAGCGAGAACAGCACGCGCAGGAATAGCAAAAGGCAGAGCGAAAGCGAATAGATCGCCCCCACGCCATACAACCGAATGGCCCCGAAAAGCCCCCCAAAAAAGGCGGGAATCACTCGCCGCCGTCGGGCGGCGACGTAGGAAAGCGCAAAGGGGTACATTCCGAAAAGAAGATGCGTCCTTGCAAAAAGCATCGCGATGGCAAAAACACAGGTGTCCAGCAAAAGCTCGACCCCCCGTCGGCTCCGATCGCCGTAAAACTCGGGAAAGAGGGCGATAAGCCACCCGCGGCCGACCCCCTTCCTCCCTTCTCTTGTTTGTTCCGCTTGCATGTTTTCTCCTCCTTGTTTTTTAAAACCCAAGCCGCCCGAGAATCCCGTGTTGCGGCTCTTTATCCGTTACTGTCATTTTACCAAAACAAAGGACCCCTTTTTGTCACTGTCTGTACGCAAAAGAGTTCTATTTTTGTAGGATCCCATAGATCGGAAAGAGGGCGCGGCGGAAAAAGAAAAAAGAGATCGTCTCTTGCAAAAAAAAGGGATCTGTGGTACAATAAAAGCAAGCTTCCTTCGCATATATTATAGGACAGGGAATTGTTTTTTCCCGTTTTGCAAAAGGAGTGCTTATGAAAAAAACCTTTTTTCTTTTCGTACTTACGCTTACGCTGCTTTTGTCTTCCTGTACAACGGGGGACACATCGCTTGCCTTTTTTGAAAAGAACTTTCGGCTTATCGGCACCTTTTCGTTTCCCGAGCTTTCGATGGAAGGGAAATGTGCCATCACCCCATCGGGGGACGGCAGCATCCACCTTTTATCCCCCGAATCGCTTCGGGGAATAACCCTTTATAAAGAGGGGAATACGGTGCGCTTCACTCTCCATGGGATCGCAGTCACCTCCAAGGATACCCGTTTATTCGACTTCTTCGCCCTGCAAGGTGCCACTCTTACTTCGAGGCGGCAGGACAGAGAAACCGTTTTTCTTGAGGGGGAGACCGCCGGGGGAAGCTTCTCCTTATTCCTCGCCCCCGACGGTACGCCTCAAAAAATCGTGACCGAAGACGGTAGCTTCACCGTGAAAGAGATCCTACCGTGAGTCGCCGCGCCACGCTCTCGGTCGATCTTGGAGTGCTTTCGGAAAATTACCGCACGCTCCTTACGCACCTAAAAAGGATAAACCCTGCGCTTCGGGAGGTCATTTGTGTCATTAAGGCAAACGCCTACGGGCAGGGGGCGCTTCCCATCGCCTCGGCGCTGATCGGGGCAGGAGCCTGCCGCTTTGCGGTATCCGACCTTTCCGAGGCTCTTGAGCTTTTACCCGTATGCCGTGGACAAAGTCTTCTTGTTCTCGGCTACACACCGCCCGAGGAGGCCCCCTTGGCCGCACGGTATGGCATTGCGCTCACCGTGCACAGTTTACCTTACGCAAAAGAGCTTGAAAAGCACTTAAACGGGGAAAAAATAAATATACACATTAAGCTGAACAGCGGCATGAACCGCACCGGATTTTCGCTTGCGCCCCCCGATTTTACGGTGTCGCTTCGCGATATTCTTTCGCTTCGAAGCAGCCCCGCCCTTCGCCCCGTGGGGATCTATTCACATCTTGCCTCGGCCGATTTTCAAGACGGGCTGTGCGACCTGCAAAAGCGCCGTTTTGCACAGGCGGTGACCCGTCTTTCCTTAGAGGGCATGGCTCTTCCCGCGCATCTCGGCGCTTCGGCTGAGGGACTTTTTACGGGCGGGGCACCCTATCCCCTTTGCCGTTTGGGGCTTTCGCTTTTGGGCTATTCGCCGATCCCCCTGCCTAAGGAAATGCGGCTCACCCCCATATCCACGCTTACCGCCTCCCTTTCCCAGACCTATCTTCTCCATAAAGGCGAGCGAGTCGGCTACGGCGGAAGCTTTGAAGCCAAACGCGAAGAAAGGATCGGCATCCTTTCGCTCGGATACGCCGACGGACTGCCAAGGGCCGCCGAGGGAGCCTTTGTGTATTACCAAAAAACGCCCCTGCCGCTCATTGGTCGCGTTTCAATGGACAGTGCTGCGGTTTTGCTTTCGGGCGCGCCCCCGATCCCTCCCTTTGCAAGGCTTCGCCTTTTCGGGAAGGATCCCGAAGAAATGCTGGCGCTCTGCCGTCATCTGCATACCATCCCCTACGAGCTTCTTGCGGGGCTTGGAAACCGAATAGGTAGGAAGTATCACTATGGAAATTCGTAAAAGCGGTCTCCTTATTCTTCACAAGGAGGCAGGCATGACCTCTCAGGGCGCCGTTTCTCGCGTACGGCGCCTTTTCGGCGTAGACAAGGCCGGGCACACCGGCACGCTGGATCCGATGGCGACCGGCGTTTTGCCGATCCTTTTGGGGCGTGCTGTCAAGGCCAGCGATTACCTCATCACCTCGCACAAGCATTATAGGGCCACTCTTCTCCTCGGGCTCACCACCGACACCGAGGATACGACGGGGCAGGTGCTTACGACCTTTGACGGGCCCTATCCCACCGAAGAGGAAGTCCTTAAAGCCGTCGCGTGCTTCTGCGGCGAGCAGATGCAGATCCCCCCGATGTACAGCGCCTTAAAGCAAGGGGGAAAGAAGCTATGCGACCTGGCAAGAGCGGGGCAGACGGTCGAGCGCGAGGCACGCCCCATTACGGTTTTTTCAATCCAAGCCAAACAGCTTTCCGAGGTCGAATACACCCTTGACGTCGTTTGCAGCAAGGGCACCTATATCCGCACGCTTTGCGCCGATATCGGAAAAGCCCTCGGATGCGGGGGGGCGATGAAGGCGCTTTGCCGCCTTTCGGCGGCAGGCTATTTGCTCAAGGACGCCAAAACACTCGACGAGCTCGGCGTTCTTACCGAAGAGGAAAGGGCCGCCGTTCTTATCCCCGAGGAAGCGCTTTTTCCCGCCTTCTCAGAAGTAACGCTGCCGCCGTTTTTTGCCCACCTTGCCCATTGCGGCGCCGAGGTGTATCTCAAAAAGATCGGTGTTGCGGCCGAGGTCGGCGCCCGCTTCCGTCTGTACGACGAGGAGGGGTTCTTCGCCATCGGCGAAGTTAGAGAATACGAAGAAGGACCTGCCATCAAGCCTTTAAAGCAATTTAGGTAAAGAAAACTTTATGAAAGGAGAAGACCGTGGCACACAGCTGGACCGCGGCGCAAGAGGCCGCCATCAAGACCCGTGATCGCACCCTGCTCGTCAGCGCGGCGGCGGGCTCCGGGAAGACTGCTACCTTAACCGAGCGGGTCATCTCCTCTCTTTTGGATAAGAAAAATCCCTCTACACTCTCCCGCCTTCTCATTGTGACCTTTACCAACGAATCGGCCGCCGATATGCGCGAAAAAATCGCGCAAGCCCTTGATGCGGCGATCGAAAGAGAGCCTGAAAACCGCTCCCTGCTGGCCGAGCGGCTTTTGCTTCCATCGGCCAAGATCTCAACCATCGATGCCCTTTGTAACCGCCTGCTTCGTCAAAACGCGAGGGCTGCGGGGCTCTCTCCCGATTACCGTGTGGCCGATACCGCCGAGGCGGCGCTTCTTTCGCGCACGGTCATAGAGGAGATGATCGAGGCCGCTTACGCCGGCGAAAACCCCCACGGCCTTTCGGCCGAGGATTTTTGCCTGTTGGCCGATACCTTAACAACAGCGGGGAGCGAAGCCGACCTTTCCGAGCTTTTGCTCTCTCTTTACGACAAGCTACAAAGCGAACCGCTTGGCATTCGCTTTATCGAAAGGACGGCCGAGGCCTACGAAAAGGAAGCAAAAGCCCCCTTCTATGCTTCTGTCTACGGCAAAGCGATTAAGGAACGCGTCCTTTCTTCGCTTTCTTCTTTTTCCGTCCGCTATAAAGATCTGCTTGCCTTTTACCCCGAGGACGAAGCGATCGCCTCGCTTACCCGTCGCCACAGCTATTTCCTTTCCGAAGCAGCCGCCCTTACCGAGCTTCTTAAAGCGCTCCCCGACGAAGAAGATCCGAAGCGCCTTTTCAATTGGGACAAGCTTCCCACTCTCCCCTCGCTTACGGGGAAAGCGATCACGCAACAGATCAAGGATGCCGACGCGCCGATAGCGACTCTCCACAAGGAATACACTACCTATCTGAAGAAAATAAAGGAAAAATATTTTTCCTATTCTGAAAATGCGGCAAACGAGATCCTTCCCGCCACAGCCTCCTTCCTTCGAGCACTCTACACTTTTCTTGCAAGCTTTGAAGAAAGTCTTACCGAGGAAAAGCGGCGGCTGAATCTATGCTCGTTTGCCGACCTTGAAACACTGAGCTACCGCCTGCTGATCGACGAAAACGGGCAAAAAACCCCCACGGCCTGCGCACTTTCCGAGGGCTTTGACGCGGTGTATATTGACGAATTCCAGGATGTCAACGCCATTCAGTACGGCATTTTCCAGGCCCTTTCCAAGGAGGGAACGCTCTTTATGGTGGGGGATATAAAGCAAAGCATTTATTCCTTCCGTAACGCCGATCCGCGCATCTTTTCCCGGCTTCGCGAAGCATATCCTGCGCTAAACCGAAAGGAAAAGCAAGCCGCCGCCGCCCTCTTCTTTTCCGAAAACTTCCGATGCGACCGTCCGATCGTCGATTACGTAAACACGGTACTCGGCACGCTTTTCCGGCGCGCCGAGGGGCTTTTGCGCTACGAGGACGCCGACGACCTCGTCTTTTCCAAAAAAGGAGCATGCGCCAATCATACGGTACGCACCCTTTTCTTTGAAAAGGCCCAAGCCGAGGAAAAGGAAGAAAGGGAAAACGCCGTCTCCCCCGACAGCGCCGAAGCAAAAGAAGGTGAAGAGGAAGCCCCCATCGAGGCGGCCGAGGCCTCCTTTGTGGCCGACGAGGTCGTAAGACTGCTTCGTGAAGGAAAAAGAAACGACGGGCAAGCGATCCGCCCCGAGGATATCGCTCTCCTTTTCCGCTCGGCCTCTTCCATGCAAGCCTTCCGCGAGGCGATTGACGGGCGCTTCAAGACGGTGGTCCGCAACGCGGGCGACTTTTTCCTGAACCCCGAGGTGCTGCTCGCCCTATCGCTTCTCAACGTCATTGACAATCCGCGGCGCGACGTATATCTGGCGGCCACGCTCCGTTCTCCCCTTTTTGGCTTTACGCTGGAGGATCTGATTGCCGTTCGCCGTGAAAACAAAAGCCTCTGTCTTTACGACGCCTTGCGTGCCTTTTGCAAGGGGCATCCCGATTTTGAAAAAGGAAACCGTTTTCTCTCCCACCTTCAAGAGTGGCGGCGCGAGGCCGAGGGTGTAGCCGTCGGCGAGCTTTTGCTTCGTGTTTTCCGCGACAGCGGGCTTTTATACCTTTCAGGCGAGGGGGCGGACGGCAAGCATGAAAACCTTCTTCTGCTTTATAATTACGCGCGCACCTTTGAGGGGGCCGCCTACCACGGGCTTTATAACTTCATCGGCTATGTCAACCGCGTGATTGAAGAAAAGCGCACGCTTCTTTCCTCGGCCGAGGAGGCGGCGGTGGGCGCCGTCCGTATGATGACGATCCACGCCTCCAAGGGGCTGGAGTTCCCGGTTTGCTTTTTGTGCGACGTGGGGCACGGCTTCAACCGCACCGATACACGGCAAAGCCTTCTTTATGAAAAGGAGATGGGTCTTGCCGTCCGTTTGCTTTGCCGTGGAGGGAACGCCAAGGCCGAAAACCCACTTCGCATCCTCTTTGCCGAGCGCATGAACGAAGCGGTGGCCGAGGAAGAGCTTCGCATTCTCTACGTGGCCTTGACCCGCGCCCGAGAGAGACTGTACGTCACGGGTAGCGGTAAAAATTTGCAAAAAAAGCTCGATGAATGTAAACAGAACTGTGCAACATGCAGCCGCTCTCAGATCCTTTCTGCCTCCTCGTATATGGCGTGGCTAATGAACCTTCGCACCGTAATCGAAAGCGAAGGCTTTTCACTGGCGGAAGCAGGATCCCAGCCCCTCCTAAGCGAAGATCTTCCCGTCAAAGCAGCGTCTTCCTTGCCACCCGATACCGAGGAAGCCGACCGCCTTTTTGAGTCCTTTTCCAAAAGCCTTTCCTTTATTTATCCCGACGAAGCGCTCGCGCGCCTGCCGGAAAAGCTTTCGGTCTCTCGCCTTTCTCCTGCTGTTTTAGACGGTACGGAGGTAGAAAGCGCGACGCTGCCCGCCGTCTTACCGGACAGCCCTTTATTGCGGGCGGAGAATGAGGAGATCCTTGACCTTTCCCGTGGGGATATAGACCCCCTTGCCAAAGAGCCCCTCTTCAACCCGACGCTGCCCGCCTTTATCAGCGGTAAGCGGGCGGACGAAGCCGCGCTTGCAGGTACGGCCACCCACGTCTTTATGCAATTTGCGGATTTTGAACTTCTCGAAAGAAACGGCACAGAAGCCGAGCTTTTGCGCCTTACCGAAAAGGAATTCTTGCGCCCCGAGGAAGCGGCGCGCGTACGCAAAAACGAGATCGAAGCCTTTTTGCGCTCCCCTCTCTTTCAAAAGATGAAGAACGCCAAGCGCCTTAGGCGCGAGCTTCGTTTCCACGCGACCTTGCCCGCCGCGCTCTTTACCTCCGAGGCAGAGAAAAAGCAAGCGCTTTCGGAAAAAACACTTTTGGTACAGGGTGTTATCGACTGTGTTCTTGAAAACGAGGACGGCAGCTATATCCTCGTCGACTATAAGACCGACCGCCTTACCCCTTACGAGCTTGCCCATCGGGCAGCGGCCGAAGAAAAGCTGATCCTTCGCCACCGTACGCAGCTTTACTATTACGCCGAGGCTCTTTCCCGTATGTACGGAAAGCCCCCGGCGGGCGTTTCGATCTATTCACTCCCCTTGGGGGATGAGATCGCGCTTCGCTTTGAAGCGGGGCGGCACCCCTATCTTTGACCCTTTCCCAAAAAAAAGAAAAAGCGGCGCGCTTATGCTGTATCCCCGAAAGGGGCGAGCCCGAAGAGATCCCACTTCCTGCCTTCAACGCCTACGCAAAAGAGCTTGCCTATCTTTGCGACGTGATCGAAGGGAAAACCGAAAACCTTATGAATACGCCCGAAGCGGCCGCCCGCTCGATCTATCTTACCGAGCGGATCAAGCAAAGCGCCGACAGCGGAAAACCCGTGTCGCTTTGATTTTTATGGAAATAAGAAAGAGCCTGTTCCATTGAACAGGCCCTTTTTCTTTTTGCGGCTCCTCAGGCGTCTTTTTTCTCCTTTTGCAAGGTGTTCTCCTTGCCGCGGTAGACAACGAGCTTGCAGAAAAGGAATTCAAGAACAAAGTTGCAAAGCATCGTAATAAGCAGGATCAGAAAATCGTTCCAGCCCGCCGCCTCGGCCAAGCTGCCGAGCCAGGTGGAAAGCGGCGTAAAGACAAGGTAAAAGCCGAAAAGCTTGGCCATGGCAACCGGCACGTTCGCCGCCGATTTAAAGGTGTATCGGCGGTTAAGCGTAAAGTTCCAAAGGATCGAAAGGATAAGCGCCGTAAGGTACGGGATCCAGTAGGTCTTGATAAAGATCTCGATAAGCGCGAAGGAAGCGGTCTGAATGATCCCCGCCGAGATCGAAAAGAGCGTGAATTTCAGTACTTGCCCGAAGGGCAGCTTGTTTTCTTGCATCGTCATATCCCCCTCAGATCTCTTTGATGAAGCAACGGCGGCGCTTATGCTGCTTTTTGTCAAAATGCTGCCACATGCTGTGGACCGCCGTGTTGGTTTCGAGCATCGGCCCCGTCTCGCAGAATTTCACGCCGTTTTTGATGATATTCTTCAAAAGGGTGTTGATGATAAGCGCGGGGATCCCCTCCTGCTGATGGGTGGGATCGACCGCAACGAAATACATCTCCAAGGTATCGTTCTTCCCACGCAGGGCGCGCAGCATACGGAAAAGGCCGACGGGCAAAAGCTTGCCGTTCGATTTTTTCAGGGCACGCGCGATCGAGGGAACCAAAACGCCAAAGCCGATGATCTTACCGTCGCGATCCTTGACCGAGCATATGTAATCAAGGTTTACCAGCGGGATATATCCATCGATCACGTTTTTGATAACGGCGGGGGTCAGGGGTACGGTGCCGTAAAGCTTAGAGAAGGCAAGGTCGATCAGCGAAAAGGCCTCGTACGCCTCGCGGTAGAGCTCCTTACGGTCGGTATAGGTCACCACCTCATAGCCGCCGCGCTTGATAAGGCGCTCGGAGAGCCGCTCGATGATCGGGTCGACCGACGGGGGCACGAAGAGCTTATATTCGATCCAGTCGATATCCTTTCGAAGCCCCAAGCGCTCCATATGGGTAAGATAGTAGGGGTGGTTATAGAAGGTGATCGACATATTGAATTCGTCAAACCCCTCAACCAGCATTCCCTCGTGGTCCATATCGGTAAAGCCGATAGGACCCATGACCTCGCTAAGGCCGTTTTCCTTGCCCCAGGCGACGACCGCATCAAAAAGAGCCTTGGAAACGGCCTGATCGTCGATAAAATCGAAGCGCGTGAAGCGAAGGGCGCGCTTGCCCCATTTTTCGTTGTAGGCGCGGTTGATAAGCCCCGCGATCCGCCCGACGATCTCTTTGCCCCGATAGGCTAAAAAGAGCTTGGTCTTGCAGAATTCGTAGGCGGGATTTTTATCGCTTGAGAAGGTCTCGAACTCGTCGACCCCCAAAAAGGGGACGAAAAAGCGGTTGTGACGGTAGAGCTTATTGGGAAATTTGACCCATTTCCAAAGCTCTTTTTTCGTGGTGACTTCTTTTACGGTAAGACTCATAAAGGTCTCCCTTCTTAATTTTTTTAGAAGAACAGTCTTCTCTCCATGGCCTCGCGGGCCGAAGCGTTGATCGCGAAATAAAGGAGCAGGCCGCCGAAGATCGCAAGCACGGCCAAGGGGTAAAAGGACCAGCCGAAAAAGGGAATGCCGAAGGCCGCCTCTACCAAAAATTCAACCAGCAGCATAAAGGCGCCGAGTGTGATCGAGGCGCCGCCAAGAACGTAAAGCCGCCCCCGCCGAAGATAATAAAGAAGCGTGAAAAAGGCGGTGGTAAAAAGGCAAAGGCCAAGGATCAGCGGCAGGGCAAGCGGCAAGAACCAGCCCCCGCCCGTTACCGCGTGGATATGAAGGACGTACAGCGTGGCCGCCGCGAAGTCTACGGGAATAAAGATGGCTGGCGATGGCTTTTTAAACCAAATAGGTAAAGCAAACGTTACATAAGCAACAAGACAAGCCCCCGCAACGTACCCGAACCAGTTGAGGTTATCGTCGGTTTTCAGATCGACGAGGAAGCAGATGACGAGTGGGATAAGAAGCAGGATAAGGATCGCGCCGTAAAGCACCTTGGCGCTTGATTTTCCGCTTGGCACACGGTCGGGGGGATAAAGGGGCGGGACCTCCTCTCGCGCAAGGTCGGGGTGGTAGACCACCGTCTTACAAAGCGGGCAGGCCTTTTCGGTATCGGCAAGATGCGCCCCGCATTTCATACAGTACATAAAGAATTACCTTTCGTTTTGATTGCTTTCGAGCGTGGGGGTAAGCCCCTCCTCGCGAAGGGCGGCGTAAAAATGCCTTTCCAGCTCTGCATCCTTCAGCTTGCGGATAAGCGTGATCTGAAGCGTTTCGCCGTAGCTGATCACACCGCCGGCGTAGGGCGCGTCTGCCCCCACGACGGGAACGATGCCGAAGTCCTCGATAAAGGGCTTCATCTCCTCGGGGAATTCTACCTTGCCGAGATTGGAAAGAGACATACAGGATTTTTTCTCGCCCACGCTGTTGAAGATCAGCTTCATCACCGCGTTCTTCAGCGGCAGGGGAATAAGACGGATCAGCGGGTTCTTTTCGTCGTTGACATTGGTAGCGATCACCGCCGCCATATGCTTTTTCGTGAAATCGGTGCCCATCTTGTGGCGAACGACCTCCACGATCTCGGCAAGGGTGTAGTCGCCAAGGCGCGGATCCAGCTCGGCCACCGTGTACATCGAGAAGTTGCGAAGCGTTTGGCTTTCAAAGAGCGCGCGCAAATTTATGGGGATCTGAAGCTTGATGCGCTGCCGCCGCTTTGGCTGTGAAACCTTTTCCTTTTGCAGCTCCGAAAGCGCCTTCATCATAAGGGCGGAAAGGAACACCGTAAGCGTCGCGTTATGGCGGCGCGCCGCTTCGAGGGCTTCAAAAACCGGCAGGCGAAAGGTGGTAACCGTAAGAAAGCCGTCGGGTGCCGGCTCTCCGCTGATGCGCCAGGCGTTCGTGTCGCGCCGACCGGCGGGGATCGGCCCTGCGTATTTCGGAAAGCAATCCTCAAGCTCCTCTTCCCGCGGGGGCTCCTTGCGGTCAAGCAGACCGTGGGTCTTGGGGAAGGTGACGCCGTGCTTTCGCTCCAGATATTCAGCCACAAGGTTCTTTAAAAAGATCATTGCCCCAGCGCCGTCGGTCAGCGAATGGAAGAATTCGACCGCGATGCGGTTTCGGTATACGATCACGCGGAAGGCGCATTTCTGCATTTCCTTGCGGCTCATATAGGTAAGGGGATAGCTGTATTCGGAAAGGATCGCGGGGGTGGCCTCTACCTGCTGCAGATAGTACCAGAAAAGCCCCTTTTGCAGCCGCGCGGCAATGGTTGGAAAGCGGCGCACGACCACCGTAAGGGCATCGTGCAAATAACCCGTATCGACCGTCTCGCAAAGGGTGACCGACAGGCGGTAAATGCTGCTCCAGTTCCGCCGACGGGCGGCGGGATAGATCTTGGCCGCGTTATCAAGCCGTACCCAACGCAGCTTTCTTTTGCTTTTTGGTTTCATAAAAAATCCTTATATACCGTGCCGTTTTTCGGGGGTAAGACGGGGGCGCCGACGCCTCTTCCGCACGCCCTTTTCCCCTTTTTCTCGGTAACGCCGAGAGAAAAACGAAGAGTTGTTAAAAATATATGAACGTTCATAGTATAACATATGAAGCGCGTTTTGTCAAGCAGGGGCATATTTTGTCAACGTGTCGAAATAACATCGCCACTCGCGGTGTTTATAAAAAAGGCTCCCTTGTGTAAAGGGAGCTGTCAGCGAAGCTGACTGAGGGATTGTATCTTCGCTTGGAATCCAATCCCCCACCCGCTGTTGGCGGGAGCCCCCTTTACACAAGGGGGCCTTTCGCTTCGACCTTGCCTCGCCGCCTCACAAGGACGGGAATTTCGTAGGGGCTGACGTCCTCGGCGGCCAAGGGAGAATAGGTTTCCCAAAAAGCGTCTTCTTCCTTTTTTCTGCCGTGCTCCCCCCCCGTCGCTTTGCGCCACCCCCCTCTCGGAGGGGCTTTAAAGACGAAGAGAAGCGCGAGAGGGCGTTGAATGGCATCACGGCATCGCCGTGTATTATATTGGCCGTCCTTAAAAAACGTCCGTAAAGAAAAAAAGAAAGCTACCGCGGACGATTGTCCGCGGTAGCGGGGTTTTATAAATGGGGTTTTGCGAAAAGGGGTTGTGCGTAAAGGGGCTTTGTCAGATGCCGAAGTGGAGGGCAAGAAGCATATCAGCTTGTTCCTCGGTGATAATGCCCTTTCCAAGCGAGATTTTGAAGTATTTCATGCCCAAAGCATCAAAGAGCTCGCGAGGCATTCTGTCGCTCCACTCCTCGTAGGTGCAAAGACCGTATTTCTCAATATCGGCTTGCATCTTTTCTTCGTCAATCTTCATATCCTCACCGATCTCAAACGGCATATAGATGTTTCCACCGTATTCGGGGGGGGTAATGGTAAGCATGCCGTTTAACAAGCAGTTATACATGCCGAACGAAAGCACCGACCACGCCTCGATACACTCGACGCTTACCGAATAATCGATCAGCCTTACGGTGGTAACGCTGCCATCCTCGCCCAGCTTCGCGAACTCATGTCCGAGAAGCTCCGCTACGTTATCCTCGCGGATAAAGACGAACTCGTTGGTCGCAACGTCGAAGAAGCCGTGCACATTTACCACCCGGACCTCGGTTCCGTCGTCAAAATACAGCGTGATGACGGTGTTTTCCGCATAGCCGTGGTTGATGATATAACCCGCCTTTACAACCGTGAATTCACCGCTGTAGAAGTCAAAGACGAGAATATCGTCATCAACCTTCAGCTGCGAAAGCTCCTTCTTGCTGCCGTCAGCAAGCGTTACGAGCGTATCACCCGTGACGCAGCTGCTGCTATAATGCGCGTAGAGTGTAACATCGCCTTCGGGCGTGTAGGTAGCGCCCTTTCCGCCAACGCTGGTTCCGCCGGATTTGTTCACAAACCAGCCGTCAAAGGTCTTGCTTCCGTTTGTGGCCTCGGGGAGCGTTACCTTGCCGTTGGCATCCGCTGTAAGGCTCGACGTACCGCAGGTACCGCCGTTTGCGTTAAAGGTGACGACATAGCCTCGGAATTGCGCGTAGAGCGTGATATCTCCTTCGGGCGTATAGCTATCGCCCGCGCCGCCAACGTGCGTACCGCCCGTAGCTGCCGTATACCAGCCAAGGAAGGCATGGCCAGTCTTTGAGGCCTCAGGCAGGGTGACGTTGCCGTTTTCATCGGCCACCAGGTTCGGCGTAGAACAGCTGCCGGTCGTCTTATCCAAGGTGACGATCGCCGCTTGGTTTACACGCTCCCATTGTGCGTACAGGGTAACGCTTACCTCACTCGTATATTCGTCGCCCGCGCCGCCGATGCGTTCGCCGCCCTCGGAGGCCGTGTACCAGCCAAGGAACGCATAGCCGTCCTTCGTAGCCGAGGGAAGAGTCACCTTGCCCTCATAAACAACGGCAAAGTCCTTTTCGGGAATACCACCGACGGGATCAAAGCTTACCACGGTACCGTAGCCTGCCAGCTTGGCCGGCTGCGTCAGTGTCTCGAAGTTCGCCCAGAAGGTCAACGCACTCAGGCCTTCACCTCGACCGCCCTCCCTGATATCCTTCGTCGTGCAGCTTACACCGGTCAGGTCATTAACCGTACCACCGGCGCCCAGATGGATCGTACCGCCGATGTTCGTGGCGTTCAGGTGGCCGTAAATGAGCAGCATGCCGCCATCAAGCGCTTCTTTTGTAACTTCATTAATATTATCGGTCCCGTTATGCGGATACGGACGGGTTCCGCAGGGATCCTTGAAGTCGGCGCCGTAGATATTCATATTGGTGACGTTCAGGGTGACCCCTTCTTCGACGACAATGCGAGCACCCGGCATCAGCTTAAAGAGCTGGCCCATCGTGTATTCGTTGGGCGCGCCCGCGACCTTCTTCAAGGAAATATCCCAATGATAGGAGAGCGAGAAGGCGTATTCCGCTGTATTGACCTCCGTGCCCGCTGCCGAGATCTCCATTCCGTTGGTTGTGGCACCACCGTAGAGATCGAGCTTTGTAACCTCCGTAAATTTGTTGTACTTGGCAATCAGCTTTCCGTTTGCAGACATCTGCAGAACGGCAGAAGATGCGTTTCCGACTATGTGCGCCGTCGTTGAGTTTTGTCGGGTGGCGTACAGATTGGCGATCCCATATACGTTGCCGCTGTACCCAACCTCCAGCGTAGGCATCACGTTATTAAAGATAAAGCGGTTAAAGACAGAGACGTAATTTTCTCCGCCCTCCACCAATGCGGACGCCCCCATAATCGAGCCGCCGCGGAAGTCGCGCAGAACGAAGGGAATGTCGATGCGGCCTGCAGTGATCACGACCTTACTGCCGTTATCCTTGACGTCCTCCTCAATAAAGCCGTAGGCCTTGATCGTACCGCTTGATTCGATAACGGCGCCGCGCGAAAGGATCAGCTGGGCGGCCGATCCTGCGGTGTGACCCGCATAGATCGAACCACCGGCCGCGCCCGAAAGCTCACCGCCGATCTTCAGCGTGCCAAGGTTTGTAATGCGAACGCCCGCTGCCACTGTGACGGTGTTGGTGATATGCAGATAGGAGTCTGTGCCCGCCGTATAAGCTCTGTCGGCGTTGGTGTCAACGTACAGCATATCGCCGTTATAGAGGGTAGCGCCGTTCAGGGTCGCTTGATCCTTCGCGTTTATCGCGGCCGCCCCGTCCTTTTCATAAGGCAGGACGAGCGTAACGCCCGATTTGATGGTGCAGTTACTCTTGATGATGTTGCCGCTCAGAATACTGTCGCTGGCGTCCAGCACGACCCATACCTCGTTGCCGCTTACGGCGTGATACAGTGCATCCTCGATCGAGCCGTAGTAGGTAGAGCCGATATAGGCGGCCGCCTTCAGGGTCACCGTGATCTCCTTCGAAACCGAAGAATAGTTGCTGTCATCGGGCGTAAAGGTGACGGTGTAGGTGAAGCTCTTCGTCGCCTCGGGCCCCGGCGTAAAGTAGGGGGTCGTCGACGAGAGGGTGGGCAGATTGGTGGTAAAGCTACCGGTCAGCGATGCCCCATCGACACCGGTGGCGATCCCCTCGAAGGAGAGGTTGTTCTGGTACACCGCGCTATCCTTATACTCGGGGAAGAGGACGGTGGGCGAGGCGGGCTTGATCTCAAAATCAACGCTTCCGCTAAAGCCGTTATAGGCGGCGTTATCCTCCACCGTAAAGACGAGCGTATAGGTGCCGACCGAAAGACCCGTGGGGATCGCGGTGATGACCTTGCCGTTTAAGGTCATCGTAGCCGTACCGCAAAGGGCGGCGTAAGCGTTCAGCGCGGCCGGAGCTTCGCCATACTTCCACTCGGTTTTAGAGAGCGTAGGCTCCACCTTCCACGTGTTCGCGGTATTTTTGGTGACCGAGAAATCACAGGTAGCGGTAAGCTTTTTGTAGTTCGGGGTCTCATCGACCGTCAAGCGGGCGGTATATTCGCCAAGCGCCGAGGGAAGCTCGGTAGTATAGGTGCTGTCGTCGGCACCCTTTACCTTGTATTCAATATCCGCATTTACCTCGCCGTACAGCGGCGTGGCGATCGGCGAGGGCGTCTCGCCAAAGGCAACGTTCGGGATAGAGGGAAGCGGCTGCTTCCATTCGTTCTCGGTCTGCTTGATGGTGAACTTCGCCGTAGCATCCTTGCCCGAAAGATTCTTCCAAGCGTAGTTGCTCTTCTGAAGCGTTACCGTGATGTTGTATTCACCGGCGTCTTCTTCGCTTACGTTTTGCGTAATGGTATAAAGCGTCGTGCCGACGGGGAGCGTCGCGCCCTGCGGCGAACCCGTATAGAAGGCGCTAAAGGAGGGTATGTCGAGCTCTATGGGCGTGATCTTGAAGCCGACCTTGTCGCTAAAGCCGTTGTAGTTCGCCGTATCAGCCACCGTGAAGACCAGCTCGTAATCACCGACGTCGAGCCCCTCGGGGATCGCGGTGATCTCGTTGCCGTTCAAGGTGATCTTGGCATCGCCAAAGAGTGCGGCGAAGGCATTCAGCGTGGCCGGGGTCTCGCCATACTTCCACTCGGTCTTACTAAGCGTAGGCGCGACCGACCAGTCGTTCTCGGTAAACGTAGTGATTGAGAATTTCGCGGTGGCGTCCTTGCCCTCAATACCCTTCCAAGCGTAGTTTTCGTTCGTAAGCGTAAGAACGATATCATAGGTGCCGACGTTCGTTTTGCTTTCGTTCTTCTTGATCTCGTAATCGGTAACACCCTCGGGAAGGATCGCCTCCTGCGACTGACCGCTGTAGGGCGAGCTGAACGAAGGAACCTCCAGCTCGGCCTTTTCGACCGTGAAGGAGAGCGTTTCCGAAAGCCCCGCGTAGTTGTCGGTATCGGTGACCGAAACGACAAGGACGTAATCGTCTGCCTTGAGAAGCGCGGGCAGCGCTTCGATCGCTTCGCCGTTCAGCGTCAAGGTGACGGGGCCGTATTGCGAAGCGTAGGTAAGCGCGGCTACCTCTTCGCCGTATTTCCAGCTGTTCTTGCTGAGCGAAGGCTCGGTCGTCCAAGCATTCTCGGCCTTCGTGATGGTAAAGCAGGTAACGCTCTTATCGGCCGTCGTGCCGTCATTCCAGATATAGTTGCCACTGACGAGCTTATAGGTGACAGCGTAGGTGCCGGCGTTCTTGCCGCCAAGATCCTCGACGGTATAGCCCTCGCCCGCTACGGCGCCTGCGGTCTGAACCGCGCCGTTATAGACGGTCGTGAAGCTTTCTTCGGGCAGGGTAACGGTGATCGGAGCGATAACAAAGTCAACGCTCTTATCGGCCGTTGTGCCGTCGCTCCAAATATAGTTGTCGGAGACAAGCTTATAGATGACGGGATAGGTGCCGGCCTCGGTGCCGCCGAGATCCTCGACGGTGTAGCCCTCGCCCGGCGTGGCGCCTGCCGTTTGCGCGTTTTCGTTATAGGTCGTACCGAAAGGCGTCGTAGGAACGACGCTGATATCTACGATCGCTTGCTCTACCGCAAAGGTGATCGTGGCGGTAAGACCCGTATAGTTCTCGGTGCCCTCGACCGAAACGACAAGCGTATGGTCGCCGACCGGAATATCCGAAGCGATCGCTTCGACCATCTTTCCGTCAAGCATCAGCGTAACGGTGCCGAGCTTTGCCGCATAGGAAAGCGAAGCGGGGCTGCCGTATTTCCAGCTGTTTTGGCTGAGTATAGGCTCGGTGGTCCAGGCGTTATCCGCCTTTACGATCTCGTAGTACTGTACAAAGACGTTCTCGGTCGTGCCGTCACTCCAAACATAGTTGGCGCTTTCCAGCTTAAATTCAACCGAATAGCCGCCAGCGTTCGTACGGCCGTCATTCGCTACGGCCACACAGCCGGTAGCAAGCCCCGAAAGGTCGGGCTTATGGTTCTTGTCGTCGTACACAACGGTTTCGACCGTAGCCGTCGGCTTATTGACCTTCTTCGGTAAGACGCGGAAGCTGTATTCGGCCGCATCGCCGCCCTCGGCAATATCGCAGTTGGCGGTCGCGGCGATGGAAACGGTCAGCGTATAGCTGCCCGCCACCAGCGGTGCCTCGTCATCCTCGTACGGGAAACCCGTCGCGGTCGTGCCGCTGTAGAGGTAGGAGACGGTGCCGTCGTAGAAGGGGCTGAGCGTAAAGGCGGGGGCACTTGCCTCGCCGTCAAAGCTCCAGTCTTCAACCGTCAGCTCCGAGACCGAGGCCTTGGCCTTTTCGATCACAAAATCGACCGAAACGTCGGTTTCCTCGTGATTCTTCCAAACGTAATTCTTGGTATCGGTAAGCGTCAGCGTGACAGAATAGGTGCCAACGTTTACTTCGCTCACGTTTTGCGTAATGGTGTAAAGACCCGTTTCGTCGGGAAGCGTGGCGCCCTGCGCCTTGCCGTTGTACGGCTTGCTGCCAAGCGTCGGGATCTCGACCTCGGCCTTCGCGATGACGAAATCTACACTCTTATCGGTGTTCGTACCGTCGGCCCAGACATAGTTGGCCGCCAGCTTATAGGTGACGGTATAGGTGCCGGCGTTCGTGCCGCCGAGATCCTCGACCGTATAACCTTCGCCCGCTTCGGCTCCTGCCGTTTGGGCCTCGCCGTTATAGGTCGCCTTAAAGCCCTCGGTCGGGGCGGTGACCTTCTTCGGGAGAATAACGAAATTCACCGTCTTGTCGTCGGTCGAGCCGTCGCTCCAGACATAGTTAGCCTTCAGCTTATAATACACCTTGTAGGTGCGGGCGTTCTCGCCGTCGTTATCGACCACGGTGTAGCCCTCGCCCGCTTCGGCGCCTGCGGTCTGAACCGCGCCGTTATAGGTCGACTCAAAGCTTTCGGTGGGAGCGGTGACCTTCTTCGGGAGAATAACGAAATTCACCGTCTTATCGTCGGTCGAGCCGTCGCTCCAGATATAGTTGGCCTTCAGCTTATAGACAACCGGGTAGGTCTTAGCGTCGGTACCGCCGAGATCCTCGACGGTGTAGCCCTCGCCCGCTTCGGCGCCTGCCGTTTGGACTTCGCCGTTATAGGTCGCCTTAAAGCCCTCGGTCGGGGCGGTGACCGCCTTCTTGAAAACCGTCAGCGTGAACGTTTTGGTAAGGGTGGTATAGTCGTTGGTCCCCTCCACACGGAAGGTGAGGGTATGTGTGCCCGCATCAAGGATAGCGGGGATCTCGGTAACAACCTTGTCATCCAGTATGATCACGACGTCGCCGAAGTCCGCCTTGCCGCCGTTCAAAACCGTGGCGGTCTTTTCGCCATAGGTCCACTCGGTCTTATCGAGCGAGGGCTCGGTCGTCCATACGTTGTTGGCGGTGGAGATCGAAAAGGAAGCGAATGCGGTAAGACCCGCGTAGTTCGCGGTATCCGCCACCCTAAAGCGCGCGACGTAGGAGCCCTTTTCGGTGGGCTTTTCGGTCGAATAGGCGCTGTCAACGTCATCGGCAGTTGCTTCACGGAAGTCAACGAGAAGGGTTTCGCCGCCGAAATTCGGCGCTCCAATGACGACAAGCTCTTCGTCATAGATGATATCCGGAACCGCAGGGGCGGTTATCCAGGCGTTATCCGCCTTGGTAATCGAGAAGGTGACGGTGGCGGTTTCGCTCGTCTTACTGTTCTCCCACTCGTAGTTCGCGGGGTCGACAAGCGTAAGCGTTACGCTATAATTGCCAACGTCCCTCTTTTCGACGTTTGCGGCGGTATATACGCCGTCAACACCGAAGCTGCTGCTTTGCGCCGAGCCGGTATAGACCGTCGTGGCGTTATCGGGCAGCTCTACCACGATCTTCTTGATCGTGAAGCATTCAACGCTCTTATCGTCGGTCGAGCCGTCGGCCCAGACAAAGTTATCGTTTTTCAGCTTGTAGATAACATCGTAGGTGCCGGCGTTCTCGCCGCCGTTATCGACCACGGTATAGCCCTCGCCCGCCGCGGCGCCTGCCTTTTGGACATCGCCGTTATAGGTCTTCTCGTACGTAGCGGTGGGAACCGAGATCTTCTTCGGGGCAATGACAAAGTCAACACTCTTGTCAGCCGTCGTGCCGTCACTCCAGATATAGTTGGCGCTTGCCAGCTTGTAGATAACCTCGTAGGTGCCGGCGTTCTTACCGCCAAGGTCGGTAACCGTGTAGCCGGTACCCGCTACGGCGCCTGCCGTTTGGGTTTCGCCGTTATAGGTCGCGCCGAAGGGCGTCGTGGGAAGGACGCTGACGTCTACGATCGCGGGATTGATCGTGAAGCTAAGCGTTTCGGTAAGGGCCTTGTAGTTCGCGGTCTCTTCGATCGAAACGGTGACCGAGTAGTTGCCCACCGCAAGACCCGTGGGAATCGCGGTGATCTCGTTGCCGTTAAAGAAGATCTTGGCAACGCCAAAGGATGCGGCGAAAGAATTCAGCGTTGCCGCTTCCTCGTCGTATTTCCATTCATCTTTATTTAATACAGGCGCTGTCGTCCAGGCGTTTTCGGCCTGCTTGATCGTGAAGCATTCAACGCTCTTATCGGTGTTCGTACCGTCGGCCCAGACATAGTTGGCGCTTTCCAGCTTATAAACGACCGGGTAGGTTTTAACATCGGTGCCGCCGAGATCCTCGACGGTGTAGCCTTCGCCCGCTTCGGCGCCTGCCGTTTGGAGAGAGCCCGTGTAGGTCTTCTCATACGTAGCGGTGGGAACCGAGATCTTCTTCGGGGCAATGACAAAGTCAACGCTCTTATCGGTCGTCATTCCGTCCGACCAGATATAGTTGGCGCTTTCCAGCTTATAATACACCTTGTAGGTGCCGGCGTTCTCGCCGCCGTTATCGACCACGGTGTAGCCCTCGCCCGGCGTGGCGCCTGCCGTTTGGGCCTCTCCGTTATAGGTCGCCTTAAAGCCCTCGGTGGGGGCGGTGATCTTCTTCGGGGAAACCGTCAACGTGAACGTTTTGGTAAGGTTGGTATAGTCGGCCGTGCCCTCTACACGGAAGATAAGGGTATGCGTGCCCGCATCAAGGACAGCGGGGATCTCGGTAACAACCTTGTCATCCAGTATGATCACGACGTTGCCGAAGTCCGCCTTGCCGCCGTTCAAAACCGTGATGGTCTTTTCGCCATAGGTCCACGCGGTCTTATCGACCGTCGGCTCGTTTACCCAAGCATTGGTCGCCTCGGCGATCGAGAAGCGAAGGTTTTCGGCCACAAGGCCCTTGTAATTATCGGTTTCCTCTACCGTAAAGCGCGCGTAGTAGGTCCCTTGTGCCGTGGGCTTTGTGGCGGTATAGGGATCCGCCGTGCCGTATCGCTTGTATTCCACCGTCACCGTGCCGAATTTCGGCGTGCCGATGGGGGAAAGCGTTCCGCCGAAGATAATGCCGGGCACCGAGGGAGCCTCGGTCCAAGCGTTTTCGGCCTTCGTAATGACAAAGTCCACCGAAACGTCGGCGCCCTCGTGGTTCTTCCACACGTAATTATCGGGGTCGGTAAGCGTCAGCGTAACGGCCTTTTCGTATGTGCCGGCGTCCTTTCCGCTTACGTTCGTCTTGATGGTATAAAGCGTGCCGTCGGGAATCGTGGCGCCCTGTACCTCGCCGGTATACTCCTTGCTGCCAAGTGTCGGGATCTCGACCTCGGCTTTGTTGACCGTGAAGCTAAAGGTCTGCGTAAGACCGGCAAAATCGGCGGTATCGGCCACCGAAACGACGAGCGTATAGCTGCCTGCCGCAAAGGTGGCGGGTAGCTCTTCGATCACCTCGTCGTTAAGCGTCAGCGCAGCGGTACCGAATTTCGCGGCGTAGGCGTTCAGGCTTGCGACCGCTTGCCCGTAGGTCCATTCGGTCTTGCTGAGCGTAGGAACGACATTCCAGTTGTTCGGGGCTTTATCAATCGAGAAGCTGACCGAAACGTCGGCGCCCTCGTGGTTCTTCCACTCATAATTCTCAGGGTCGTCAAGCGTAAGGGTAACCGTGTAGGTACCGGCGTTTACCGCGCTTACGTTCTCCTTGATCTTATAAAGGGTAGCCGAGCCCGGAAGGCTTGCGCTTTGCGGCTGGCCGTTGTAGACCTTGCCGGCGAGCGTGGGGATCTCCACCTCTCCCTTTGTAACGGTAAAGGTAAGAGAGGTCTCTATACCCGCATAGTTCGCGGTACCGGCTACCGTAAAGACCAGCGTATAGCTGCCAACCGTAAGCCCCGCGGGGATCGCGGTGATCTCGTTGCCGTTAAGGGACATCTTGGGAACGCCAAAGGAGGTGGCGTAGGAATTCGGCGTGGCCGGATCCTCGTCATATTTCCATTCATATTTATTTAACGTGGGCGCGGTGGTAAAGCCGTTATCGGCCTTGGTAATGGTGTAACAATAAACCTCTTTGGGCGCGGTCGTGCCATCCTCCCACGTATAGCGCTGCGTGTCGGTCAGCGTATATGTGATCTTATGAAGACCCGCGTCCGTTTCCCCGTTATCGATCGGCAGGTAGCCTTCGCCCGGGAGGGCGCCGGCCGTTTGCTTTTGCCCGGTGTAGAGCTTTTCATAGGTATCGGTAGGCACCGGGATCGGCTTCGGGCCGACCCAGAGCTTCACTCCGGCGGTAAATTCGTTGTAGCCCGTATCGTTCGGGATAAATTTCGCCGTGTAGGTCTGATTTCCGTATTCCAAGCTCGTATCGGGCTCGACCCAGACCCATTTGCCATCGGGATCACTCGGCAGAATAACGGTGGAAAGCTTATAAGTGAAGATGCCCGCAAGGCCCGTGGGGGCCGTCTTACCGGGGAACTCCCCGCTCAAGACAGTGACTGTAACGGTACGCTCGGCTTTTTCGTAGTGCGCGCTTTCGGGAAGCACGACGACGATCTTGTAGGTACCGACGTTTTTAAGCGTGGCAAAATCGAAGCGGTTGCCGCTTTCATCGTAAAATTCGAGTTCGCTTTCCCCATGCGAGCCGTTATACAGCCCAAGGAGGGTATGCGAGGCGGCGTTATAGATAAATTCTTGCTGCGCCGAGCCGACGATCCCTGCGGGGGCGCGGTTGAGAAGCAGCTTGAATTCGCCGTTTACCACCGCGTAATTCTCGGTATCGGCGGGGGTAAAGATCGCGGGATAGGCGATGAAAACGCCGATATTCGAATCGGGGATAGCGGTCGAAGCGTTGACCCAGCTATACCCCGCGGGCAGAGCGATCTCGCTAAGGGTGTGGCCGTTTTCCGACCAAATAAGCTCGTCAAAGAGCAGCGAGAAATCAACGCCGGTGGGGGTCGCCTTCGCGATATTCATTTGCGCCGTGGCGCGCCCCTCGTAGCGTTCGTCCGCGAGCTCGGCGGTAACCGTATAGACTCCGGCATTGATCGGGGCCTCTGCCAAACCGTTATAAAGGATATTGACGGTAAGGCCGAGGCTGTCGTATTCGCCGTCGGCGATCGTGACGGCAGCCTCGTGCGCCTCTCCGTTATATACGGGCGAGCCGACGTTGATCGTAATAGGAAGCACCTTTTTCGCAACCGAGAAAGTAACCGACATCTCGGTCGCCTCGTAGCCCCCCGTATTCGTGGGGGTAAAGACGGCAGTAGCGGTAAAGCTTCCCGCCTTGTCGATCACAAGAGAAGCATCCTTCCAGCTCCAGACCCCGTTACCGTGCGCCGAAAGCGCAAGAGACGAAAGGGGGTCACCGTAATAAGCCACCACGCCCGAAGCCAGCGTCGGGGGAGTAAGGACAAGCGAGGATTTCGAAACGGTAAGCGCACCGCCCGAAACCGTAATATCAATATTGGCGGCGTTTTCGATCATCGCCGAAAGCCGGTAGCTGCCACCGCCCGTGATCGGGGGCTTGAGGACCGTGACCTTGCCAAGCAGGGCTTCATCAAGCCCGCTTACCGTATAGGTAACCGGGACGAAGGTCTTAGCCTCGTCAAAGGTGAGCGAATAATCGGGAAGCTCGACCGTAGCCGTCGCCTTGGTGACGGTATAGCTGCCGGTATAAGTTCCCTCGTAGTTTTCATCATCGATCAGCAGGGTAAAATCGTAGCGGCCGACGTTCGTCGCGCGCTCTCCGAGCGCGATGACCGTGATCCCCTCGGGTACGGTATAGGTGGGGAATTTCTCGGTTCCGTCGTAAACGAAGCTATCTACGAGATCGCCAAAGGAGATCGTTGCCTTGCCGACGTTGACGGTGACCTCTCCGTCGATCGGCTGAGCCAAGGGATCGCTCGGCATAAAGCGAACGGCAAAGCTGTGCGCGCCAAGCTCGCCGACCGAGGTCTCGGGCGCGTCAACGAACACCCAAGCGCCGACCGCCGAGGAGGGCAGGGCAAGATCGCCGAGCGTTTGCCCATAGGAGGCCGAAAGATCTTGTAGCGTAGGCACCTCGGTCGAGGGGGCATACTGCGCCGCGAAGGTGGCGTTATCGGTAAGCTCGGTGGGGACCGTAGGCGTCCAGCCGGCAAACTCCATGCCTAAGGGGGCATGCCCGTCGGGAGACGGGGGAACGGGTGCCTCGCCCTCTCCGACATAGACCTTCTCAATGACCGTATCGCCCGCCATAAAGGTGGCACAATACTTTACATCAAAGGAGAAGCGCAGAAGTCTGCCCTCATAGCGAATGAGGATGTTCTTCCGCCCGACCGTATCGGTGGAAAAGTCGCCGTCGATCATATCGTCGGTAACCGGGATCCTTACTTGATCCTCGCCTTCGCCGTAGACAAGATAGAGCGAGCCGAAATCCACCGCCCGGCCGTATTCGACGACGGGGTCAAAGCCCTCGGAATCCAAGGTAAGGTTATCGAGATCCTCCGAGCAGCCGACAAGGCCGAAGCCGAGTAAAGCCACGCAAAGCGTCATAGATAAGAGCAATATGATTTTTTTCATATTTTTCCTCCTGTAAGCAAAGCCATAAAGGTGAAAAAGATTTTTGGGTTTTTCCAATTATATGCTCCGCTAAGCAAACGGGGTGTTTTTTATCAATCGCGTCGGGTAATGCAATCGTACGCGTTTTCCGAGGAAAGAAGCGCATCCTGATTTTCGGGCAGGAAGCTGCTCGTCGCGTCGGAAAGCAGGAAATAAAAGCTTTCGCTGCCCGCGGCCGAATTCAGAAAGGCCTTATCCGCGTCCGCAAGGTTGATCTCATAGCCCGTAAGCTCGGCAAAGGTGGGATCGGTGGGATTTTTGTATTCAAAAACGCCGTAATTGCGCCCGCCCCCGAAAAAGGTGATGCCGGCGTGGGCGTACTGCTTACCGCCCTTATTGTAAACGATGCTTCCGAAGCCCGGCTTCGCAGCCACCGTTCCTACCATGTCAGAAACGTTAAGGCTCAGCATTTCCCGGAATTCGTCCCCGGTCTCGATCAGCGTGCTGCTGTCGATCATATCGAGATCCTTCCAGCTGTAAAGGCGAACCTCCCCTTCGAAGCTAAGCTTCGCGCCGCAGCTCGTCTTAGCAAGATCGTGCCAATCCGAAACCAAGGATCTGTAGGTCGAAGGAACCACCTCGTTCCCTCGGTCAAGATACAGACCCGAGAAATGCGAGTCTACCCCGACGGCGAAGATGCCCGCCTCGGTAAAGACGCTGTTCTTTACGTTGACGAAGGTCTTGACGAACGCTTCGTCGTAGGCCGCCTTCTCTTCGGGGCTCATCGCAGCGTAGGTTTTTTGCGCGGGGAAGGATTGGTTCGTGTCGCCCGGCAGTCTGGCGGGGGCAAAGGTCTCCCCTTCGGCAGGGTCAACAAAGGCGTTACTGCCCATACGCAGGATAAATTCACGCGCGTAGCCGAGAACCGAGTTGGAGATATTCACCGTGATCTTCTTCGAGGCGTCCTCGGCGTCGCCAAAGACGCGAAGCACGGTGCGCCCGTTTTGCACACGGGAATAAAGGATCTCAACGCCGTCGCCCAGCACCTCGACCGTCGTACCAACGTAATCGAGATCAGTAAGATCGACCTCGCCGCCCTCGCTGTTTAGTGTACAGCCGTACAGCTTCACGTTACGGACGCTAACGCCCTCGTAGAGCGCAAAGCAGATATTGTCCTGCGCCTTCACACTGGCAAGACTGGCCCCCTCTTGGGTCAAGGCTACGAAATTAAGCGGGCCGCGGAAGAGCGCGCCCTGCTTTAAGGCTCCTACCTCGTCTAACTGCATAGTGACATTGCCGGCGTTGATGGTATGGCCGTTTCCGTACAGATCGTTACGGAAGGAAAGAAGAACCTTAACGACCGCCTCGTTCTGGCGGTTGCCGTTTTTATAGAAGGTATCGTCGTAGGTGGTGTGGATCTTTTCGACGGTATCCTCGGTATAATACATCGACCCGTCGATATAGCCGAAATCATTTACGATATCGGCGAACAGAACGGCAGGCTTGCCGGCGTTGACCGTCTCGTAAAGCGCCTTAAAGCTGCGTACGTTCACGCCGTTGCCAACGCAATAGACCGTCATCGGCGCGCTTTCATAGCGCACCCCGGCGGCAGAGAACACGCCGCGCACCGTCACCTCGCCGACGTAGCCGTTCGCGATCGAAATCACGCCGCCCGTGCCAACCGTGACGTTCGGATTATCGGTCACGAAGGAAAGGTTTTCAATAAAGCCCGCCCCGACCTCGCCGGCGTTATAGCTCAGCGAAAGGTCGACCGTGCTCGGGCCGCCGCCGAATTCCTCGGCGCCGACCGCCAAGCGGTTTTCGTCCCCGTAGGTATTGGCGCTTTCCGCGATAAGAAGGGATTTCGGCTGGATCACAACGGTAACGGCTTCGGTTTTGGTGATACCGCTCTGCGTATCGGTGACCGTAAGCGTTAAGACCGAAACACCGGCCTTTTGCGTATACAGAACGATGTTTCCGCCCGCGACCGTGATAACGCGCGCGTTATCGTTGGAAAGGGAGGCCGAGGGGGTGACCGCGGCGTTACTCGGCGTAAGGCCGAAGGGAACGGTTACGTTCTGCCCCACGGCAAAGGCAAAAACATCAGCATCGAACTCAATTTCAACCTCGTTTGCGAAAACGATTTCACAGCTTTCGGTGAGGACCGCGCCGTCAAAGGTCGCTGTAACGGTTACAAAAACCTTTCCGAGGTAAGAAGCGTCAAGCAACTCATAGCCGATAAGGATATGGCCGTTTTCGGCGTTGGTCGTATCAAAGGTAAGGCGGAAGCGGTCGCTTGAGAGCGGCTGCCCGTTCTTATCGACAGCGGTGTAGGTATAGGTATAATCGTAGGAATCGCGTACCGAAAGGTTCACGCTGCCACTCTTTTGGGCCGTGGTGATCTTATCTTCGGCGATCACCAGCTGCTCCTCCTGAAAGACCTCGATCGCGATCGTATCCTTGATCGAGGGATCGGCCACCGAGGTAACCGTAATAACGGCATTACCGCGGCCAACGCCGCGGATACGGCCTCGACCGTCTACCGTCGCGACCAAGGGGTTGGAGGAGGTATAGGTAAGAAGAAGGTTCGAGGCGCCGGCCGGCTTAAAGACCGTCGCGACCGTAACCGTCTCTCCCACCGAAAGCGCGCTCTTTTCCACCGAGCATTCGATCGACTGCAGGCGACCCGAGCTTACCTCTACGATAAAGCTGTCACGGAAGCCACCGTCTACCGTCGTTACGGTGACCTTGGCGGTACCCGCCGACTGGGGAACGATCTCGTCCTCCGAAAAAATCAGCTCGCAAAGCTCGCTTTCCCCGACCTTTTCGGTCGAGAAGGTCACGTCGCGGTTTTTGGCGTTGGTGGGGTACACGGCGTAATCCACCCGATAGGTCTCGTCTTGATCAAGGTCAAGATATACAATGCGATCCCCAAGGATCTCGATGCCGCTGACCGGCACCTCGACCGCAAGGCTTAAAGTCCTTGTGGCCGCAAAAAGGCTCACCATCAAGAAGAGGGGGAGGACAAGAACCAATAAAATAATTTTTTTGTTCACAGCAAAATCCTTTTTAGGCGATGAGCGAATTAAAGCTCAAATCGATCTTGTTCGTGTAATAGAAGATGGAGAAAAGAAGATAAAGAAGCGCGATGGCCGAGGGAAGCGCGTAGGCAAGCGCTTCGCCCGCCAAGAAGACGCCGCCGCCCGAGAGCATCGCGGCGGCCACCGCCGAAAGGCCCGCAAGCGTTGCAAGGATAAGGCCGATGGCGATGACCTTGGCCATGGTTTTTTGCGCAGCCTGCTCTCTTGCGTCCTCGCCTGCCGAAAGAACGGCACCGTCAAGATCCATGCGGGTCGCCAAAAGGATCTGCGAGAGCGTAAACGCGATGCCGATAAGCCCGACGGCAAGCCCGTCAAGCGGCGTAAGGGCAGTAGTCACCACCAAAATAACCGTGCTTATGATTACCGAAAGCGTGCTGACCATCGCCGAGAAAAGAACCTTGGAAAAGAGAATGCGGGAGGACTTTAGGGGAAGCGTTTTGGCGGTTAAGGCCGAAAGCCCGTCGCGCGAGACGTTGGTCGCGCAGAAGGTATTCGTCAAAACCCCAAAAACCAACACGATAAACAGAGACAGCGCAAAGGTCGGCGAAAGGCCGATCGCGTTTTTGACCAACGTTTCAAAGAGGGTATAGCAGCAATAGATCATCACAGGCATCGCCGCGGCGATCGAAAAATACGAGAAGGTATACGAGGGGGTGCGGAACACCGTCAAAAATTCCTTCTTGATCAAGGAAAGATCGGGGGAAAGACGGCGGTAGCGGTAGCTTCCCCTGCCGAGATGCCGCGTTTCGTTTTTGTAAAGCGTGGCATAGAAGAGCCCTCGGGTCACGAAATAAACGGCAAGAGTAGAAAACGCAACGCCCCCAAGCAGAATAAGAATGGGGATCAGCGGCTCCTTTCCCAGCACGGTCTTGGAAAAAAGATTAGCAGGATACGCGTATTTTTGAAGCTTCTGCATAAAGGAAAGGAACTCGGCGTTAAAGAGAAAGCGGATCGAACCGGTCTCAAGCAACTGCTGCACGACCGACAGAAGCCGGGAATAAAGCCAAAACGCGCCGACCAAAAGTCCGGAAAAAAGCAAAAAGGTAAGCGGATAGCAACGCCCGATCAACTCAACAGCCTTCATATAAGGCCAAAGCAGTAGCGCCGAGACAAGAAGCGCCGTCGGCGGCATCAGTACGAAGACGAGCAGTGACAAAAACGCAAAGCGAACCCCGCCCCCAACAAGAAGTCCGATCACAAGATCGACCGGCAGGATCAGTAAAAAGGAGGCCGCATAGCTCTCAAGAAGCAAAACCGTCATCTTGGAAAGATAGAGCGTCGCGGGCTTAACGGGCAGACGGAGAAGCACGGCGCGATCGTCTGTCCTCGCAAATCGCCTTCTCATTTTTTCAAGCCCCATAAAACTGGTTGCCACAAGGATGGCGGCGTAGCAGAAATTCAAAAGCTCAAGTCCGCGCGCCAAAGGATCGCTTTGCTTGTTGATCTTGATCTCCATATAACCCTTTGCTACCGTATAAAGCAAAAACACGAAGGCGGCGGCCACCGTAAGCGTGATAAGCGAGGAAAGGATACGGCCGAAGATATCTCCACGCCCCCCCGCGCGCTTTTTGGGAAAGAGCTTTTTGAGCTCGTATTTGAAAAGAACCGAAAAAGTCGTCTTCATGCCTTCGCCTCTCTGTGGGTGATCGAAAGAAAGTGGGTCTCTAAATCCTGCCCTTCCTTTTTGAAAGCTTCAAGATCGATCTCCTCAATGATACGGCCACGGTCGATCACGTACGCGCGGTCACAAAGCTTTTCGACCACGTCGAGGTTATGCGAGGAAAAGAGCACAAGGTTTCCTTCCTCGCTGTATTTTTTAAAGAAGCGCTTGACTTGGTTGGCCGTGAAGGGGTCAAGCCCTACCATCGGCTCATCAAGAATAAAGACCTTGGGGCTGTGAATGAGGGCGCCCATTAAGGAGATCTTCTGCTTCATGCCGTGCGAATACGAGGAGATCTCGTTATAGATCGAATCCCCGAGGGCAAAGACCGATTGCAGATACGCAAGTCTTTCCTGTCTTTCCTCGACACCGACGCCGTATATGTCGGCAAGGAAGTTCACAAACTCGAAGCCGGTCATGCGCTCAAAGAGATTAAACTCGTCGCTGACATAGCCAAAATTCTTCTTGGCCCCGATCGGATCCTTCTTAAGGTCGCAGCCCGCGATCTCGATGCTGCCGCCCTCGTAGGGGTGCATACCCGTAATGCATTTAATGGTGGTCGACTTGCCGGCGCCGTTATGCCCGAGGATGCCGACGATCTCTCCACCGTCTCCCCAAAGGTTGATGTTCTCAACGGCGTAATCGGTTTTGCCGCCGTATTTCTTTTTAAGGTTTTTTACGCTTACTAACATGGTCTTCTCCTTGTACCGCTTGGTTTTGGCGTGCCCCGAGGAGGGGCAAATGAATGCTTCCTAAATTTTTTTATTTATTATATATAATACGAACGTTGCAAAAACAGTATATCATCAAACGACTTTCTTGTCAACGGCGCCCCGCTTCGCGACCGCCAAAATCGGCCAAAAAAGACGGCTTTCGACTTCCTTTTTGCTCCAATTCTACGAAGAAGAGAGAAAAACGAATGACAATAAAGTTTTACAAAATACTTGAATTAACGTCGAGTCACGAAGTTTTTTGAAAATTGAATAAAGGTTTTGTAAAATATACTTTACTATTATGGAAAATTTACATTTCTTTTTTTGCGTATTTCCTCTTTTAGGGGGCTACGTTCCCGTCTTTGTTTCAAAAAAGGAAAAAAGAGGTAAAAATCCAAACGGTTTTTACCTCTTTTTCTCTGCCTTTTCAACGCCCTCGGCAAGCCGTTCTCCGCTTGCCGAAAAGGGCTCTTTATTCGTTTTTCATCAGGGCTACGAGCACCTCGACCATTTTTTCCATCGCCTCGACGGGGATAAATTCGTAAATGCCGTGGTAGTTTTCACCGCCGGTCGAAAGGTTGGGGCAAGGTAGCCCCTTATAGGACAGGCGCGCCCCGTCGGTCCCCCCGCGGACGGGAAGGATGCGGGGCGTGACACCCACCTTCTTCATCGCAACCTTGGCGTTCTCCACGATATGCATAAACGGGGCAATCTTCTCTTTCATATTGTAGTAGCGATCCTTGATCAAGACCGAAAAGGTTCCCTCTCCGTACTCTTTGTTCAGCTCTTTGACAAGCCCTTCTACAAACCGCTTTCTTTCTTCAAAGATGCTTCGGTCGTGGTCGCGGATGAGATAGCGAAGCGTTGATAGGCTTTCATCCCCTGCCATCTCGCAAAGGTGGTAAAAGCCCTCGTACCCCTCGGTATGGGCAGGGGTCTCCTTCTTCGGCATCCGGTTGATGAGATCCGCCGCCATAAGCGAGGCGTTCTTCATTTTGTTTTTGGCGCTGCCGGGGTGGATGTTCACGCCGCGCACCGTAATCGTAGCCGAGGCGGCGTTGAAATTCTCGTATTCGATGCTGCCAAGCGCCCCGCCGTCCACCGTATAAGCCCAATCGGCCGAAAGGCGCGAAAGATCAAAGCGGTCAGCCCCCCTTCCGATCTCCTCGTCGGGGGTGAAGGCGATGGCGATGCGGCCGTGCCCGATCTCGGGATGAGAAAGAAGATGCTCGCACGCCGAAAGGATCTCGGCGATCCCCGCCTTATCGTCGGCGCCGAGAAGCGTCCTGCCGTCGGTCGTGATAAGGGTACAGCCAACGTAGTCTTTAAGCTGCGGAAAAACCTCGACCGTAAGAGAAACACCCTCGCAAAGCGGTATATCACCGCCGTTGTATCGCACGATTTGGGGCTTTATCCCGTCCCCCTTCACCGCATCACTGGTGTCCATATGCGCGATAAAGCCGATCGAAGGCTCATTTTCGCGCCCCGCTGTCGCGGGGATCTCCCCGTATACGTATCCGTTTTCATCCTGCATGACCGAGAAAAGCCCGATCGCCCTCATCTCCTCGGCCAAATATTTCCCCAAGACCGTCTGGCTTTCGGTAGAGGGGCAGGTATCCACCCCGGGGTCGGAATTCGTCCCAAATGAAACGTATTTTAAAAAGCGTTCGCTTACCGTCATGCTTTCTCTCCTTATTTCTTTTTCTTTATTATATCAGAAAAACCGGGGATTGTAAACAAGAAAAACGCATAGAAAAAAAGGCAAGTCCAAAACGACACCTTGGCCGTAAAAACCGCCCTTTCGGCGGCGGGGACAAGGTATTTGCCTGCGGCAAAGATTCGTCGGCTTGCCGCTTACGAGCAAGCTCGACGCGCTCTTCGCGTGGAATGCGCATACCGCCCTCGGCGGTATCTTGCCATGCGAGCATATCGGAGACGGGCATAGCACGAGCCTGCGCGATCTTCTCTTTGCTTATCGCGAGCGGCAATACTTGCTGCGCGTTTCACGCGCCAAGTTCGGATCAAAGGCGACTCGACCATAAAAAAAACCGCCCTTTCGGCGGTTTTTTATGGTCGAGGTGACAAGGTATTCGCCTATGGCGAAGATTCACTCGCCCTGCGCCTGCCAAGCGAGCTTGCCGATCTTCGGGCGGTGAATGCGCACTTGCCGTCGTTGCTTTGCAACGACCAAGTTCGGATCAAAGGCGAATCGACCATAAAAAAAACGCCCTTTCGGCGGCTTTTTTTGGTTGAGGTGGCAAGATTCGGACTTGCGACTTCTACGTCCCGTACGTAGCGCTCTA
>JAZOOS010000032.1:0-20292 GCA_045655185.1 Eubacteriales bacterium
GTTTATCAGCTCTTATATGATATCCGATTTCAGGTTTTATCTGCCCGTTTATAAGCTGCATTGTCAATCCACAATCACCTATCATTTCGCCTGTGTCTTTCAGACATACTGCCCACAAACCAAAGCCTAAAACCTTGTATCTTTCGATATTTGTGTTTATCCAGCTCTTTACCTTTGCAGCATCAAAAGTATAGGGATAATGTTGCATAATATTCGAATCTGCCAAAACCCTATAAAGTGCATCGAAGTCGTTTTCTGTCATTTCCCTTAATAACAGACGTTCCGTTTCAATAATCATTTCTTTTCTCCTGCAAATCGGGCATTTGCTCATTTTATGCTCTTTAGCTTTGCCTCTATCTGTTTTATGGCCTTTATAAATTCCTCATCACTCTTTCCCGTTGGATCGGGCAAGCCCCAATCATCATCGAAAGCTCTACCGATAAAAGGGCATCCAACGTCGCATCCCATTGAGATCGCAACATCGGGTTGCGGTATCTTGTCGATGGTTTTGCTATACTGTGTCAGCTCCATATCGATACCGTAAAGCTCCTTCATCAACCGCACCGCATCCTGATTGATCTGCGGTTTGGTTTCTGTTCCTGCCGAGTAAAAGTCGAACTCATCATCGCGCAGATGTTTTCCGAGAGCTTCAGCAATCTGACTGCGGCAAGAATTATGAACGCAAATAAAGGCTATCTTCTTTTTCATTTGAACGGACACCTCACACCGATACATTGATTATTCTGTGTCGAATGCACGCACTTAATTTCGCCAAGCGACATTTCAACGCCGAGGTGTTCCTTTGCAAACTCCACGGCTTTGATGATAGAAATATAGGAATCACGTTTACAGCAACGGGGGCCGCCGACCTCGCCGATTGCACCAAGGGCGGAGGATGTCATCTTGTTAGACAAACCCCACGCTTCGTTTGCAAGAGGAGTTGATCCTGTCACAATGGACACAAACATTCCTGCACTCACGCCTGCACCGCAGGCTCCCCAAAATCCACAAGCTCCGCCGGGCACTTTTTTGCCTCTCGCTTGCATTTCGCAGAGTGATTTTTCAAGATCGATATTACCGCCTGCGTTCTTATATGCGACAAGCAATGCCGAGCCAACCATAACATGATGCTCGGGGCCGTGCATATGGCAAAACGGCAAAGCCATCATTTTCTGAATGATCTCAATGGGATTCTTCGAGGTTTGTGCAAGGCATACACCTATGATACTATCCATTCCCTGTGTATGGCACTCGTTGCATATGTAGTGACCGTTCTCACAAACGCTTTTGCTATTTTCTTTTTTATGGCAGATGGCACATTCCATCGGGCTCTCGTTTTCCAAGTATTTCAGCGGCGCACCGCAGATTAAGCATTCGTCTTTCACATCATTCTCCTTTATTGCACCTGTGCTACATATTATATCAGAATAATGACTGTATTTCAAGCTAATAATGTTAACACGCCTCAAATATTACAAATATTTTTGTTCGAGAAATTCTTTTCCCGATTTACATAAACCTTACACTTCCCAAACGAAAGTATGGTAGTTGGAATTTTTCGTTTGCGGTATAATGATGGTGCAAATCAAGAAAAGGAGATTTTGAAACATGAAAAGAATTTTTGCACTCGTACTTACATTCGCACTCACAATCTGCACTCTCGGTGCACTCACCTCTTGCGGTGGCGCTAAGTTTGATGAAAACAAAAACATCAGCGTAGTTACCCGCGAAGACGGAAGTGGAACCAAGTCCGCATTTATGGAGATTATCGGACTCAAAGGTAAATCCGACGTATCCGGCGTTATCATCGGCGCAAATACCGCAGCAGTTCTTAACGAGGTTAAGGGTAACCCCCTCGCAATCGGCTACGATAGCCTCGGCTATGTTACTGAAGATGTAAAAATACTCAAGGTTGACGGTGTTGAAGCCACTGTCGAGAACATCAAGAACGGTACATATAAGATTTCCCGTCCTCTCAGCGTGGTATATCAGGAGAGCAAGGTAGCAAGCGCTGTAAACACCGCATTCCTCACCTTCCTCCAGAGCTCTGATGCACAGACCATCATTTCCGACAACGGCTACGTTTCCACCAAGGAAGGCGCAGTTGCTTACACTGTAGTTCCCGGTCTTTCCGGTGAGATTGACATTTCCGGTTCAACCTCGCTGTTGCCTCTTATGGAGAAGCTTGCCGCTAAGTTTGAAGAAATGCAGAACGGTGTCAGTGTTACGGTAGCCGGTGGCGGTAGCGGTACAGGATATAATAATGCACAGAACGGAGTATCCGATTTCGGTATGATTTCTGAGGCATTCAATTCGTCAAAGGCGGCAAACTGCACTTCTTACGAGGTTGCAAAGGATGGAATTGCAGTAATTGTTAACAAGGCAAATACCTTTGACAACATCTCTCTTGAAGACCTTAAGAATATCTATGACGTAGATGCCGGAGATGATGCAATCAAGGTATGGGCAGACGTTTCGAAATAATATGAAAAATCTGTACGGATTTATTAACGCGAGAGAAAAGGTAATGCGCGGAGTATTCCTTTTCTCCGCGATCTTTTCAATACTCGCGCTCGCGACAATTACAGTATTCCTTTTTGTAAGCGGAGTGCCTTTTATAGCAAAGATAGGCTTTGCCAAATTCATATTCGGAAGTGATTGGGCGCCGCTTGCAGACACACCAAGCTATGGGATATTCCCGATGATCGTAGCATCTCTTTATGTTACTGCTCTTTCGGTTATCATAGGCATTGGTATAGGACTTCTTACGGCAATCGCGCTCTACAAGTTCTGCCCGAAGAAGCTCGTCGCTCCCATCAGACAGATGATCAACCTGCTCGCAGGCATTCCTTCGGTCATTTTCGGTCTGTTCGGTATGACGATTATTGTTCCGTTCATCAGAGATTACGTTTCACCTACAGGCGTGGGTTACGGTATTCTCTCGGCTTCGCTCGTCCTCGGAATTATGATATTACCGACCATCGTAAGCGTAAGCCTCGACTCCTTGAACAGCGTTTCTAACACCTACTATGAAGGTGCGCTCGCTCTTGGTGCAACTAAAGAACAAGCCACATTCAAAATCATGTTACCTGCCGCAAAAAGCGGTATTCTTGCAGGTGTTGTTCTTGCGATCGGACGAGCGATCGGTGAAACGATGGCTGCAATTATGGTCATAGGTGGAAGCCCTGAAATGCCGGAAAGCTTGTTCCAAAGTGTGAGAACATTGACGGCAAATATTGCAATGGGAGCAATGGAATCTTCGGGAGATACTCTCTCAGCACTTATCGCAACGGGTGTTGTACTGTTCGTATTTACGCTGATACTCAACGCCAGCTTCTCACTGCTCAAAAAGGATAAAAACGAAAAGGCAAGTGACAAAAAGGAAAAGAGGAGGGCTAAAAAATGAGAAAAATGTATTCTGCACTGAAATACGTTTGCATTGCCGCTCTCGCAATTTCTTTGGTAGCTCTTGTGGCAGTCGTAGCATACGTGCTTGTAAACGGAATAGATAAGCTATCCTTTAATCTCGTCTTAGGAGAATACAGTCCCGATGCTCCCACGCTCCTTCCTGCATTGATCGGAACGCTTGAGCTTGTGGGAATCGCCATTATCATCGCAGTTCCTATCGGAATCGCGAGTGCTATCTTTCTTGTTGAATATACGAATAACAAAGGAAAGTTTGTTAAGATCGTAGGAGTGGCAACCGAAACGCTTGCCGGTATTCCAAGTATTGTATACGGTCTGTTCGGCTATCTTATATTCGTTGTTGCTTTTGGTTGGGGATACTCCATTATCGGTGGCGGCATTACGCTTGCTATTATGATCCTTCCCACTATCGTTAGATCCACGCAGGAGAGCCTGCTTTCCGTGCAGGGCGGACTTCGTGAAGGGGCGTATGCTCTCGGCACGAGCAAGGTCAGAACAATATTCAAGATCGTCCTTCCTTCAGCCGCAGGCGGTATCGTTACAGCAATCATACTCGCTATCGGTCGAGTTGTATCCGAAAGTGCGGTGCTCATCCTTACTATTGGTATGGTAGTTAATAAAGTGCCCGAAACCTTGATGGCACCGGGAACGAGCCTTGCTCTCGACATTTACTATTTCGCAAATCACGGTCGCCCCGATGAAGCAGCAGCAACGGCGGTCGTTCTGCTCATATTCGTTTTGATGTTGAACTTGCTTGCAGGCTTTATCGGCAATCTGATTAAAAAATCTACTTATGGAGATGCAAAATGAATGAGTTTATTGGCAGTATGAATATCAGCGCCACGGGCTGCAACCTTTATTACGGTGATTTTCACGCTTTAAAAAATATAAATATAGAGATTCCCGAAAAAGAGGTTACGGCGCTCATCGGACCTTCGGGATGCGGAAAATCGACTTTTCTTAAAATATTCAACAGAATGAACGACCTTGTTGAAGGCTGCCGTATCGAAGGAGATTTTCGCATTGGTGGCGTTGATATCTTCGATAAGGAAACCGACGTAAACGTACTGCGCAAGAACGTTGGTATGGTATTCCAAAAGCCAAATCCGTTCCCGATGAGTATTTACGATAATATTGCTTTCGCTCCGAGAACCTTTGGCATTACGAAAAAGAGCGAGCTTGACGAGATCGTTGAGCAGTCCTTGCGCCGTGCAAGTATTTGGGATGAGGTAAAGGACAGACTTCGTAAGAATGCTCTCGGTATGAGTGGCGGTCAGCAGCAAAGGCTTTGTATCGCACGTTCTCTTGCGGCAAGCCCCAAGGTGCTTTTGATGGATGAGCCTACCTCGGCACTTGATCCTATCTCTACGGGCAAAATTGAAGAGCTTATGGAAGAGCTGAAAAAGGATCTCACCATCGTTATCGTAACGCACAATATGCAGCAGGCAACGAGAATTGCAGATAAGACTGCTTTCTTTCTACTCGGCGAGCTTGTGGAGTTTGGCAACACCGATGACATTTTCACTTCTCCGAAAGACGAGCGCACCGAACGTTATATTACAGGAAGATTCGGTTGATTTTGCAATAATTTTATGGTACAATAAGGAGGAGATATAATGTCTATCAGAAAAATATTTGAAGAAGAGCTTGCCGATCTTAAAACACAACTCGTTGAAATGTGCCGACTCACCGAGAAGATGATTGCAGATGCTATCACCGCGCTTGTGAACCGTGACCGTGAGCTTGGCCAAAGCATTGGTGTTATGGATAAGCGCGTAGACGAGTACGAGATGGCTATTGAGAAGAAGTGTATGCGTATTCTACTCAAGCAACAGCCTGTGGCAAAGGATTTCCGTGAGGTATCCACCGCACTCAAGATGATTACCGACATTGAACGCTTCGGCGACCAAGCTGCTGATATCGGCGACCTTGTTTACACAATGCCGGGCGACGCATATATCAAGAAACTCACGCACATTACCGCTATGGGCAATCTTGCTGTAAAAATGGTCAGAGAAAGCGTAAATTCCTTTATCAATAACGATGAGACTCTTGCAGATGAGGTAATCGCTCTTGACGATCAGATGGACGATATGTTTCTTGCGGTAAAGACCGATCTTATTGAGCTTATCAAAAAGGACGGCAGAAACGGCGACCAAGCTATTGAGCTTATGATGGTTGCGAAGTATCTCGAAAGAATCGGCGACCACGCTGTGAACGTTGCAGAGTGGACGAAATATAACGAAACGGGGGTACATCAAAAGTATTAATGGATGAAATTATCTATATAGTTGAAGACGATGAAGGTATAAGAGAATTATACGAAGGAGCTTTTGAAGGAGTATTCCTTACCAAAATGTTTGAGAACGGTAAGGACTTTTTCCACTCTTTTGAAAAGGCTCGTCCAAGCCTTATAATTCTTGATATTATGCTTCCCGATATGGACGGATATACGATTCTAACAAAGATCCGCGAGATTGACGAAAAAATCCCAGTTATTATTGTAAGTGCAAAGTCCGATGAAATAAGTGCTGTAAAAGGACTAAATAAGGGTGCTGACGATTATATGACCAAGCCATTCTCGGTGCTTGAGCTTATCGCACGTATCAAAACCAACATTCGCCGCGCGAACCTTTACGTTACCAATCAGAAGGGATTTGTAATTGACAACAACGTTTACAAGGTCTTTTATGAAGGGCACGATTTGGGACTCACCTTGAAGGAGTATAAGCTTCTCAAAATGCTGATTGCACGTGCAGGCGTTACCACCCCTCGTGAAGAGCTGTTCCGTGAGGTTTGGGGAGAAAGCTATATGGGCGAAACGAGAACGCTTGATATACATATTTCTCAGCTCCGCGACAAAATAACGGAATGTGGAGGCGGCGATGTGATCGTTACCGTGCGCGGTATCGGTTATCGCTTTGATACAAAATGAAAAAGAAGATATTCTACCGATTCTTTGCAGTTACTCTCGTTTCGGTTCTTTTGATGTTTGCTTTCGGTCTTGTTGCCGTTAACCTAAACACCAAGAATGTGGTAAATGAACGGTTGAAGGAAGAAACCGAGCTTGCGGCTGCTCTTATGAATGAAAAAAGCGATTTCTCTTTTTTCGGTCAATATAAGGACGATCCCGACCTTCGTATTACCGTTTTCGATATTGACGCTAACGTACTTTATGAAAGTGATACCACCGCCGAGCTTGAAAACCACGCCGACAGAGAGGAAATCATAAACGCCATAACCGGAAATCCAACTGCCGTTGAGAGATATTCCGATACCTTTAAATGCGATATGACCTACTATGCGGTCAAAACAACGCTTTCTGACGGCACAGAGGTTATTCTTCGTCTTGCCGTAAGAAGCAGTCAAGTCACTTCTTACATAACCGCTCTCGTTCCGCTGCTCATTGTGGTACTTGTGGTATCCTTGGTCATTTCTTTTGTTCTTTCAAATATTCTCTCGCAGAGCGTATCTTCAAAGGTTACCGAAATCGGTGATAGCCTAAAAAGCTTGAACGGCGGAGAGTATGTTCCCATTAAAACCGATATGAGTGAGCCTGAGCTTTTTGCCGTACTCAATCAGATAAACGAGCTGAATTCAAACATTCATAGTCATATTCGTATTGCAGACGGTGAGAAAGTCAAGCTGACTACTGTGCTTGATAACGTATCGCAAAGCATTATTGCGCTTGATTCTACAAAGAGAATTGTATTTGCTAACAAGAGTGCGTTTTCATTGTTTAACGGTACGCATCGTGACATCGGAAGGGATTTGATCTTCTTAATTGAGAACCTTGAAATATACGAAAATATTTCAAGCCATTTGGGAGAGGATCACGCCTTTACCTGCTCTTATAACGGAATGGAGCTTTCCGTGGTCATCAGTAAGGCAACCGACGATGCGATTTCCGATGAGATTGCCGCAATCCTTATCGTAACGGATATTACACAAGAGAAGCTTATTCAGAAGCAAAAAAGCGATTTCTTTGCCAACGCTTCTCATGAGTTGAAAACACCTATTACGGTAATGCAGGGATTTGCCGAGGTTCTTATGAACAAGGACGGCATTGACGATGCTTCAAAGAAACAGCTCGGACGAATTTATAAAGAAAGCCTCAGACTCGGCTCTCTTATTTCGGATATGCTTATGCTTTCAAAAATTGAAAGCGGAGATGCACCGAAGAGAGTTCTTTCCGAGGTGGCTCTCGAAGATATTGCAAAAGAGGTTCTCGACGGACTTTCGGAAAAATCCCAAAGCAGAAATATCACCGCTACTATTGTTGGCTCGGCAAAGCTTACTGCCGATCAAACTATGATATTTGAGCTTGTTGAAAATCTTGTTTCAAATGGCATCAAGTATAAAAAGGACGGTGGCTCGGTAACAATTTCGATTACCGACACAGATACAGGCGTTTGTCTGCAAGTCAAGGATACGGGCATTGGTGTTGAGAAGGAGCATTTACCTCGTCTTTGCGAGCGCTTCTATCGTGTCGATAAATCCCACTCCAAGCGTATCGGTGGAACAGGCCTTGGTCTTGCCATCGTTAAGCATATCTGCGCTATTTCCGGTGCGGAGCTTTCCATTGAAAGCGACTTCGGCATCGGCACGACCGTAACCGTTGTGTTTGGAAAATAATAATTTAGCGGCAAGGATTTTTATGTCCTTGCCGCTATGCTTTATTCAGTATCTTGTAGCGTTTCCATCGCCAACCTTAATCCAAGGCGAAAGGCATATTCGAAGATAGCTGCTTCGGTAAAGCTCATATCTTCGTTCCGGCAATCATGGAATTTCTCGTTTTTTTCTCTTGGATTTAACTTAATATCCTTATGAGAACCTGCCATTCGGCTCTGTTTTTTTATCCCATATTTTCGCCGTAGCGCTTGATCTTACGGGTTGAGGTCTTTTCCAAGCCCTCCTTTAAGATCTCGGTGATACGGATGCGTTTATAATCGGGAATGCGGCGGTTGACCTCTTTGACGATCTCAAAGAGCCGCCGTTCGATCTCCTCGCCCCTTGGCAATCGCCCCAGCTGCTCCTTGATAAAATCAAGGTTTGGGAAGATCTTGGCCTTCACGCAGACCTCGCCGTTCGATTCGCCCGCCAAAACGAGCGCCTCGCCCACCTCGGGAAAGAGCGATAGCCGCCCCTCCAGCTCCTCGGGGTAAATGTTTTTCCCGTTCTCGGTCACGATCACGCTTTTCTTTCGCCCCTTGATGAAGAGGGCGCCCCCTTCGTCAAGGCAGCCAAGATCCCCGGTACGCAGCCAACCGTCTTTAAGCGCCGCTTCGGTGGCCTCGGGATCACGGTAATAGCCCAGCATGATATTATCCCCCTTAGCCAAGATCTCGCCGATCCCCGCCTCGTTTGGGGAATCGATGCGAAGCGTAACGCCCGGCACCGCCACCCCAACCGAGGCGGCGTTAAGAAAGAAATCGCTGTTTCCGGCAAGCAGCGGCGAAGCCTCGGTAAGCCCGTAGCCCTGCAAAACGCGGATCCTGAGCGCCGAAAAGCCCGTAACCAAAGAAGGAGCCAGGGGGGCGGCCCCCACGATGATGCGAGAAAGGCGCCCGCCAAGGGCCTGCTTTACACGCCGACGAACGATCGCCCGCAGCGGAAAAGGAAGTGAAGAAACCGCCGAAAGCCCCTCGCTTTGCAATCGGGCCCGGTAGCGCTTTGGGCACCCCTTTTCGATCGAGGAAAGCAATCTTTTGGAAAGAAGCTTCAAAAGGGCGGGGACGAATACCAACACCGTTGGGCGGTACTCCTTCATGTTTTTTTGAATCCTCGTCAGCCCCTCGCAATAGCTGATCGCCGCCCCGCGCGTAAGCGGCAAAAGGCAATTCAGCGTACATTCATAGGTGTGATGCAAGGGCAGGATCGAAAGCATCGTATCCCGCCGTCCGATGCGTACCACACTGACGGTTGAATGAATACACGAGCAGATATTGTACTGCGAAAGGCATACCCCCTTTCCGCTCCCCGTTGTGCCCGAGGTATAAAGCAGGATCTGCATCTGATCTTTGGGGATCGCCAGCGAATCGACCCTTCGCCGCCCCGCGCGGCTCGCCCCCTTTTCGGAAAGCGTCATAACGGTGGAAAAGGAAAGCAAGCAGACCCCCGTCGGCAGGGAGGAAAGAAGCTCGCCCTTGCCGTCCTCTGCGCAAAGGGCGCGGCATTCGGCCTCCCGAATAAAGGCGCAAAGATCCTCTTCGTTCAGCTCTCGGTCAAGCGGTACCGCCACCCCAACCGTTGCGGCCGCCAGATACGAAAGCACCCACGCGGGGCCGTTCTTCCCGATAACGGCGATCTTTTGCCCGATAAGCCCCTGCCGCAAAAAATATTCGCAAAGCGAATAATAGCGCGACCGTAGCTCCCCGTAGCTGATCGTGTTCCTTTGCCCCCCCTCGCTCTTTAATAAAAAAGCGGGGCGGCGGCGATATTTCCTCGCCCCCTCGTTTACGATCTCGCGAAAATCGCGAAAACGCTTTTCACGATACTGTCTCTTCATCGCTTCACCTCATTCGTTTTTATTCTTTTTCATTGTTTTCCCCTTTTCTTCCTTTTTATGCAACCGCCCTCCGAAAGCATAAAAAAACCTTGACAAACCCAAACGCAAAGAGTACAATTAACCCATAAATAGGATGTGCGCCCACAAAAAGAAAGGAGAGCCTTATGGAATACGGTCTTATCGGTGAGCGTCTTTCGCACAGCTATTCGCCGTTTATTCATAAAGCGATCGGGGATTACCCGTACACCCTTCGCGAGCTTTCGGAAAGCGGGCTTTCCGCCTTCTTTGAAAAACGCGATTTTCGGGCGATCAACGTGACCATTCCCTACAAAGAAATGGTTATCCCCTATCTTGACGAAATATCGCCCGAGGCGGCGGCGATCGGCTCGGTCAACACGATCGTCAAGCGGGGCGAGCGACTTTTCGGCTACAACACCGATTTTCTCGGTATGCGCGCCTTGATCGAGCACCGCGGCGTTTCACTCCTCGAAAAAAAGGTTCTGATCCTTGGAACCGGGGGCACCGCCAAGACCGCCAAGGCAGTAGCCGAGGCCATGGGCGCCGAAGAGGTCGTGACCGTCTCGCGCAAAAAAAGCGAAGCGACGGTGACTTACGAGGAAGCCGTAACGCTTCATCGCGACGCCTCGATCCTTATCAACACCACCCCCGTCGGTATGTATCCTTCTACCGAGGGGCAACCGATATCGCTTGCGCCCTTTCCCGCTTTGGAAGCGGTTTTTGACGCGATCTACAATCCGCTTCGCTCGGATCTCGTTATGGAAGCTTCATCGTGCGGCATCCCTGCCGAGGGGGGGCTTTATATGCTGGCCGCGCAAGGTGTTTTTGCATCCGCCCTCTTTTTCGGCCGTGCGCCGAAAGCCGAGGAAATCGAAAGGGTTTACCGAAGCGTTTTACAGAAAATGCAAAGTATTGTTTTCATAGGTATGCCTTCTTCGGGAAAAAGCACGATTGGAAGGCTTCTTTCCGAAAAGTTGGGGCGCCCCTTTTTCGACAGTGACGATTGCTTAAAGGAGACCCTTTCCCGCCCGATCGCCGACTATATAAAAAGCGAAGGCGAGGAAGCCTTCCGCGAGCAAGAGACCGCGGTCATTCGCCGTCTTTCGGCATATGGCGGCGCGGTGATCGCAACCGGCGGCGGCGCCGTTCTGCGAAAAGAAAATCTGCGCCTTTTACGAAAAAACGGGCTTATCGTTTTCTTAGACCGCCCTCTTTCCTCGCTCACCCCGACCGTTGACCGCCCGCTTTCCTCGTCAAGCGACGCGCTTGCGGCGCTTTACGAAAAGCGTTACCCGCTTTATTGCGAGGCGGCCGATCTGCATCTTTCGGGCAACGGTACGCCAAGCGAGATAGCCGACCGACTGATAAAGGAGATCCAGCTATGAAAATTCTTGTTTTAAACGGCCCAAACCTCAATCTTTTGGGGGTAAGAGAGCCTTCGCTTTACGGAAAAGAAAGCTACGAGGACCTGCTTTCGCTCATCCGCGCGCACGCCAAAAAAAAAGGGATCGAGGTCTCTTTTTTCCAATCGAACAGCGAGGGGGCGTTGGTAGACGCCTTGCACCAAGCCTACTTTGATAAGGTAGACGGCATCGTTTTTAACCCCGCCGCTTACACCCATACCTCGATCGCCCTGCTTGACGCCCTGAAAGCTGTCGGCATCCCCACCGTAGAGGTGCATATCTCGGACGTATCGAAGAGGGAAGCCTTTCGGCAGATCAGCTACGTGCGAGAGGCGGCCGTCGCCACCGTGATGGGGCGCGGCTTTTCGGGCTATTGCGACGCAATCGATCTTCTGATCGACCGACTTCAACAAAAAGGAAAGGAATAACAAAATGAACCAACTCTTGATCAACGATAAAATGATCGCGCTGGGGGAAAGCCGCTCGGTCATCCGCGAGATCTTTGAATACGCCACCCGCCGCAAGGGTGAGATCGGCGCCGACAAGGTTTTTGATTTTTCGATCGGAAACCCCTCTACCCCCCCGCCCGAAGCCGTACAAAAGAAGCTTCTTGACCTTCTTGTCAACACCGACAGCATGAGCCTGCACGGCTATACCTCCTCGGCCGGCTCGCCCGTGACCCGCCGCGCGATCGCGAAAACCGAAAGCGCGCGCGCAGGGTACGAGATCACCGCCGATTCGATCTATATGACCTGCGGGGCCGCCGCCTCGCTTTCGATCTCGCTTCGCGCCCTGCTTCGAGGGGGGGATAAGGTCATTCTGCTTGCCCCCTTCTTCCCCGAATACAAGGTCTTTGCCGAGAACGCGGGTGGGGAGATCGTGATCGTACCGCCGAAGGACGAAAGCATGCAGCCCGATATGCAGGCCTTTGAGGCCGCCCTCACCGAGGACGTAAAGGCGGTTATCATCAATTCGCCCAACAACCCCTCGGGCGCCATTTATTCCGAGGAAACGCTCTCGAAAATGGGCAAGCTTCTGTCGGCCGCCGAGGAAAAATACCAAAAAGCGATCTACCTTATTTCGGACGAGCCCTACCGCGAGCTGGTATACGACGGAAAAAGCGTACCCTTTGCCCCCGCCTTTTACAAAAACACCCTCGTTTGCTATTCGTACAGCAAATCGCTTTCCTTACCCGGTGAGCGTATCGGGTATATCTTAGTCCCCCCGACGGTTGAGGCGGCCGAAAAGGTCTTTGCCGCCGTGTGCGGGGCGGGTCGCTCGCTTGGGTATGTGTGCGCGCCCAGCCTTTTCCAGCACTTAGTCGCCGCGTGCGTTGACGAGGCGCCCGACGTTGCCACCTACGACGCAAACCGCACGCTCCTTTATAACTCGCTCTCGGAAATGGGCTTTACCTGCACGAAGCCCGAAGGCGCCTTCTACCTCTTCGTCAAGGCGCCCGCCGGGGTCTCCTCGCAGGAATTTTACGAGGAAGCGAAGAAATACGAGCTTCTGCTCGTCCCCTCGGATAGCTTCGGGATCGGCGGCTATGTCCGCATCGCCTACTGCATCGCAAAAAGCACGATCGAGCGCGCCCTGCCCGCTTTTCGCAAGCTTAGCGCACATTACGGGCTTTGTTAAACAATTAAAGAGAAAGGCCACAGGACAATGGGTGCTGTTCTTCGCAAAGAATTTGCGCTTTCGATAAAGTGCAAGCACCACATTTGACCGGTCAAACGCAAAATGGGCTAACCCCACCCCCTTATACAAGCAAAAAGAGAGAACAAAATTGATATGCACCCCAAAAGTTAGACACTTTTGGGGTGCATATCATGCTTGACCTCTTTTTTATTTTATTGCAAGTGATCTGCGATTACTTGCTGGCTTCTTCAACGGCAACGGCAACCGCAACGGTCATACCGACCATGGGGTTGTTACCGGCGCCGATCAGACCCATCATTTCGACGTGGGCGGGAACCGAAGAGGAGCCCGCGAACTGCGCGTCGGAATGCATACGGCCGAGCGTATCGGTCATACCGTAGGAGGCAGGGCCGGCGGCCATGTTGTCGGGATGCAGGGTACGGCCGGTACCGCCGCCCGAAGCGACCGAGAAGTAGTTCTTACCGTTTTCGATGCACCACTTCTTGTAGGTGCCGGCAACGGGGTGCTGGAAGCGAGTGGGGTTGGTGGAGTTACCGGTGATCGAAACACCGACGTTCTCCAGTCTCATGATAGCAACGCCTTCGGGAACACTGTCCGAGCCGTAGCACTTAACGTCGGCGCGGGGGCCGTTCGAGAACGCCTTCTCGGAGAGAACGACGACCTCTTCGGTGTAGGGGTCAAACTTGGTTTCAACATAGGTGAAGCCGTTGATACGGGAGATGATATAAGCGGCATCCTTGCCAAGACCGTTCAGGATAACGCGCAGGGGGTTCTTACGAACCTTGTTGGCGTTCAGAGCGATCTTAATGGCGCCCTCCGCGGCGGCAAAGGACTCGTGACCGGCGAGGAAGCAGAAGCAATCGGTCTCATCCGAGAGAAGCATCTTGCCGAGGTTACCGTGGCCAAGACCGACCTTACGGTTTTCGGCAACCGAGCCGGGGATGCAGAACGCCTGCAGACCGATACCGATCGCGGCGGCGGCGTCTGCCGCCTTGGTGCAGCCCTTCTTGATAGCGATGGCGGCGCCAACCGTGTAAGCCCACTTCGCATTCTCGAAGCAGATAGGCTGGGTCTCTTCAACGATCTTATAAGGATCGATTTCCTTAGCGGCGCAGATATCACGGCACTCGTCGATCGAAGAAATGCCGTATTCCTTTAATGCAGCGAGGATCTTCGCCTCGCGTCTTTCGTAACCTTCAAATTTTGCCATGTTCGTTTCCCTCCTTATTACTCTTTGCGGGGGTCAATGTACTTGGCGGCATCCTGGAATCTGCCGTAGGTACCCTTGGCCTTCTCGTAGGCTTCGTTGGGCTCCATGCCCTTCTTGATGAAGTCGGTCATCTTGCCAAGAGAAACGAACTCATAGCCGATTACCTCGTTGTTCTCGTCAAGAGCCATACGCGTGCAGTAGCCCTCGGTCATTTCGAGGTAACGCACACCCTTGTCCTTGGTGCCGTACATAGTACCGACCATGGAACGCTCACCCTTACCGAGGTCCTCCATGCCGGCGCCGATAACAAGACCGCCCTCCGAGAAAGCGGACTGGCTGCGGCCGTACACGATCTGCAGGAACAGCTCGCGCATCGCGGTGTTGATCGCGTCGCAAACAAGGTCGGTGTTCAGGGCTTCAAGCAGGGTCTTGCCGGGAAGGATCTCGGCGGGCATAGCGGCCGAGTGGGTCATACCCGAGCAGCCGATGGTCTCAACGAGGGCTTCCTCGATGATACCGTTCTTAACGTTCAGCGAGAGCTTGCAGGCACCCTGCTGAGGGGCACACCAGCCCACACCGTGGGTGTATGCGGAAATATCGGTAATCTGCTTGGCCTCGATCCATTTTCCCTCCTCGGGAATGGGCGCGGGACCGTGATGGGGGCCCTTTTGAACCACGCACATGTGCTGCACTTCGGTGCTCATTGCGTAAGGGGCTTCACTTACATTGCTCATTATGTTTATCTCCTTTTTTAGATTAACAATAGATATATGGCTAACGGGCTTTGCCCGCAAGTCGCAAGAGAATTTTACTTTACGATCTCACCGTACACCGTGCCGAAGGCGCAGGCGGCGTTCGATTCGTCGGTATCAATGTGCATAGCGGCGGCGAACTTCTCGCTAACGCGAACGACGACACCGTCAAAGGTTAAGGGACGCTCCGTATCCAGGCGGACGCAAACGATCTCCTTATCCGAAACACCGGCCTCTTTGGCTTCGTCGGGCGTCAGATGGATATGGCGCTTGGCGGCGATCACGCCCTCGGTAAGCTCAACCTCGCCGCAAGGGCCGACGAGCTTGATACCGGCGGTACCCGTGATATCCCCACTCTCACGAATGGCGGCCTTTACGCCGACGGTACGGGCATCGGTAAGCGAGATCTCAACCTGCGTGGCAGGGCGAACCGGGCCGAGAACGCTGGCCGTGATAGCGCCCTTTTCGCCAACGATCTTTACCTTTTCTTCGCAAGCGAACTGACCGGGCTGGCTGAGGTCCTTCTTGTTGGTCAGCTGATGGCCGGCGCCGAACAGCGTTTCGCAATCAGCCTGCGTCAGATGGACGTGACGAGCCGAGGTCTCAACTAAAATCTTCATCTTCTATATCTCCTTTATCATAAAAAATCAAAAGAAACGACAAAAGCCGCATTTACCTATTCTATTGTATCATACAAAGATCGATTTGTAAATGATTAAAAACAAGATTTTCGGAAAAACTATTGAAAAAAATCAGGAAAAGGAGCGCACCGTGAACGAGGGGAACGCACAATTTCAAAACACCATTAAGGATTTCGGCAGCGCGATCGGGGAGAACGCCCGAGAACGCTTTTTTTGCATCAATATCATCGGCCAGATCGAGGGGCACAACCTTTTGGACGGTAGCCAGAAGGCCACGAAATACGACCATCTGATCCCGCTTTTGTTTTCGCTGGAGGAAAGCGACGGGATCGACGGGATTCTGATCCTGCTCAATACCCTTGGGGGGGACGTTGAGGCGGGGCTGGCGATCGCCGAGGTCATCGCCTCGCTGCGAAAGCCCACCGTTTCGATCGTTTTGGGTGGGGGTCATTCGATCGGCGTACCGCTGGCGGTGGCCGCCAAACGAAGCTTTATCGTGGAAAGCGCGACGATGACCATTCACCCCGTGCGCACCAGCGGTCTTGTTTTGGGGGTCTATCAAAGCTTTGATTATTTGGAGAAGATGCAGAACCGCATCCTTCGCTTTATCGTCAACCATTCGCATATTGAGGAGGGGGCGTTGCGCGATATGATGCTTCGCACCGATATCCTGGCCAACGACATCGGCTCGGTATTAGAGGGGCGCGCCGCCGTCGAATGCGGGTTGATCGACGAGGTCGGGGGGCTGGATCGCGCCCTTGACGCCCTACGGGCGATGCGAAATCAAAACGAGCCCCCAAAATAAGGGCTTGCGGATCAAAAAAAGAAGCCGAGGCGATGCCTCGGCTTTTTCTTATTTATCCAGTTCTTTTATGTAGCAACGGCGGCGCTTATGCTGCTCTTTCTCAAAGATGTTCCATTGCGAGAGGATCTTCGCGTTGGTTTCCAGCTGCGGGCCGGTCTCGGCGTATTGGATACCGCCCTTAAAGGCGTTTTTCGCTACGTGATCGAGAATAATGGCGTTTACGCCGATCGATTGCAGATCGGGGTGTACCGCGATCAGGAACATGTCGAGGGCGTTATTTTTATGCAGAGCGCGCAGAACGCCGATCCACCCAAAGGGGAACAAACGCCCGCCGCTTTTCTTCAACGCGTCGGCCATTGAGGGGGCGCTGATACCGAAGGCGACCAGCTTGCCGTTTTTATCCGAAATAAAGCAAGCGTATTTCGGGTTGATAAGCGGCAGGAACTTGCCGGCGTAGCGCTTGATCTGCTCGTCGTTCAGATCAACGACGCCGTAAAGATGCGAATACGCAACGTTTACAAGCTCAAAGACCTTCGGGATAAAGGGAAGCAGCTGGCGGCGGCGCTTGATATTGGCGACCTGCAAATGGTTGGCCTTTAAGACGTGGTTGGAAACGCGCGAAAGCATCGCGCACTGGCGGCTGTCAGGGTCGGGCGCATAGACCTTATATTCCATCCAGTCGATCGACTTAACGTACCCCAGCTTTTCCATATGCGTAAGGTAATAGGGATGGTTATAATAGGTAATGAACATATTCCGATGCTCAAAGCCCTCAACCAGCATCCCCTCGGGATCCAGATCGCAGAAGCCGAGCGGACCGTGGATCTCGTCACAGTCTTTTTCGTGGGCGTAGGCCTCAACCGTATCAAAAAGCGCTTTCGACACCTCGTAATCGTCGATAAAATCGACCTGGGTAAAACGCATGCGGCGGTGGCCCCATTTTTCGTTCGCCTTGCGGCTGTAAATAGCCCCGATACGGCCAACGATCTTGCCGTCGCGGTAGGCTAAAAAGCATTTTGCGTCACAGTAGGAAAAGGCGGGATTCTTTTTTGGATTCCAGTTCGCCATATCATCGCCGTACATCGAGGGGACGAACTGCTTGCAATCCTTATATAACTTTTGAGGATATAAGACAAAGGCGCGAAGCTGGCGCTTCGTCTTGACTTCCTTGATAGTAACCATAAGCGATCCTTTCCGTCGCATACGCGACCATACCGATACAGTATACACCATTTTTTCGGTTTTGTCAAATTTTTTGATTTAGGCTCCCTTACGGGAAAAGAAAAAACGCAAAAAAGAGTACCCGTTTTAAGCGGGTACTCTTGGTTTTTATCTTATTTTATTTGATGGAGGGAGTCCAAGGATCCTGGGATACGCTCCATTCAAAATCTGCCAACTCGTAACCTTCAGGCAACGCATAGTTTGCGTCCACTGTAAAGGTAACCTTAGCAATTGAGGTAACCGTAGTCTCGTTTCCAAAGACAATCTCATTCCCCTCGTAATTTGCCGTCACATGCTCGGGCAGATTCAGAACAGTTACAGTATAGGTCTCACCGGCAAAACCAATGATATCAGCCATACTTTCGTCCCAAGCAACCGCACTCATGTCAATGATACAAGGATTGATCGTGAAGTTAGCAATCATCGAAGGAACCCCTGCATATCCGTCTTCCATCTCGAAGCTTGCCGTGATCACATACGTACCGACGTCTACCATCGCATCAATACCTGCGGAATAGGTCAAGCCATTGAGCTTAACGGTGTAATTTATAGCGGTGATCCCCTCGGGCAACTCACCGTTCACAAGGATCTTCTGAGCAAGCCCGTTATAAACAACCGTAGCATCCGTAAAGCTTAAGCCGGAAATGTCGGCAATATGGCCCGCGATCTGCCATTGCAGCTGGGGAACCGAGTAGTTGAGCGTAACCGTCTGCCCCTCAAATACAGTGGTCAGGGTCGCCGTGGCGGTATAAAATCCCTCTTCGGTTTTCTTATTGTTGCTGTAAACGGCGGTAACCCCCTCGGGAAGGCCTTTCAGAAGAACCGTCTTTTCGGTTCCGTCATAAAACAGCGCGTTCGAATAATCCCACGCCACATCAGAGCAATCGATAACCTTCAGCTTGGCAGTCTTCGGGGCAGGCTGCTCGTAAAGTGCGGTGTTAACAACGAAGTGAACAGTCGCGGTGACCTCGCCGCTCTCACTAAGCGTATTGTTCTCGTAGCGGAGACTTTGAATACCGAGGTTGACCAGCGAAACATTGCCGCCGATCTCAAGCGTTATAGGGTGGCCGTTATAAACGGCGACCTTGTTTTCAAACTTGATCGAAGAAACGTCGATCGTGCCTTTCGTAACGGTAAGCGTAGCCGTCATCGGTTCGGGTACGTTGTAGTTGGCGGCCGCACTGCCGGTAAGCGAGAATACAGCGGTCGCCTCGATCGAGCCAACGCCCTGCAGCATATTGTCTACGTACGAAACGCTGACCCCGTCGGGAAGCTGACCCGTGACGGTGATGCTGTTGCTGGTGCCCGAATACTTGACCGTCTTATCCGTAAAGGCGACGCCGTTCATATCGACGTCGGCCTTGGTTACGGTAAGGGTCGCCGTATAGGTCGCGCTGATCGTATAGTTCTTCGCCAGCTCATCGCTGAGGATGAAGCTGAGCGTAAACTCGCTCGTTCCAACGTTTTTAATGGGAGTACCCGAAACAGTGGCCGTAACCCCTGCGGGAAGGGTGCCCACAATGTCTGCCGCGGTCAGCTGCTGATTGACCTTGTTATACGGACGGCTTACATCGGAAAAGGTAATGCCGGAAAGCGCATACTCAGCCTTTTCGATCGTTAGCGTAGCGGTCTTCGGATCAACGGGGGCATACCCCGCAGGCATCGTGAAGGTAGCGGTTACGGTGTAAACGCCCGCATCGGTCTTTTCGTTGCCGGTATAGGTAACGACCGTTCCCTCCGGCATATTGGTCGCAACCAAGCTTTTCGGCGTGCCGTCGTATGTAACGGTCGCATTCTCAAATTTGATATCGGAGGTTTGGCCGCCGCTCGGCGCTTGCGTACCGGGGGTAAGACCCGGGATAGCAAACTGACAAGAGCAGAAAGCCAAGCATACGAACATCAAAAGAAATGTCGCAAGAAGTAATACTCTCTTTTTCATAAGGATTCTCCTTTATAGTATTTCATAATAATTATACTAAACACCCTCTTTCTTGTCAAGAGAAAGAAGGAAAAGCATTTGCACCTTGCACAAAATTCATCGTTTTGCTTAATTTTTTTCGTTAAATTTCATAATAATGACAAAAGAAAAGGCGTTTTTTGAGATAAAGACCCCAAACAAAATTTTAAAATAACCCAAAAGTGCTCACTATACCCCGCTTGTGAAAAGAAAAAAAGCCGCAAAAGCGGCGAAAGGCGGGAAACAAAAAAGGCAAACAGCCATTGAAAACCGAACAAATGGGTAAGCTAACGGACTCAAAATCGAGACGAACTGCAAAGCAGTTCAAGCCATCGGTCGATTAGTATCGTTCAGCTGAACGCATTACTGCGCTTACACCTACGACCTATCAAACTTGTAGTCTACAAGTGACCTCTCGAGCCTTAAAGACTCTGGGATATCTAATCTTGAGGTGTGCTTCACGCTTAGATGCCTTCAGCGTTTATCACGTCCGCACGCGGCTATCCAGCTATGCCCTTGGCAGAACAACTGGTGCACCGGAGGTGCGTTCGACCCGGTCCTCTCGTACTAAGGTCAACTCCTCTCAAATATCCTACGCCCACGACAGATAGGGACCGAACTGTCTCACGACGTTCTGAACCCAGCTCGCGTACCACTTTAATCGGCGGACAGCCGAACCCTTGGGACCTTCT
>JAZOOS010000033.1:0-48325 GCA_045655185.1 Eubacteriales bacterium
CCAAGTTCGGACCAAAGGCGACTCGACCATAAATAAACCGCCCTTTCGGCGGTTTTTTATGGTCGAGGTGACAAGATTCGAACTTGCGACTTCTACGTCCCGAACGTAGCGCTCTACCAAGCTGAGCCACACCTCGATATGCGGGGATAAAACGCCCTGCGCAAAGGTCTGCCGTTCGACGCTTTGTTATTATAGCACACTGCCCTTTCTTTGTCAATAGAAAGGCGGAATTTTCTTGTTTTGCTTGAAATTTCGAGCGTTTTCGCGAAAGAGAAAACGCTTTCTCGCAAAAAACGACAGAATCCGCGCAAAATCCGCGAAGAGAGCGAGAAAACGGTTTCTCAAGCAGACAAAAAGGGGTCAGCGAAGAAAAAGCAAAAAAGAAAAGGGGCAGCAAGCACCCTTTTGAAGCAAAACGCTTCGCGACAAGACGGTAAGCGTCGCATAACCGCAATGCCCTATACACCTTTGTCGCAAATCCACGCCTTCTTACGGCAATTTCTAAGCGCGCGCATTCTCTTTCATGCCCCCTTCCTCAGGGCATTGCTTCGCAAAAAGGCCGAGCGAGCAACTCCGAGCAGGCCGCAAGGACCGGTGTGCCGGACCGGCCGTGCTTTTTCAAAACGCAAAGCCGTCTGCTTTTTGCTGCGCACGCTCAACGCAAACGCAATACGTTTTCCATATTTTTCCATATTTGCATCAACAGCGCCTTTTGCCTTGACAGGGCAGAAAGCACCGCAAATGGCGTCGGTGTCTTTTGTTTCCCTGTTTCACGTGAAACATCACAAGCAGAAAATTTTCCTGCCAAAAAGAAAGCCTCGCTGTTTTTCTTGCAGCCTTTTTTCATGTTCTGAACCACGCAACATACCGCAAAAGGTCGAAAAGCCAAGAAGATGCCGTTAGTTTTGAGTAAAAAGTGTGAATAATTCGCCATCCATTAAAAACAGATGCATTTTTAAAGACAAATGCAGTTTCGAACAAAAATAAAGTGAAGGTGTCTTGCGCCGCGAGGAACCGTTTCACGTGAAACATTTTGCCTTACAAAAAGGGAGAAAGCAACTTTTTAAAAGCGAATTATACTTTAATAAGACAGCGAAAAGCAAAAGCAGCTTGCCGCGCCGGCAATTCTGCGCAGCGCAGCCGCTTAATGGGGAAAATTGTCTGCGCATCCAACGAGCAAAAACATTGGGGCAAAAAAGACAAACAAAACCCAAAACGACGAAAACAGTCAAAATAGCGTTCCACGTGAAACATTCTTGACATACACAAATGATTTGTGCTATAATAAAATCAAGATATAGACTTTACACAAAAAATTCGCCAAATCCGACGGCGCTTTCCGCTTTTTTAAAAAGGCAAAAAGATCCGAGCGCCCCCCAAAAAAAGAAAAAGTTGCGCAGGGGTGTAAAAGCTTTCAAAATGCGTGGAGAGGAACCCGGAAAGACGAAGCCAACAAAAAAAGAATTCCTAACGCCCAAAAAAGAGGAAATTCCTCGTAAAAAAGAGCACGGGCACCCCAACCGAGAGGCAATTCACTTATAAAGCGGGTCGCTTGCGGACGGTTGCTTTTACCAACATTATATTATACAGCGCCGGATCGACGATGATCCCCGCGAAGGAGGAACTATGAGCGCAGTTTGTTTAGCTTTTGCCAACCAAAAGGGCGGTGTCGGAAAAACGACGAGTGCCGTCAGCGTAGCCGCCGAGCTTGGAAAAAAGGGAAAAAAGGTGCTTTTGGTGGACCTTGACCCGCAAGGAAACGCCACCAGCGGCCTTGGGATCCCCAAAAAATCGGTTAAGGCCTCGTCCTATCAGGTCATTTTGGGGCAGGTCGGCGCCAAGGAAGCAATTTTGGAGACCGCGTTCAAAAACCTCTCCTTGATCCCCTCGACGATTTCGCTCGTAGGCGCGGAATACGATCTGCACGCAACCGAAGAGCGCGGGAAGGACGCCAAGATCGCCCTGGATCCCTGCCGCGACGATTTTGATTTTATTCTGATCGATTGCCCGCCAACGCTTGGGATGTTGACCGTCAACGCCCTTTCAATGGCAGACGGGGTCATTATCCCGATGCCCTGCGACTTTTTCGCCTTAGAGGGGCTTTCCCAGCTGACGCTTACCATCAAAAAGGTGCGCTCGCTCTACAACCCCTCCTTGGAGATCACGGGACTTTTACTTACGATGTACAACAAGCGCCTCCTTCTCACGGCACAGGTCGAAGGAGAGCTTCAAAAATATTACGCGGACAAGCTCTTCCGCTCGACCATCTCGCGAAGCGTTAAGCTTGCCGAGGCGCCGGGATACGGCCAGCCGATCTGCTATTACGACCCCTACGGCAAGGGCTCGCTTGAATACCGTGCTGTTGTAAAGGAGCTTTTGCTTCGCGTATAAGCCCGTAATGGGACAAAAAGCCTAAAAAGAACGACACTCTTTGCACGAGCGCAAACGGGTGCCCCCCAACTACATCGACAAAAAACGAGGAGATCAACCATGGCAAGAAAAAACATGGGCACCTTTCGGGGCCTTGACACGCTTTTTTTGGAAAACACCGAGGAAAGCTTAGAAAAAAACGCAAAAACAACGCTTCGCATTGCCCTGATCGAGCCGAAGACCGGTCAGCCGAGAAAAAGCTTTGAAGAAGAGCCGCTGGAACAGCTGGCCGCCTCGATCGCGACCTACGGTGTATTACAACCGATCTTAGTGCGCGAGCTTCCCAACGGGAAATATCAGATCGTGGCGGGTGAGCGCCGTTGGCGCGCCTCGAAGATCGCAGGACTTAGCGAGATCCCCGCGATCATCCTCGACGGTGACGAAAAGGAAGCCGCCGAGATCGCGCTTGTCGAAAACATTCAACGCGAGGACCTCAATCCCGTGGAAGAAGCGCTGGCCTACCGCTCGCTCTCCGAGGAATACGGCATGACGCAGGAAGAGATCGCGCAAAAGATCGGCAAAAGCCGCAGCGCGGTCGCCAACGCCGAGCGCCTTTTGGATCTGCCCGACGAGCTTCTTTCGCTTTTGGCGAGCCGCTCGCTTTCAGCGGGTCACGCGCGCGCCCTTCTTTCGCTGAAAAGCAAAGAGGACCGCATCGCCCTTGCCAACCGCGCGATCGCGGAGGGCTGGTCTGTCCGTACGGCGGAAGAAGAGGTCAAACGCCACCTTCGCAAGCAACGCGCTGCCGAACGGGCCGAGAAGCTTACGCCCCCCTCCTTTGCGGTCGATTATGCCGAGGTTTTGGAAACGCGGCTTTTGCAGAAGCTTGGCCGCCGTTGCAAGCTTTCCGCTAAGGGAAAGCAGAAAAGCATCACCTTCTTTTATGAAAACAACGAGGATCTTGACGATTTTCTCCGCCTTTTGTGCGGAAACGAATTCGTGGATGGAGAATAAACTATGTCCTCTTTTTTCGCCCCCCTTTTAGCCACAGCGAGCAAGACGCCCGGCGATTCGTACGGTTTTTTAAACCTCGGCGGCGTTACCTTTGATATTCGCGTGGTTCTTTTTGGGCTCACCCTGGGGATCATGCTGGCCTGCATCGTAAGCACCCTGCAAAGGCATCGCCTTGCCCGCTTTTTCGGGGCCCTTCGCCGCGCGGGCGCCGATAGCCCCCAAAACGCCAAGAGCCTTGAAGAGCTTTCCCTTTCCCAAGGCCGCACGCTCCGCAAAGCCCTCTCCTCCCCCACCTCGCTATATCGGAAGCTGCTTTACGTCGTGTTGCCGAGTGGAGAGATCATTCCGCCCCTATCAAGCCTTGACGATGACCCATCAAACCGCCGTGTTTCCAGAAGAACGCGGGAGCGCGACCTGATGCCCCTGCCCTTCGAAGAGGAACGAAGCGACGTTTTTTCCTTGGACGGCGTTAACGTGGCCGCCCCCAACACCGACTTTGATCCTGCGGCCGCCCGTTATTTTATGGACGAAAAGCACCGCCGCCGCGCAGAGGTGCGTTACGAAGAGCAATCGAACGAATGGGTACGCCTTATCATCGTATTGCTCGTAACGGGTGTGCTTCTCGGTGTTCTTCTTCGCTATTTCCCCGATATCCTCGGCATGCTGGATACGCTACTGTCAGATACCTTCGGAGGTGAAGGATAATGCTGGATTTTTTGTTCAGACACCGCTATTTGTTCGGTTTTCTGCTGTTTTTTGTCCTGCTTTCGCTTTGCGCCGGCTTTTATTTTTATCAAGACCGGGAGGAGGACGCCGAAAAAAAGCATTATTTAGAGCTTGCCGACAAAGCCTACCGCGATTACGCCTACATCTCCTCGCTTGGCGATAAAGAAACCGAGGCCAGCAACAGCTCTGCCTATCAGCTTTTTAAAAAGAAGGTCAATTTCGCCCTCTATTATTTCGGTGACGAGGCCCTGCTCGGCGAAGGGACCACCACCGACCGCGACAATTGCTACCGCCTTCTGACGAAAGCCACACTGATCGAGAAATACGGCTACGGGGAGACCGTACAGCCGCTTCCCGGGCGCTGCTGCAATCTCCCGTCCGACGCCTCCGACCCGCTTGTCGCCCCTTCCTTTTTCAAGGGTGATCGGGATATTCGCGGCTCGTTCAGCCGTTCCCGCTTATATCGGCTGATGCTCTTTGCCCCCGGAACGGGGGTCCCCGCCGCCACGCCCGAAGGGGATTATACCGGCGAGTTCAAAACCGATTGCGAGCGCTTTTTGCGTAACTCAAAAACCGCCCAGCCGAAAATGGAGATCCTGATGATCGTCGGACATGCCGACAGTGACGAGCAGGAAGAAGCCATGATCGCCCTTGCCGCGTATTACGATATGGTCCTCGTAAATATGAAGCAATCCTTCGCGATCCAAGAGGATCCCTCGATCCTATTTAATTCAAACGGCACCCTCAGCGAAGCGGGGCACGCCCTCTACGCCAAAAAGATCGTCGAAGCCATCGACGCCGCCGTCGAGGCCGAAAAACCGCTCACCGTCCTACCCACCCAAAGCCTCTATCTCAATTGACAAAAAAGGAAAGTATGTAAACCATACTTTCCTTTTTCCTTTTTCGGTTATGTCCTCCCCGGTCGCATAGTCGAAATGCGCACTCATTCTCATTCGTTTCATTTCTCCTTGCTTTGCGGGGTATCACTTCGATAAAAAGCCACAACGTGGCTTTTTATCTCGTTCACTAAATACGAAGCCCGTGGACGCACAGATTTGATGCAGAAAAAACACCAAAAGAAGAGATACAAGAGGTAACCGCAATATCGCCTTTTTTATTTGCGATTATGCGCAAACCCGAAGCCCGGGACGCACGGATTTAGAGCAGAAATCATCGATCGCGCCCCGAAGCCGTACACCTGTACGGCGAGAGGAAGCGAGCGGTGATAGCAAATAAAAAAATATAATTAAAAGAAGAAAAACGAATGTTTTTTAACCTTAAAAAATAAGCGAAGAAGAGATTGCTTCCGCTTGATGCAAGATAAAGTAAAAAGAGGACTTGATGTAAACCATCAAATCCTCTTTTTTATTTGCGGTTATGCCTAAATCCGCAGTCCCCCTTAGTGGACGGCCATACTGATATATACCATCCCCCCGCGCTCGGACTTCTTATAGGCGACGGCCGCCCCGTCCGAATACAGCCAAGCGGGAACCACGACCTCCACGATCCCCGAATACGGTCCGCGGAAGCGCTGAAGCTTAAAGGATACCAAACGTCCGTCCTTCATCCGCCCCTCGGCCACAGCGCCAACGGGAAGCGGGAAGCGGAAGCTGCCGTTCGGCACGCTTTGGGGGTCAAGCCCCATGCCGATATAAAGCTTGCCGCCGACGTAGCTCGCCACCGAGCAGAAAAACGTGGAAAGAGCAAGAGCCGGGATCAACGCGGGGGCTTCGCCACCCCTGCCGATAAGCGCGGCCGAGCCGCCCGAAAGCATCGCCTTCATGGGCTTTGCCCCCTCTACCCCCACCTTGGCGTAGGCCGCCGCAAGAAACGCGGTCTCGTAGGGGTTCGCGGGCCCGCGCTGGGAAAGGCGCGCGGACAGCACGCTTTTGCGTTGCAGCTCGATATCCGCCGGATCACCGAACGGGATCGAAAGAAGCGAGGCGTCGGTCATTCCCATATCGACCGAGGCCGAAGCCATATAGCCGCCCCCGATCTTTTTGGGAAGCGAGGCCAACAGCTGACCCGAAACCTTATGGCATTGATTGGCAAGATCCAATTCCTTGGAAAGCTGCCAGGCGATCTCGTAAAAGGCCTCAAGGGCCGAAGCCACCGCCACCGTGGAAAGATACGGACGGTCGGCATACGCGCCGATCTCGGGCACATCATTGGCGCGCACATAGGCGCCCCCGTCTTGGCGGATAACGGCGCTTTTTAAGAGGAACTGAACCGAAGAAAGCAGCGCCGAGAAGCAATCCGAAACCAAAAACGCACGATCGGCGGTATAGCGGAAATAGGCCGCCAACCCGATCACGACCGCCGCGGTCGGCAAAACGCAATCGCGCCGATAGTCGTTCGGCAAGCGCTCGTTCCCCTTAGCGTCGGTATAATAGGGATACCGCGCCAGGTTTTCACCGGGGGCCGCCGCATGACGAAGCGCATCGGGCAAGAGCGATTTCTGGAAGGAAAGGATCCTTTTCGCTTCTTCGTTATGCCCCGCCTGCAAAAGCGAGAGCAACACCGTAAGATTAAGGATCGGCGAATGCCCGAAGGGAAGCTCCCCCTCCGTCGGGGAAAGAAGAGCACCCGAGGGCGAGACAAGACAGCGAAGCAGATATTGCGCCTCGTCAAAGATCGGGGCGATCGAAGCGTCATCGGGGAAAAAGCGACATTGACGAAAATAGGAGGCAAACGAGGCCGCCTGCTCGGAAAACAGCTTCTCGCCCTGCTTCATCACGGTGGCGCGTTCAAAAAGCAGGCGTTGCATCGCGCCGCCCTTTGCGTCCTCATCGGCGTAGGCAAGACCGAAAAGCGCCGTCGTCCCACGCGAAACGCGCCCGCAAAGGATCCCGATACGCCCCCGCACCTCGGCCCGCATGGGGATGTTGGAAAAGAAGGCAAGCCGCTCGATCCTTTCCCCATCGGCATAGGTGATATACAAGGTGTTTTCCTTCGCTTCGATCGTGAAGCGCTTATCCTCGGGCAGCTCGTAGCAGTAGGAATATTCCTCGCGGATCTCCGAGGTGAATTTTTTGCTGATCAAGAGAAGCGGGCGGGTATACATCACGCACGCCTCGGTGTTTATCGAAAGATTGCTTCCGTAACGGCAGGTGGAAAGCAGGATCCCCTCGGCATAGTCAAGCACCGCCGAGCCCCCCTCGGAAAGAGAGCTGGCGCGATAGGGAAAGCGGGGATAGATGCGCCCGTAGCAGATCGGCTTCCCCTCGGGCGACAGATGCCCAAGGCGATAGATCCCCCCGTCGGGCAGGAACCCGGGCAGCCCTTCGCTGACCACGGCCCCCTCTCGGTCCATGCGGAAAAGAAGCTCTCCGTTTCCCAAAAGAGAGAGCCGGTTATTATCGGTTTCCTTCCGCAAGAGGTGATTCATCGCAAGCATCCTTTCCTACACAATTATTCATATACAGTATACACCAATCTTCCTTCTTTTGCAAGCACCGTTTTATTCTTTTTTCCGCTTTTTTATGCACGCCTTCGCCTTCGATCTTCTTCGACAAAAAAAGAGAGAGCCAAGCGTTTTTTTGCCAAGCTCTCTCTGTTTTCGGTGTTTTTCGGTAGCAAAGGATCAGACGGTCAATTCCTCTTCAAGCAAGGAAATATCCTTATTTGCAAGATGCAAGGACTTCACCTCGTTGGTCGCGGCGTTGGTATAAAAATGAAGCACGGCCGAAGAGATGCCCGCTTTTTCTTGCAGGGGGGTCGCCCGCTTTTCCAGCGCTACGAAGGAACGCTTGTGAAGAACGGCTATGCTTTTTTGGAAGCCGCCGCCGTATACCGTAATACGCCCGTCCTTCACCGCAAGACCGCCGTTTTTATAGCAAAGGATGCGGGAAACGGCCAAAAAGACCGCCAAAAAGCCGTACGCGAGAAGGAACAGAAGAAAGACGAGAAGCGTTGCCCTCGACGGAGCGCCGAGGATGGCCATCAAGCCCACCGTCAGCCCCATGGGAAGCAGCGTAAAGATCGCCAAAAGCAACTGCGGCCAGCAAAGGAAGGGGGCAAGCGACGGCGGTCTTACACACGGCTCGTCGGGCATAAACGCGGGCAAAAGGCGCGAAAGGATCGCCCCTACCTCCCCCTTTTCGCAAAGCGGCACCAAAAGACCGATGCCGGCGGCTTCTTCGCCGCTTTCCCCGCTGCCTTCAAACCCGTAGCCGACGACCTCAAGGCGGATGGAGCAAAGACCGAAAAGCCGCTCGATCAGCCCCGCTTGGATCCGTACGCCCTTGATGCGGTCAAGGCGGAAGGTATTCACGCTTTTTACGAAAAGGCCGTAGGAGATCTCGATCTCCTCGCCCGTCTTACGGACGCGGAAGCCGTAATACCCGACAAAGGATTGCAAAAGCGACGTAAGAAAGGTAAGAAGCGCGATCGCAAGCAGCACGATCACCGCCACCACAGCCACCGTGGCAAGCGCCGTTGAAGGCGCCCCCGCCTTCGAAAGGATCGCCACGAAAAGGGAAACGGCAACAATCGCCAAAAGCGCAAAGATCAAGGTATAAAAGGCGGCCGAAGCAAGGTTTACAAGGGCGTAAAGCAGCTTTTTCGTTTTGGAAAAAGCATAAAGCCCCTCCCCTTCCTGAAAAAAGACTTCTTCCGCCGCCGCTTTTCCTTCCTCTTCGGCAGAGGGCGAGCTCTCACCCTTTTGGCGCGCCTTTACCTCGCGCATCAAGGCGTCAACGATCGCGCTTTTTTCAACCACCGTGATCTCGGCGGCGGCCGCTTGCGTGGTCGCGCCGCTATCCACCGTCAGAACCGCGATGCCGAAAAGGCGATGCAAAAGATTCTGCTTCTTATTGATCGCGTTGGCGCGCCGATATTCCAGATGCGAGCGCTTATTAAAGAACGCCCCGCGCCGACAAAGGATCTCGTTTTCGCCAAGCGTATAGCCCGAGCGGTAGAGGTATAGGGCGCGATAGCCGCAAAGAAGCAGGTAGAAAAGCAACACGATCAAGCAAAAGGGCAGGATCGCCTCGCTTCTTATCCCCATGGGGTCGCCCGCCTCGTTCGTAAGAAAAAGCTCGTCAAAAAAAGCGAACGCGCCAAAGGCCGCCCAAAAAAGATCGGTCAGAAGATGATAGAAGAGATACCCCTTATCAAAGCGCTTCATCTCTCTTCTCCTCAAAGCGAACGGCGGCTAAGCTTTCCAGCTCGTTTATCATACGGTCGGCCGCCTCTTTTTCAAGGGTTGCCAACGAAAAGGCGGAGCCCGCCGTCGAAAGGCTGACGCCCGCAAGCCCGAACAGCATCATCAGCGGCCCCTCGGTCTTATGCAGATCCTGGATCTGATAAAGCGGGATCAAGATCTTTTTCCGAAAGATCACGCCGCGGCAAACGGTGATGCGCTTTTCGTCATAGCCGTACGTATAGCGCGTAAAGCGCAGGGCGGGAAGCCCCAGCATAAAGAAAAGCGAGATAAGAAGCGCCGCCCCACCAAAGAGGGCAACCGCTAAACGAGCCGCGCCTTCGCAAAGAAAAACCGCGGTAAGAAAAGCGGCAAGCGTGGGGATCGCCCCCAAAGCGCCGCGCACGAGCCACAGATACAAAACCTTTTTGGGTAACGCGTTATGTTTCATAGTAAATCTCCTCTTCCGTAAGTACAGCGAAAGCCCCCTGATAAGGGGGCCTTCTTTTTGTAGAGTTTTCTTTACAGAAGCCCCTCAACAGCCGCCAGCGCTTCCCCGATCTTGGAAAGATCGCGGCCGCCGCTCATCGCGCTGTCGGGTCGCCCGCCGCCCTTACCGCCGCAGATCGCGCTGACAGAAGAAAGGATCTTTCCGGCGTGGGCGCCTGCCTTCACGGCGTCCTTACCGCAGCAGGCAACGAAATTAAGCTTATCGCCACAGACCGCGGCAAAGACCGCCACCATATCGGCGTATTTTTCCTTGATGCTGTCGCAAAGGCTGCGGGCGGCGTCGGCGCTCATATCAAGCTTCGCGGTCAGAAGCCGTACCGAACCGACCGTCTTGGCATCCGAAAGAAGCGAGGAAAGCTTCGCCTCGGAAAGCTTCGCCTCGGCGCTCTCCAAGCGGCGGCGGGTCTCTTTAAGCTCTGCGCTGACCGCTTCGGCGCGGTGGAGAAGATCCGATGCGTTGTTGGCCTTCAATTCCTTGGCGACCGCCAGAACCGTCTCTTCCTTCTTATCAAGATAGGCAAGGACGTTGGCTCCCGTCAGGGCGGTGATACGGCGCACGCCCGCCGCGACCGAGCTTTCGGACACGATGCGGAAAAGGCCGATGGCGCCGCTGTTATGCACGTGCGTACCGCCGCAAAGCTCAACCGAGTGGCTGCCGATCCTCACCACGCGAACACGGTCACCGTACTTCTCGTTAAAGAGGGCCATAGCGCCCATCTTCTTGGCGCTTTCGGGGTCGGTCTCCTCGGTTTCGGCCTCCTCGGCCGCCAGAATATATTCATTGACAAGGGCCTCGACCGCGGCGATCTCTTCCTTGGTCAATGCCGAGAAATGCGTAAAGTCGAAGCGCATCTCCTTTTCGTCGACGTACGAGCCCGCCTGCTCAACGTGCGTGCCAAGCACTTCGCGAAGGGCGGCTTGCAACAAGTGCGCCGAGGAGTGGTTGCGGCGAATGGCCGCGCGGCGCGCCTTGTCGATCGCAAGCGTCACCGTGTTTCCAACCTCGATAAGACCCGCGATCTCGCTTACCTCGTGCAGGTATACGCCGTCGGTCTTTTTGGTATCCGAAACGGTAAAGGAAAGCTCGCCCTTCGTGATAAGGCCGGTATCCCCCACCTGTCCGCCGCCCTCGCCGTAAAAGACGGTGCGGTCAAAGATCAGCGCGGCCTCTCCCTCGGAAACCGCCGAAACGCTCTCCCCGTCCACCAAAATGGCAAGAAGCTTCGCTTCGCATTCGTTTTCGGTATAGCCGAGGAATTCGGTTTTCGGAAGACCCGAAAGGGCGGTTTTCGACGATTCGCTCCACCCACCCGCGGTGTTACGGGCGGCGCGGGCGCGCTCTCTTTGCTCGTTCATCAGCGCGCGGAAGGACTCCTCGTCGGTGGTAAAGCCGCGCTCTTCGGCGATCTCACGCGTCAGATCAAAGGGGAAGCCGTAGGTATCGTACAGCTTAAAGCAATCCCCGCCCGAAAGCGATTTATCCTCGGCCTTTTCCATCATTTCGGAAAGCATACGAAGGCCGCTGTCAAGCGTTGCGTGGAAGCGCTCCTCTTCCTTTTCAACCACCGCTAAGATATAATCGTGCTTGGTCGAAAGCTCGGGATAGGCGTCACAGCTCTCGCCGATGGCGACCTCGCACATCTGGCAAAGGAACATACGATCAATGCCAAGCAGCTTGCCGTGGCGGGCGGCGCGGCGAAGGATACGGCGCAAAACGTAGCCTCTTCCCTCGTTCGAGGGGATAACGCCGTCTGCGATCATAAAGGTGGCGCTTCGTACGTGGTCGGTGACAACGCGGATCGAAATATCGTCCTCTTTATCGGCGCCATAGGTCTTACCCGCAACGGCGCAGACCGAATCAAGGATCTTTCTGACCGAGTCGACCTCAAAGAGGTTATCGACCCCCTGCAAAACGCAAGCGAGTCTTTCAAGACCCATACCGGTATCGATATTCTTTTGGGCAAGCTCGGTATAGTTGCCCTTGCCGTCGTTATTGAACTGAGAGAATACGTTGTTCCAGATCTCCATATAGCGGTCGCAATCGCACCCCGGGCGGCAATCGGGCGAGCCGCAGCCGTATTTTTCCCCACGGTCGAAATAGATCTCGGAGCAGGGGCCGCAGGGGCCTTCGCCATGCTCCCAGAAGTTATCGGCCTTGCCGAGCCTTACCACCTTCTTGGGGTCAACGCCGATCTTCTCGGTCCAGATCTTATAGGCCTCCTCGTCGTTTTCATAGATCGAGGGCCACAAAAGCTCGCCGGGAATGGCAAGACAATCAGTCAAAAATTCCCACGCAAAGGGAATGGCTTCTTCTTTAAAATAATCGCCGAAGGAGAAATTGCCGAGCATCTCAAAGAAGGTGCCGTGGCGCGCGGTATGCCCCACGCGATCAAGGTCGGGCGTGCGGATGCACTTCTGGCAGGTGGCGACCCGCGTTGAGGGGGGCGTGACCTCCCCCGTAAAATACTTCTTCATCGGCGCCATGCCCGAGTTGATAAGAAGCAAGGATTTATCGCCCTGCGGCACCAGCGAAAAGCTTTTTAAGCGCAAATGGCCCTTGCTTTCAAAGAACGAAAGAAAGGCCTCGCGCAGATCGTTAAGAGACGTCCATTTCATCTTTTTTCCTCCAAAGCCCCAAGGGGGCGTATATACTTTTTTATTCTAAATGATTATATAATAAGCGTGCGCGTTTGTCAAGGGTGACCGATGAAATTCGGCCTTTTCTTCTCCCCCAAAAACAGAAATTTTTTTGAAAAAACTTCTTGACAGACGGAAAAACAGTGCTATAATGAATGTAAAATATAGCAGGAGAACACCCCTATGCGCAACGCTTCTTTCTTTTATTTTGCATATTATTTCACGGCCTGTATTCGTTGATATCGGTTGTTTTTTTGCTATTCAAAAATCGTATTTTTGGATGACCGATCTCAACGATCGGTCGTCTTTTGTTTTATAGGAGAAGTATTATGATCATCGCAATCAAAAAGGGCAGCGACCAAAAGCAACTGGACAATCTTTTGCGCTGGATCGGCATGCAGGGCCTGCGCGTCGATATCAGTAAGGGCGAAAACACGACCATTTTGGGTCTTGTCGGCGACACCTCGAAGATCGATATTGAGCTGGTACATTCGATGGAGATCGTCGAGACCGTCAAGCGGATCGGCGAGCCCTATAAATGCGCCAATCGCAAGTTCCACCCAGAGGATACGGTTGTTGAGGTCGGGGGGCATAAATTCGGGGGCAACCATTTTTCGATCATCGCGGGCCCCTGCTCGATCGAAAGCGAAAAGCAGATCGTCTCGATCGCCGAGGCCGTGAAGGCAGCGGGGGCAAACCTGCTTCGCGGCGGCGCCTTTAAGCCGCGCACCTCGCCCTACGCCTTCCAGGGGATGCGCGAGGAGGGTCTTTCTCTGTTGCTGAAAGCAAAGAAAGAGACCGGTATGCCGATCGTGACCGAAATTATGAGCGCTTCGCATATCGACCTTTTTGAGGAGGTCGACGTCATTCAGATCGGCGCGCGCAATATGCAGAACTTTGAGCTTCTCAAAGCGGTCGGCCGCCTTCGTAAGCCCATCCTTTTGAAGCGCGGGCTCGCCAACACCATCGAAGAATGGCTGATGAGCGCCGAGTATATCATGAGCGAGGGGAACAAGGAGATCATTCTTTGCGAGCGGGGCATCCGCACCTTTGAGACCATGACCCGCAACACCCTTGACCTTTCGGCCATTCCGCTTCTTCGGGAAAAAACGCATCTGCCGGTGATTGTTGACCCCAGCCACGCCTCGGGCCTTTCGCGCCTGGTAAAGCCCTTGTCGCTTGCCTCGGTCGGGGTCGGCGCCGACGGGCTGATGATCGAGGTTCATAACGATCCAAGCCACGCCCTTTGCGACGGGGCGCAATCCATCACCCCCGAAGCCTTTTGCGGCATCGTCGAGGGCATCGACGTGATGCTTCCGCTCGTTAACAAAATTCGGGTGTAAGAAAATGAATATCGGTATTATCGGGCTTGGGCTGATGGGCGCCTCCTTCGGGCGTACCTTGAAGGGGCGCGCGGACGCGACGGTTTTGGGGCTTGACCGTGACCCCTCGGTCATGTTGAAGGCCACCCTGATCGGCTGTATCGACAAAGAGCTTACGGTAGAGGAAGCCGGCACGCTTGATTTTTTGGTGGTCTCGGTCTACCCGCGTGATTTTACCTCGGCGGTATCCCCCTTTCTTCCGTATATGAAAAAAGGGGCGACCGTGCTTGATTTTTGCGGTAACAAGCGAGGCGTTTGCCAAGCGATGCGCGCGCTCGGAAGTCAATACCCCGACCTTCATTTTATCGGGGGGCACCCGATGGCAGGGCGCGAATACAGCGGCATCGACCATTCGACCAAAGCGCTTTTTGACCGCACCTCGATGCTTCTTATCCCCGTTCAAAGCGATATTTACGAAAACGAGCGGCTGAAGGAGCTTTTTCTCTCGCTTGGCTTCGGCGAGGTCATCTTTACCGATGAAAACACCCACGATAAGACCGTCGCCTTTACCTCCCAGCTTTGCCATATCGTTTCAAACGCCTATATCAAAAGCGAAACGGCAAAGGCCCACCACGGCTTTTCGGCGGGCAGCTACCGCGACCTGACGCGCGTGGCAAGGCTGAACCCCACCATGTGGAGCCAGCTGATGATCGACAACTCGGATCTTCTGACAAGCGAGCTTTCGACCCTGATCGAAAGCCTTACCGCCTACCGCGATGCCCTGCAAAACAAAGACGAAAACGCCCTTTATCACCTTCTTGACGAAGGAAATCAATTAAAGCTTATGATCGATGCGAGGAAACAAAAATGAAGAAAAGGATCGCGGCAAGCACCCCCTACGACGTTGTGACGGCGCACGGCTTTTCCTCTCTCGAAGAGGCGCTCCCCGCGCTTCTTCCCGGGAAGCGCATCTTGGTCGTGACCGACGAAAACGTAGCCCCGCTTTATCTATCCGAGCTTCTTTCCGCCCTGGGGCATTTTGAAGCAACTCCCTATATCATCAAGGCTGGAGAGTCATCTAAATGTATAGAAAACTTTGCTTCTATTCTTTCCTTCATGGCGCAAAACGGCCTTAAAAGAGAGGATGCGGTTCTGGCGCTTGGCGGTGGTGTCGTTGGGGATCTTGCGGGCTTTTGCGCCGCCTCGTATATGCGCGGCGTGCGCTTTATCCAATGCCCCACGACCCTGCTTTCGATGGTCGATTCCTCGGTGGGGGGCAAGACCGCCCTTGACCTTCCCGAGGGGAAAAATCTTGTCGGCGCCTTTTTACAGCCGTCCTTGGTCTATATCAACCTCGATGCGCTGAAAACCCTGCCTGAGCGCGAGGTGCGCTGCGGCATGGGTGAGATCGTTAAATACGCCTTTATCAGCAAAAGCGTGCATGAAGAGATGCTGAAAGAGGGGATCAGCGAAGAATTGATCCTTTCTTCGATCGGCGTGAAGGCGGCGATCGTGGAAGAGGACGAGGCCGATCGTGGCCGGCGCGCGCTTTTAAATCTTGGGCATACCGTGGGGCACGCCATTGAGCATCTGTCAAGCTTTTCGCTTTCGCACGGCGCCGCCGTTTGCCGCGGACTTGCCAAGGTCATTGCTATGTCCAAAAAATACTATTCCCTTTCCGATGAAAAGGAAAGCGAGATGCTTCGCCTTTTATCCTACGCGCAAGAGGATCTTTCCTGTCCTTTTTCCGATGAAGAGCTTCTTTCGCTTATTACGCGCGATAAAAAGGCCACGGCAAGCGGGGTGAAATTTATCCTCGTTCGTGACCTTGGGGATTGCCGCGAGGTTCCTCTTACCGAAGCCGAGATCAAGGAGCTGCTTTTATGATCGCCACATTGCGGGGCGCGCGCCTTTTCGGTGAAGTATCCGCCCCTCCCTCCAAATCCTTGGCGCACCGCCTCTTGATCGCCGCTTCGCTGAAAAAGGGAAAAACCGAGATCCTCAACGTCGGCAAAAGCGATGACGTTTTGGCAACGGTACGCTGCCTTAGGGCGCTGGGTGCCGAGATCACGCTTAAAAACGGCAACGCGACCGTGCGCGGTATCGAGCTCTGCCCCCCCGCCCCGCATCTTGACGCGGGGGAAAGCGGCTCAACGCTTCGCTTTATGCTGCCGCTAGCGGCTTCTCTTACCGACTGTTTTTCCTTCGGCGGCACTAAAAAGCTGTTAAGCCGCCCGAACGGGGCGCTTCTTTCGGCGCTTCTTTCTAAGGGAACCGAGGTATCGGGAACCGAAGCCCGCGGGTGCTTGCGTAGCGGCGAAATTATCCTTGACGCCTCGGTCAGCAGCCAGTATACGACCGGGCTTCTTCTTGCCCTTCCCACCCTTTCGGGGGATAGCCGCATCCGCCTTGTCGGGGATATTGTCAGCCGCCCGTATCTCGATATTACCCTTTCGGTCTTAGACCTTGCGGGCATTCGCTATACGCAAGAGAGCGACGGCTTTACGCTATTCGGCAACCAAGCATACCGCCTGCCCGACCGCCTTTCTTGCGAGGGCGACTGGTCGGGCGCCGCCTTCCCGCTTGTGGCAGGGGCGCTCTTCGGGTCGGTCACCGTCACGGGGCTTGACCCCCGCTCGCCCCAAGGCGACCGATTGATCCTTTCGGTATTAAAGGAAGCGGGGGCCGAGGTGAAGGAAAACGGGGATGCGATCACGGTTTGCGCCAAAGAAAAGAAGGCCTTTTCGGTCGATCTGACGAATGCGCCCGACCTTGCCCCGGTTCTTTCGGTTCTGGCCTCGGCTTGCCAAGGCGAAAGCCGCCTTTACGGGGTGGAACGCTTGCGCGTTAAGGAAAGCGACCGCATTGAGGCGATCCTTTCGATGCTGCGGGCGGCAAAGATCCCTTGCTCCTATAACCGTGAATATATCGCCGTTACGGGCGCTACCCCTACGGCCGCCGAATTTTGCGGGCAGAACGATCATCGCATCGTCATGTCCGCGGCTCTGCTTGCCTCGCTTTGCGAGGGGGAAAGCCGTATTTCGACCGCCGAAGCGGTCAAAAAATCCTACCCCGCCTTTTTTGAGGATTATAAAAAATTAGGAGGATATGCCGATGTCGGTCTTTAAGGGCGAGCATATTACCATCGAGCTTTACGGGCAATCGCACGGCGAAAAGGTCGGCGTGATCCTTGAAAATTTCCCCAAGATCAAAATCGACGAAGCGGCGCTTGCTTCCTTTATGGCAAGGCGCCAGGGGGGGCAAGGCTATGGCACCACCAATCGGCGCGAAGCCGACCTTCCCGCATTTACCGAGGGCGTGCGTGACGGCTTTGCCGAGGGGCGCATCGAAGCGGTACTCTATAATCACAACAAAAAAAGCGGTGACTACGATGATCTTTACGGAAAGCCCCGCCCCTCGCATGCCGATTACGCGGCGTATCTATGCGACGGCACGCTGGATTTTCGCGGCGGCGGCCGCTTTTCGGCAAGGCTTACCGCCCCCTTGTGCATTGCGGGCTATTTGGCCAAAGAGCATCTGAATAAGCAAGGGGTCTTTGCCTACGCCTATCTTTCCTCGGTGGGGAAGGTACAAGGTCGCTCGTATAAAGAGGGCGTCACCGAAGACGAGCTGAAAAAAATCAGCGGCTTCCCCTCGCTCACAAAACAAAAAAGAATGCAACGGGAAATTGAAAAAGCCCAAAACCGCGGCGATAGCGTCGGCTCAACCGTCGAATGCGCGGTATACGGCGTCCGTGGCGGGGTCGGCAACGATTATTTTGCGGGACTGGAAAGCAAGCTGGCAAGCCTGCTTTACGCGATCCCCGCCGTAAAGGCGGTCGAATTCGGCTGGGGCTTTGCCCTTTCTCGGGGATACGGCAGCCAAATGAACGACCCGCTCTGCTATAAGGACGGAAGCGTTACCCACAAAACCAACAAGGCGGGGGGGCTGAACGGGGGTATTTCAAACGGGATGCCCCTAACGGTACGTGTAGGGCTTCGCCCCACCCCCTCGATCGCGATCGAGCAGGATACCGTTGACCTTGTCACGGGGGAAAACACAAAAATAAAAATTAAGGGTCGGCACGATGCCTGCCTTGGCGTGCGCGCTTTACCGATCGTGGAAAGCGCGGTGTATTTAGCACTTTTAGATGAAGGAGAATACCATGGAAATTAAGGATTTACGAAACGAGATCGATAAGATCGACGACGAGCTTGCCGCCTTATACGATAAGCGACTCTCGCTATGCGAACAGATCGGAAAGAAGAAGGCCGAGGGGGGGCTCCCCGTCAATGTTTCCGATCGCGAGCTTTCTATTCTCTCGCGTGTAACACGGAATATAGGCGAGGATCGAAAGCTCTATATCAAACAGCTCTATGAGCAGATCTTTTTGCAAAGCAAGGATCTGCAGGCGACCAAGGCCACGGTCAAGACCCCGGTCTGCCAAGCCCTCGGAGCGGCGCTTACGGGTGACCGGAAAAGCTTCCCGCTGGGGGCCACGGTTGCCTGTCAGGGAATCAAGGGCGCTTACAGCGGCCTTGCGGCCAAGCGACTTTTCGAGATCCCCGAGCTTACCTACTTCAAAAGCTTTGAGGGGGTCTTCAACGCGGTGGAAAGCGGGCTTTGCGAATACGGTGTGCTGCCGATCGAAAACAGCACGGCGGGCTCGGTTTCCGCAGTCTACGATCTGATGAAGAAGCATAAGTTCTACATCGTAAAAAGCATTCGCCAAAAGATCAGCCATTGCCTTTTGACAAAGAATGGCGAAGAAAAGATCGAAAAGGTCTACTCGCACGGGCAGGCGCTTTCCCAGTGCCAAGAATTCATTAAGCGTCTCGGTGCTACGCCGATCGAGGTAGAGAACACCGCCACGGCAGCAAAAATGGTTGCCGAGGGAAGAGAAAAGGGGGCCGCCGCCATCGCAAGCGAGGAGTGCGCCGCCCTCTACGGGCTGACGGTACGGGAGCGCGAGATTGGAGATTCGGATGCCAACTACACGCGCTTCATCTGCATTCGGAAGGAGCTGACGGTTTTCCGTGGCGCCGACAAGATCAGTGTGATGACCTCGCTCCCCCACAAGGTAGGAAGCCTGAATACGCTGCTTTCGCGCTTTTCCCTGCAGGGGCTGAATCTGACAAAGCTTGAATCCCGCCCGATCGCGGGGGGCGACTTCGCGTTTTTATTCTACTTCGATTTCGTAGGGGACGTTGAAAGCCCCGGCGTGCTTTCGCTGCTGTCGGATCTTGAGGCGACCTCGGATAAATTCGTCTTTCTCGGCAGCTACAAGGAGATCCTCTAAGAAGCTTCCAACCGTAGGCCGTTTCGGCAATCTGCATAGCCCCCTTGGGTTTTCCGCCGGCAGAGCCTATACGCGGAGCAATATACCGCCGCCTACCGCCAAAACGCGGTATCTTTAAGCCTCCCTTGTGTAAAGGGAGGTGGCGCGGCTTGCCGCGACGGAGGGATTGTAATGGAAAGAAAACATAATAAAGACATTGTTCCAACCGCTAAAATGCTACGAAAGAATATGACCAAGGAGGAAAAACATCTTTGGTATGATTTTCTGTGCACATACCCTGTTCGCTTTTCTCGTCAAAAGGTTCTCGGCAGGTATATCGCAGATTTTTATTGCGCGCAGGCAAAGCTCATCATAGAGCTTGACGGTTCGGGGCATTATACCGAAGAAGGAAAGCGGCACGACGAGGAAAGAACGGCTTTTCTTGAAGAATACGGATTAACGGTTATCAGAATACCTAATTCGGAAATACATAAAAACTTTCGAGGTGTTTGCGAATATATTGATCAGCTCGTAGAACAATCCCTCCGTCAGCTCCGCTGACAGCTCCCTTTACACAAGGGAGCCTTTCGCTTCTTTCGGATCTCGAAGCCACCTCGGATCAGTTCGTCTTCCTCGGCAGCTACAAGGAGATCATTTAAACAACGCAAGAGCCGCAGATAAATATCTGCGGCTTTCGTTATATAATAAAAAGGAACAGATCGCGGCGTATAGGCTTCTGTCTGTTCCTTTTTATAAGAGGCCGTTTGGGCCCATTTTTATTTTTCGGCTTTATGTGCCCTTATAAAATCTTTTATATCCTTTAAAAGCTTCATATCTTCCTCGGTGAGCGCGATATATTCGCCAAGATTCAAAAGGTAGCGAGGATCGATATTAAGTATTTGACAAATACGGCGCAGCTGCTCCATATTCGGCTCTTGAACGTTGCGCTCTATTTTGGAATAATTGGATTGATTCATTGGAATAAGGCTTGCCATATCCCTTTGCGACAAGTCCATGTCTTCTCTTGCGTTTCGTATTTTTTCGCCAAAATTCACTCCGCATTCCCCCTTTTTTCGTTCATTATAACAATTTTAACTAAAAGTGTTGATTTTTAGTTACAAATGTGCTATATTTTAGTTCCAAAAGTTAATTTATAACTCAAAACGGCGTCAATGAGTTCGTTTTTTCTTTTATCATCCGACGGATCCTCTTTAGAGAAAGGAGAAAAATTGAGAAATTCGTTTTTTGAAAGAATCCTATCCTTGGTCGTCGGATTGTGCGTTTTCCTTTCTCTCGTCGTGGCATTTATAACCGTCTTTGCCTCTTTAAGCGGGGAGGAAAGTGACAAGGAGATCCTCGGCTTTCGTTTCTTGATCGTAGCAAGTGACTCTATGACAAAATCCCCCTCAAGCGAAACCGAACCTATTTTTTTCAAGGCGGGTGACCTGATCGCCATCAAAAAAGTCAACTCCCCCGAAACGCTAACGGCGGGCGACGTTATTTCCTTTCACTCTTATAATCCCGATAGCTACGGGAAAACCGTAACACACAAGATCCGCGAAATACGGTACGACCGTAACGGAGGCGTCCTCGGCTTCGTTACCTACGGAATAAACACGGGCGCAAACGATACCGTATTGGTCAAGCCCGAAAATATTATAGGTAAATATCTCTTTAAAATACCCGATGCGGGAGCGCTTTTCGCTTTTTTAAAGACCCCCCGCGCTTACTTCACCCTCATCCTGATCCCCTTTGTTTCCCTTATCATCTTCTTCAGTATTAAAATAGGAAAATATTTGGGCAGCAAAAACTTCCGCCCCATAATATAACGCAAATCCAAACAAAAAACGAAAAACGAGGTAAAGAAAAATGTCATTCAGAAATGGAAGATTATCACTTTTTGTATGCAGCGCATTCGCACTCATCCTTTGCTTTGCGATGCTTATCGGTACGACCTTCGCTTGGTTAACCGATTCTTCATCAAGCGGAATCAACCAGATCCAGTCGGGAGATTTAAACGTTGATTTGATTTATACCAACTCCTATAACGGTACCCCCGAAGAGGTCAACGAGGATACCAAGATCTTTATGGATATCAACGGCAACCCCATTGTTTGGGAGCCCGGTGCCTTTGCCAGCGGTCGCTTTGAGGTAGTCAACAACGGTATGCTTGCGCTTAAATATCAATTGAGTATTATTTATGCAAACGCAACCGAGACTCCATCGGGCAAAACGCTTGCGGATGCTTTGTCCGTCTATGCTATCGCGCGCAACAAGACCACCGGCACCGACACGGTCATGGAGGATGAAACGCTTGAAAATCAACAAATAGACTCGGCTGTTCCCGCTTATGACCCTGCCAATATGCCTTCCTTCCGGGACGGATTTACGGTTGAGGCCTTTCTTCTTCCCGGCGAATCCATAACGTATGAGATCGGTCTTTGCTGGGTTCCTACCGAAAACGATAACGAATTTAACGTTGACGGCGGTCTGTCGATCGACTTCGCTGTGTCGCTTTTAGCAACGCAGATGTCCTATGAAAATGACGGCGACGGTTTTATTTACGACATAAATTCTGAATTTCCCGAGACTCCGACGATTCCCGATGCATGGGACGGCACGCTTGACTTTTCCTGGGTAGACCCGAATGCTACGGAAGTTACCCTTTCTTCCGCAGAAGCCTTTGCCGCTTTTTCCAAAATGATAGACGGCAGCGTTGAAGACAGCGACTTGCCTTCTGCGCGTTCGGCGATAACCGCAGATCAGCTTAACAGCTTCTTTTTCGATGATGAAAGCCCGAAGACCGTTATACTCAATGCGGACGTAAACCTCTATAACGAAGGTAAATGCTTTGATCCCATAGGCTCGTACAGAAAAGACAGGGCATTTACGGGTACGTTTGACGGAAACGGTCATACGATCTACAACCTCAGTCAGAATACCTGGGCTCTTGATAACGGCTATTACTACGGCGACCTTGGGCTTGGACTCTTTGGCGCGGTTGAAAACGCAACCATAAAAAACCTTACGGTAGACGGTGCGAATATCTCCGGTGAGAGTGCAATATGCGGAACGATCGCGGCGGTTGCCTTTGGCGAGTGTCGCTTTGAAAATATTACCGTTAAAAACGCGAACGTGGCCGATTATCAGTATTATGCGGGCGGTATCGTCGGTTGGGCTTCGGGTAAGCACGTATACAGCAACTGCGTTATAGACGAATCTACCAATATTGCCGCGCAGTGGGGCGATTTCGACAACGCCATCGGCGGCGTTATCGGCGGTGTAAGCGGGAGCGCGGAGATTTTACTCAAGGATTGCGTTGTCGCATGCAGAATCGATGCTTATAACGACATCACCTCAAGCTATCAGTGGCATGCATACCGCCGCGCGGGCATGCTGATCGGCAACACGGGCAAAACGGTTGATGTCGACGGAACCACGCTTGCGGCAGCCCCTCAGCTTACCTGTGAAAACGTATCCGTCATTTACGGTGACTGGGCGAATTATACGTATTGCGAATTTGCGGGTAAAAGCTGGCCTTTCGTAAGGGTTCAAGCCGGTATAAGCAACTCTGCCTATTCTAATCCGAGATACGGCCACCCCACCGATGCCGAAGGGCATGAGGTTATGGACGACAATCACGTTCATAACGAAGGGGAAGCCCACTTCGAGCTTTGTCCGTTCAACCAGCTGTACGGCGGCGGACAGGGGGTCTACGGAAACCCCACGCATGCCGGCGTTACCGTCGTATACAATAACGCAAGCAAATAAGTCTCGCTTGCCCAAAAGCTCAAAAAGAGCAGAACTGAAGTTCTGCTCTTTTTATATAGTTTTGTTTACTTATATCCCGTTTTAATCGGCAATCGCGAGGAAGTAAGCGGTTCCCTCGTTATCGGTTACGGTTTCTTCCTTGGCGAACCGATACCCTTCCGTATCGGTCAAGGAAAGGGCCGATGCGCCCTCGCCGCTCTTCTTTACAAGCGCTTCCTTCCGCACCCAGATCTTCGTGAAGGCCGCCCCCTTATCGGGCGCCGCAGCCAAAAAGCGGCGCTCGCCTTCGGTGAAAAAGCGGCGGGCGATGCCCTCTTCCTTCTTTGTAAATTCTTGCTTGATCGGCTCGATATCCACCCCGATCGGGCAATCGGCAAGCGCGCAAAGAACGAGATCCTTGCTATGCGAAATATTAAAATGCAGACTTCCCTCGGTGAAATACGGCTTCCCCTTTTCCGAAAAGGCGATCGGCGGCAGGGGGGTATGCCCGCTTTCGCTTGCCCACAAAACCGTAAGCAGCACGAGCCCGCCAAGGCGAAGCGCGCGCGCGCCCTTTTCCTTTGGGGAAAGGGCGTAGGGGCGAAGCGCCTCGGGAAGAAGCGAAAGCCCCTCTAAAAAATCCTCTTCCTCTTTATACAAAGAGGCATCCATATAGCGGTAAGCGATCATACCGTTAAAAGGATCGGCAGGATCATCGGGCGGCGCTTGGTCTTTTTAAAGAGGAAGTGCGAAAGCTCGTCTTTGATGCGCGCTTTCAGCTCTCCAAGATCCTTAACACCCAGCTCTAACGCCTCGCTGAGCGTTTGCTCCGAAAGCTCTTTGATCTCGCTCATCAGCTTTTCGGCCTCCTTGACGTACACGAACCCGCGCGAGATGATCTCGGGGCCCGCGAACACCAGGCAATCACGCACGGCAACCGTTGCGACCACCGCGATGATGCCGTCCTCGGCAAGCAACAAGCGGTCCCTGAGCACCGCCGAGCCAACGTCACCGATGCCGCTGCCGTCTACCAGCACGCGGCCCGCGTGTACGGGCGCTCCCCAGCGGCAGCTTTTTTTGTCTAACTCCAAAACCGAGCCGTTGTCCCCGATAAAGATATTCTTCGGCTCGATCCCCATCGACTCGGCGATCTCCTTATGCGCGAAAAGGTGGCGGGGCTCGCCGTGGATCGGCATAAAATAGGTGGGGCGCACAAGGCCGAGCATCAGCTTTAATTCCTCTGAGCAGGCGTGACCCGATACATGGATCCCCTCGATCGAGCCGTCGTTTTCAACGCGGATCCCATTCTTCACGAGCGCGTTGACGATCTTGCCGATCAGCTTTTCGTTACCGGGAATGGCGCTTGAAGACAGCACCACCACGTCACGGGCGGAAAGCTTTACGCGATCATGCTCGCCAAAGGCCATGCGGGAAAGCGCCGACATCGGCTCGCCTTGGCTGCCGGTCGTCAGAAGCGTCAGCTCCTCGGGGCGAAAGCGCTTCATTTCCTGCGGCTCAACGATGGTTCCCTCGGGCGCTTCGATATACCCAAGCTCCATAGCGGCGCGAACGACCGCCGTCATGCTGCGACCAAAGACCACCACGCGGCGATTGTGGCGCACGCTGGCGTCGATGATCTGTTGGATCCTATGCACGTTGGACGAGAAGGTCGCCACCAAAAGGCGGCGATCGGGATATTTGTTAAAGAGATGCTCCAGCGAATTGCCGACCCTTCTTTCCGAGGGGGTATAGCCCTCTCGCTCGGCGTTGGTCGATTCACCCAGCATCAAAAGAACCCCGCGGTCTCCGATCGCGGAGATGCGGCCGATATCCATCATTCTTCCACCAATCGGCGAAACGTCGAGCTTAAAGTCACCCGTATGGAAAACCGTGCCGACGGGGGTCGTGATCGCAAGCGCGCATGCGTCGGGAATTGAGTGGTTCACATGGATAAACTCGGCAGAAAAAGCGCCGAGAGAGAGCGTCGTGCCCGCCGAAACCGTACGCAGATCCGCCTTTTTCGGCAGACGGAACTCATTCAGCTTATTTTTAAGGATCCCCAGCGTTAGGGCGGTGCCGTATACGGGAGCTGAGATTTTTTTGAGGACGTAGGGTACACCCCCGATATGATCCTCGTGCCCGTGGGTGAGAAGGATACCCTTTACCTTATGGGCGTTTTCTTCGATATAAGTAATATCGGGGATCACGAGGTCTACCCCCGGCATCTCTTCGTCGGGGAAGGCGATCCCACTGTCTATGATCAAAAGGTCGTCCCCGTATTCGAGAACGCACATATTTTTTCCGATCTCCGAAAGGCCGCCGAGGAAAAAGACGCGAAGCTTTCTTTTTTGCGTGGGGGCGGCGCTCCTTTGGGGCTTTTTATTCGCAAGCGGGGTCGGGCGCTTTACGCCGTTTTCTCTCTTGGGTCTTTTCTTTTCGGGCTCACGCGGCATAATGGCAGCCGCTCCCTTTTTCTTTTTTTCAATGTCATTCATGGATCTATGCTCCTGTTTTTGGGGGGCTCTTTTCTTTTTCAAAAAGGCGCCGCCCTTCTTTTTCTTCTTTTTTTCTTCGGTCATTCGTCATTCCTTTCATTTTGGTCAAAAAGGACGGCCCCCTCTTTCTTAAAGCACCAAAAAAAGCGGCAATAAAAGAGAGGCGGCGGTAACCATTCCCAGCAAAAAGGAGAGGGTCTGCCGTCGCTTTTCGTTCCCCACACAGGGGGATTCCCATCGATTTTCGTCGAGGATGCGGTTTGCCTCCTCCAAAAGATCCGCCCTCTTCGGTAAGCCCCCCGAGGGGTCGTCCTTCAAAATAAAGCAGACCTCTTCAAAATAACGGCTGTTCGGATTTTGCAGCCGTACCATTCTTTTTTCGTATCCCTTTACCATCCTATTCTCTCCTTTTTAGGTCTTATAGGACAGTATTCCCCTCTTTTCCATTTTTATGCAGAAGGAAAGCGGTGTATGCGGAAAATTCCCGCACGCACGCATCGCGGGAAAAAATATAAAGCTCTTTTTTACCAAAGGGCTGTATAGGGGGAAGGGGTTCCCCCATAAAACGGCGTTTCGGTCTTATCCCTTGCGGAAGATATCGAAAAGGTTACCGCTTCTTTCGGTGTTACCGACCGAGGTTACGGTAAAGTCGAACTCGTCCTCTCCTGCAACGGGCGCTTCAACGATCGGCTCTTCCTCAACCGTAGCCGCTTCCTCCTCGGCAGCCTCCACAACCGAAAATTCGGCGGGCGTCTCGGGGGCAGCAGCGGGGGCGGCGGCGCGGCGCTTTCTCGGCTTCTTCACTCTTTCAACGACCACCTCGTAGTTGTCGTCAAGCAGGTCGTCGATGCTGATACCGAACAGCATCTTGATGGCGATCAGCTTTTCCGCTTCGGGGTACGAATCACCCACTTCCCATTTGTAAACAGCCTGGCGGGTCACACCGACCGCCTTGGCAAAGCCCTCCTGGGTGAAGCCGTTTGCCTTACGCAGAGCAACGATTTTTTCATTGTACTTCATCATGACCGAAAACCTTTCTGTATCATAGATTTATTTAAATTAAGATTATACAAGGTTAGTGTTACTGTTTTTTCCCGATTTAACCCTTATTCGGAAAGCGGCTCTTCCAAAGCGGGTGCGCTTTCCTCGGTTTTTTCGGGGATCGGGGTAGCGGCTAAGATCTTTTCGGCCTCTTCGGCTTCCTTTTCGATCTCCTCTTCCTTTTCAAGGCGCGCGAAGGTTACGACCTTTACGCCCTCGTTAAGGCGCATCACGATAACGCCGCCCGCCGTACGGGAATAGATCGGGATACCCGAAACGGGGGTACGGATGATAACGCCCGCGTCGGTGATCAGCATGCAGTCATCGTCCTCGCTGACCGTGGCGATCGAGGCAAGGCTACCGGTCTTATCGCTGATCTTATGGCAGGAAACGCCGTGTCCGCCGCGATTCTTCATCAGGCGGAACTCTTCAAAGAGGCAACGCTTACCAAAGCCGTTCTCGGTGATGGTGAGAAGCTGCTTCGATTCATCGACTACAACAACCCCTACGACCTCGTCATCCCCCGTAAGGCGGATGCCGCGCACGCCGCGGGCGGTACGGCCCATCGAACGGGCGTTTTCCTCAGAGAAGCGAACGGCAAGACCCGATTTCGTCGCAAGCATCAGCTCTTCACCGCCGACCGTGCGACGCACGTACAGCAATTCGTCCCCTTCATCAAGCGTTAAGGCACGCTTACCTCCCTTACGCTGGTAGGCGTATTCCGAAATGGGCGTACGCTTGATAACGCCGCGGCGGGTGACCATCGTCAAAAATTCCTCGCCCTCAAAGTCGGCGATCGGAATGATCGCGGTGATCTTTTCACCCTCCTCTACCTCCAAGACGTTAACGATGTTGGTACCCTTGGCGGTACGCGAGGCCTCGGGCAGACGGTAGGCCTTCTTCATATAGACCTTGCCAAGGTTAGTAAAGAAGAGCAGGTTTTCATGGCTGTTCGCCACAATAACGTTCTCAACGAAGTCCTCTTCCTTGGTGGTCATACCCGTGATGCCCTTACCGCCTCTGTGCTGGGCGGAATAGGTGGAAGCGGGCTGGCGCTTGATATAGCCGCCGTGCGAAAGCGTGATAACACAGGTGTGCCGCTCAATAAGATCCTCAATGTCGATCTCGTCGGTCGCCTCGATCAGCTCTGTTCTTCTTGCGTCACCAAACTTATCGCGAATGACCTCAAGCTCTTCTTTAATGATCTCTTTGACCTTATTTTCGTCGGCAAGGATGGCCGTAAGCTCGTTGATCTTTGCCGAAAGCTTTTCGATGCGGTCCTCGATCTTCTGTCTTTCCAGTCCCGAAAGCTTACCAAGCGTCATCTCCACGATCGCTTGGGCCTGCGCGTCGGTAAGACCGAAGGAGACCGACAGCTTTTCCTTCGCGTCGGGGATCGAAGCGCTGGCACGGATGATCTCAATGACCTCGTCGATATGGTCGATCGCGGTCTTATAGCCCTCGAAAATGTGAACCTCGCTAAGCGCCTTTTCCAGCTCGAAGCGGCACCTTCTTGTGATGACCTCTTCCTGGTGGGCGATGTAGGAATCAAGGATCGCGGGGAGCGAAAGCGTCTTCGGCTCGCCGCCAACGAGCGCCAGCATATTAACGGCGCAGGTGCTTTGCAGCTGGCTGTATTTATAAAGCTGATTAAGGATGACCTCGCCGTTCGCGTCGCGCTTATATTCAATAACAATGCGCATACCGGCGCGCCCGGACTCGTCACGAATGTCGGTGATACCCTCGATCTTCTTATCCTTTACGAGATCGGCCATCGCGGCAACAAGCATACTCTTGTTTACCATATAGGGGATTTCGGTGACAATGATACGCCGATTTTCCTCTTCTACCCGTGCGCGGGCACGCACGATCACGCGACCCTTACCGGTGGTGTAGGCATCGTACATTCCGCGGCTTCCGTAGATGATACCCTTGGTCGGGAAGTCGGGACCCTTGATGTAATTCATCAGATCGGCTACCGAACATTCGGGGTTCTCTATACGGTAGATCGTCCCATCGATGACCTCACTGAGGTTATGCGGGGGAATGTTGGTCGCCATACCGACGGCGATACCCACCGACCCGTTAACAAGCAGGTTCGGGAAGCGGGAAGGCAGAACGGTAGGCTCCTTTAAGCGGTTATCGTAGTTGGGAACGAAATCGACAACGTTCTTCTCGATATCGTTCATCATATAATCGGCGATCTTCGACATACGCGCCTCGGTATAACGGTACGCGGCGGCGCCGTCGCCGTCTACGTTACCGAAGTTACCGTGGCCGTCTACCAGCGGGTAGCGAAGCGAGAAATCCTGCGCCAAGCGTACCATGGTATCGTATACCGCCGAGTCACCGTGCGGATGATAGCGACCCAAGACGTTACCGACCGTGGTCGCCGATTTGCGGAAGGGCTTATCATAGGTAAGACCGTCCTCGTACATGGCGTACATAATGCGGCGCTGGCCGGGCTTCATGCCGTCACGCACGTCGGGAAGCGCACGCGAGGTAATAACGCTCATCGAATATTCAAGGAACGCAGTCTTTACCTCTTTTTCCATGTAGCGGCTTTCGATCTTCTGGTTGGGAAAGGAAATATCTTCGCTTATCTTATGATGTTCCATTGTATTCTCCTTTCTCAAATATCCAGATTTTGTACGTATTTGGCGTTCTGCTCGATGAATTCACGGCGGGGCTCAACCTCGTCACCCATCAGAAGCGAGAATACCTGATCGCAAAGCATCGCGTCACTCATTTCCACCTTCAAGAGCGTACGGCGCTCGGGGTCCATCGTGGTCTCCCACAGCTGCTCGGGGTCCATTTCACCAAGACCCTTATACCGCTCTGCCTCAATATGGCCGCCAAGCTCTTCGATGATCTTATCTCTTTCGGCGTCCGAGAAGGCGTATCTTTCCTGCTGCTTACCCTTCTTGATCTTATAAAGCGGCGGCTGGGCAAGATAGATATGCCCGTTTTCGATCAGCTGCTTCATATGGCGGAAGAAGAAGGTAAGAAGAAGGATACGGATATGCGCCCCGTCTACGTCGGCATCGGCCATCAGAATGATCTTACCGTAGCGAAGCTTCGTAATATCGAATTCCTCTCCGATACCGCATCCAAGGCTTTGAATGATCGGGATCAGCGAGGGGTTGGCGTAGACCTTGTCAAGTCGGCTCTTTTCAACGTTCAATACCTTACCGCGAAGCGGAAGGATCGCCTGGAAGCGGCTGTCACGCCCGTCCTTGGCGGAACCGCCTGCCGAATCTCCCTCTACGAGGTAAAGCTCGGTCAGCTCAGCGCGCTTTTCCTGACAGTCGGCAAGCTTTCCGGGAAGCGAAGAGCCTTCCAAAACGCTCTTTCTTCTCGTCAGCTCTCTGGCCTTACGGGCGGCTTCACGCGCGCGGAAGGCGGCCATCGCCTTTTCGATGATCGCGCGGCCCGAGGCGGGATTTTCTTCAAAATATTCTTCCATCTTCTGCGAAACGATGGAATCAACCAAGACGCGTACCTCAGAGTTACCGAGCTTGGCCTTGGTCTGGCTTTCAAACTGAGCGTCCTGCAGCTTTACGCTGATGATCGCGGTGATTCCCTCACGGACGTCCTCGCCCGAAAGGTTCTTATCGCTATCCTTGATCGCGCCGATCTTGCGGCCGTAATCGTTGATCGCCTTGGTAATGGCGCTCTTAAAGCCGGTCTCGTGCGTACCGCCCTCGATCGTCGCCATGTTGTTGGCAAAGGAAATAAGCGTTTCGTTATACGAATCGTTATATTGAAGCGCGACCTCGGCCACGATCCCGTCCTTTTCACCCTTCATATAGACGATATCGCGGTGAATAAGGCCAACGTGCTTTTGCTCATTTAAGTATTCGACGAAGGAGATGATACCGCCCTCGTAAAGAAGCAGATCCTCTCTTTCCTGACCCTCTCTGGCATCGGCTAAAATAATCTTCACGCCGCCGTTTAAGAAGGCCTGCTCACGCATACGGGTAAGAACCGCCTCGTAATCGAAAACCGTCTCCTCAAAGATCGTGGGGTCGGGCTTAAAGCGAACGGTAAGACCGTGCTTTTCGGTATCGCCAACGCATTCAAAGGGCTTTACAACCTTTCCTCTTGAAAAGCCTTCGGTATACTTTTTGCCGCCACGGTGGTTTTCTACCTCCAGCCATTCGGAAAGCGCGTTGACGACCGAAGCGCCAACGCCGTGCAAGCCGCCGGCGATCTTATATCCGCCGCCGCCAAATTTACCGCCCGCGTGCAGAACCGTATAAACGACCTCAAGCGTCGGAAGCCCGGTCTTTTCGTTATATCCGTCGGGAATACCGCGGCCGTCATCCTCTACCGTAACGCTGTTATCGTTGTTTAAGGTAACGCGGATGCATTCGCATTCTCCCGCCAAGGCCTCGTCGATCGAGTTGTCGACGATCTCGTTGATCAGGTGATGAAGACCCTTGATCGAGGTGGTACCGATATACATACCCGGTCTTTTCCGTACCGCCTCAAGCCCCTCTAAAACCTGTATCTGGCTATCGTCGTAGCCAACGGTTTCTTCGATAAGCTGCTTTTCTTCCATAATACCCTTCCTTGTCTTTTTATTCCCAATCCCTTTCGGGGTGCAACAAACGGTTTTTTAAGCTCTTCGTTTTATAGCCCGAAAAGGAAATTCGTGTTTCTTTTTCTTTTTTATATACCAAGAGTGAAATGGGGATATTCATAAAGGGGTAGGGATCCACCCTTCCTTCCTTTTCCGCCTTTCTTAAAAAGGCGCGTCCCGCTTCATTCGCCGTCAGCCCGTCTATATCAAGAAGGGCGACGATATCCTTTTTTTCAAGCGTTGCCTTGTTTATCCGTATCTTCATATCTTCCCCCCTCGGTCTTAATGATGCGGGCGCCGTTTTCGGTAAACCCGCCGTCCTCACACGCCGTAAGGATCAGCTGTCTTTTTTCCAGCTTGGAAAGAAGGAAGTTGCGGCGAGAGGGGTCAAGCTCGCTCATCACGTCGTCAAAGAGAAAGACGGGATATTCGCCGCATTCTCTTTTACAAACCTCCCCCTCGGCAAGCTTTAAGGCAAGCGAGATCGAGCGTTGCTGCCCCTGCGAGGCAAACTCGCGGGCTCTTCTTTCGTTTATTATAAGAGATAAGTCATCGTGATGGGGGCCAAAAACCGTAAATCCCGCCGCGATCTCACGCCTTATATCCGATACGAACAGATCTATATACCTTTTTTTCATTTCCTCGGTCGAATCAAAATCAACCTCGGAATGATAAGAAACCGAAAGGATCTCCTTTTTTCCCGATAATTCGTAAAGAATATCCTTGGCTACTTCTTTTATTTTATCGACGTAAAGATAACGCGTATAAGCGATCCTTGCCGCCGCCTCGGAAAGCCTCTCGCTCCAAACCCTGTATTCCTCTTCTTCAAAATACCCGCCCTTTTGCGCGATTTTAAGAAGCGCGTTTCGGTTATCAAGGATCTTTTGATACGAAGCGTATAAAGGGATATAAGAGGGATCTATTTGTGAAATGGCGATATTGAGAAACTCACGCCGAAGCGCGGGGCTCCCCTTAACCAGCTGCAAATGCTCGGGGTAAAAAAGCACAGCGCGAAAATGACCCAGCATCTCGGCGGCCTTTTCCATAAGAGCTCCGTTTCTTTTTTTCAGCTTGCTTCCCTCGTAAAAGCGATAGGTAAGCGTTTGCTCTCGACCTCCGCCAAAGAATTCAAGCTCAATAAGATATCCGTTCGCGCCAAAACGGCAAAGCTCTCGGTCGGTAGCGCCGCGAAAGCTTTTCCCTCTGGCAAAATAATAGATCGCCTCTAAAAGATTCGTCTTTCCCTCGGCGTTGTTACCGAGCAAAAGGTTGGCCCCCTCGGAAAAGCTGACCTCGCAGCTCTCTATATTCCGAAAATCGACCGCTCTTATTTTTTTTACCGTCATTCTTCCGCCATACGGACGGGCAGGACCATATAAAAGAAGCTGTCCTCTTCCTTTTCCTCGATCGGCTCGATCGTGATGCTCTGGCGCGGGCTCTTCAAGGTCATTTTGATCTTTTCACCCTCGGCCGCCTTGATACTGTTGGTAAGATAACGGCAGTTAAAGCCGATCTCGATATCCTCTCCCTCGTGCGTGCATTCCATTTCGTCGAATACCTTACCCGAGATCGAAGAGGAGGTAAGCGTTAAGCTATCCCCCGAAAGGATCAGCTTCACGTAGCTCGTGCGGTTGCCTTGGCTCTTTTCCTCGGCTACAAGGTTGGCTCTTTCAAGCCCCTTTAAGAGGCGCTCACGGTCAAGCGTCGCAAAAATCGTCTGTTGCTTGGGGATAATGCGGTTATAATCGATATAATCCTCGTCGATCAGTCTGGTAAAGAAGGTCATCTCGTCAAGGCGGAAGATCGCGTGCTTACGCGTAAGATACACGTTGATCTTTTCTTCGCCCTCGGGCAGAATACGCAAAAGCTCGGAAAGCGCGTGGCCGGGAATGATAAAATCAAAGCCCTGGCTTTCAACAACGCCGATATCCTTGATATCGCATTTTTTACGGCAAAGAGACAGCGTAAAGCTATCGCACGAAACAATCTCAAAGAGGTTATCGAACAGCTTGAAGTAAGCGCCGCAAAGCACCTGACGCGAATCCTGATCGGCGATCGAATGGAAAACGCGGCTGATCATCGAACGAAGCGTGCCCGATTCGATCTCAAATCCCTTTTCACCGCTGAGAAGGGGAATGTTCGGAAATTCGCTTCCGCGCAGGGCGAAAAGCGAGAAATTACTTTGCCCGGCCGTGATCGAAACGTTCAGCTTATCGTCTACTTCAAGACTGACGATATCCTCGGGCATGACCCGTAAGATCTGCAAAAGGCGAGAGGCGTTGATGATATAGCTGCCGCCCTTTTCAACCGTTTCGGCTTCAAGGATCGATACCATGCCCTTTTTCATATCGTAGGTGGTAAGCTTCAGCTGGCGGTTTTCGACGGTTTCGATCAAAACACCCTCGATCGAGGAAATGGTGTTTTTATTGGAAACGGTACCCATGGCGGGGGCAAGCTTATCGAGAAAAAGCGATTTTGAGAAGGTGATTTTCATGGCGGTTCCTTTCTGTCGGTCAAAACAAAATAAAATAATATAAAATAAGAGGATTAGCAGTAGAAGAAGTAGGGGGTGTTGAAAGTGTAGAAAACTCAAAAAGGCTTGTCTTATAAGGATTTTTTGAATAATATTTTTCTTTTTTAAAGTGAAATGTTGGTGGATAAAAAAGAGAAAATCTTCTGTACTTTAATATGCCTTTTTTTCTTTTTTTCTTTCCACGGTAAAATCCACTGTGAAATACACAAAAAAGTGGAAAACTTATTCCTTTATTTTTCGTATCATTTCCTCAATCTCGTATTCAAGAGAGGGGGTGATCTTCAATTCATTTTCAATGTAACGGATTGAATTGAGTACCGTTGTATGGTCACGGTCAAAGTAGTTGCCGATGGCGGATTGAGAAAGATCGGTCAGCTCTCGTATCATATAGATGCAGACGTGTCGCGCCACCATAATGTTGGCGTTTCTCTTTTTTCCGCAGATCTCTTCCTTGGATACCTTATATTTAGCGGAGACTGTGGCGATTATCTTTTCAACCGTATCGGTAGCCGAATTTTTCTTTTTTAAAAAATCGGCGATCGCGCGGCGGCACATATCTAAGGTAATGGGGGAAGAGGAGATCATGGAGATTCCCTTGATGCGGTGAATGGCCCCCTCGATCTGGCGGATATTCTCGGTCAGAGAGTCCGAAAGAAATTTAACGGCGTCATCGGGAAATATAACCCCCTCGTCGGCTGATTTTTTGAGAATGATAGCGGTACGAAGCTCGGCCGATGGGGGCTGAATGTCAGCCAATTGACCCCACTCAAAGCGCGTAAGAAGACGGTCCTGCAGGGGTTGAATCTCACGCGGCGGTCTATCCGAGGTCAGAATAATCTGCTTCCCGTTTTCGTAAAGAGCCGAGAAGGTGTGGAAGAATTCCTCTTGCGTTTGAACCTTACCCGCGATAAACTGAATATCGTCGATAAGAAGAACATCGGCTGTGCGGTAATAGGAACGAAACTGTTCGTTTTTCTTATCGCGCATAGCGCTGATCAGCTCGTTGGTGAAATCCTCTCCCTTTTTATAAATGATCTTGACGTTTGGATTTTTCTTTTTGATCTCGTTGGTAATGGCGTAAAGAAGATGGGTCTTTCCAAGGCCGCTTCGTCCATAAATAAAGAGGGGATTGTAAAGGTTTTCCTCATCGTCTCCCTCCGCACAAGCGGTGTGGGCCACCGCTAAGCACGCCGCGTGGGCAAATCGGTTGGAATCGGCCACCAAAAAGTTGTCAAAGGTATATTTTTCAACAATGGTCTTGGGGTTTTCAAGATCCCTGATGTTAACCTCGCTTTTTTCCTCGGGCTCTTCGGAATCGGTAAAAGTATTTACCTTAGGCTCGGGTGCAATATAAATTTGACCGTTTTCCTCTTGCCGTGCCACAAAGCGAACCGAGAGGGGAAACCCAAGCACCGCCTCAAGACTTTCGGTAATGACCGTGCGGTAATGCAGCTCTAAAAGAGGAAGCTTAAATTCCGAGGGGATGGAGATAACGGCTTGGCTTCCGGTAAGCGATTCAAGCCGAAGATCGCGAAACCAGACCGAGAAAATGCTTTCGGTACGCTTTTGTCGCAAAAGAGCCAACAGCGCATCGGTCATTTCCTGTAATTCGTTTTTCATACGTCTTTCCCCTTTAAAATTACTCTATGTTTTATAGTATATCATAATAATATAAAAATAGCAAGAATTATTTACAAAAAAATCATCAAAAAAATAGGCTTTTTCGTGGGGGGATTGAAAAAGAGCAAAAAGTCTGCTATACTGAAAAAAAAGAAAAAGGAATGAAGGAAATGAAGATCTCGCTTTGTATTCCTATGTATAACGAGGAAGCGATCGTTAGTGAAACCGTCGATATGCTCACCGATTATATGAATAACCGCTTCGGTAAGGACTACGAGATCCTTTTGATCAACGACGGCTCAAGCGACAGAACCGAGATTCTCGCACGCAAGTGCGCCGAAAAATATGAAGGGGTCAAGGTTATAGGCTATACCCCCAACCGCGGCAAGGGTTATGCCGTACGGGCGGGCGTCACTGCCGCCTCGGGCGAGGTCGTGATGTTTACCGACTGTGATCTTGCCTATGGCACCGATGTGATCGGAGAGTTTTATGAGGCGCTAAAAAAGGATCCCGAATGCGACGTGGCGGTCGGCTCTCGCAAGATCCACCCGCGGGGGTACGAGGGCTATTCGTTTATCCGTAAGCTGGCCAGTAAGACCTATCGTCTTTTGCTTCGCCTTTTCTTCGGGCTTACGCTTTCGGATTCGCAATGCGGGTGTAAAGCTTTTCGCAAAAGGGCGGCAGACGCGATCTTTTCCCACTGTAAGATTGACCGCTTTGCCTTTGATTACGAGGCGATCCTCGTCGGGCAAAAGGCAGGGGCACGCTTTTGCGAGATCCCCGTCTATATCGTCAATCACCGCAAGAGCAGCATCCATCTTTTTAGGGATACCGTCCGCATGCTGCGCGACCTCTCGAAAATGAAAAAACGCATTAAAAAAGAGGATATTAATCTAATTAGGTAAAGAAAACAATACAAAAAGAGCAGGATATAAGACCTGCTCTTTTTAATATAAACGAAGGCAAACCTTCCTTTGCGGCCTGTTATTTCAAATATGAAACAGGGCAAAAATAAAAAGAATTCAAAGCTTTTTCGGTCTCCCCGAAAAGAAAACGGCAAACAAAAAACCAAAGCAAAGGGCGGCGGCGCACCCTGCTGAGGCGGCGGTAAAGCCCCCCGTCAGGGCACCGAGAAGTCCCACCTCCCCGATCGCCTTTCTGACCCCCTCGGCAATCACCCCGCCAAAGCCGACGATCGGCACCGTAATGCCCGTGCCGAAGATCTCCTTTAAGGGGGTAAAAAGGCCGACCGCCCCCAAAAAGACCCCGAATACGACGTAGGCGACCAAGATCCCCGCGGGGGTGATGGCGGTAAGGTCTATAAGAAGCTGGGCGATAAGGCAGAGAAGCCCGCCCATCAAAAAGGCAAGCAGATAGGGTAAAAGATCAGTCAGCATAAGACCCCTCCAATTTAATAAGATGAGCAACGCCCAAAATGCTGTCCCCCTGCAAAATCGCGGCGGGGTTCATCATCGCCCCGGTACCGATGGCGAGGATACGGCGCAAGCTTCCCCTTTCCAGCTGTGGGATAAAGTGGCAGGCAAGCAGCGAGGCGATACACCCGCAGCCCGAGGCGCCCGCGTGTACGTCCTGTATACTTTCATCGTAAAGCAGGCACCCGCAATCCAGATGCTTACCCCCAAGCGAAAGCCCCTCTTTTTCAAGAAGGATCGAAAGCAAAGAGGATCCCTCTTGACCGAGATCCCCGGTTACGATCGCGTCATAATCGGCGGGGCTATCCCCGCTTTCCCGAAAATAGGCAAGCAGGGTATCGGCGGCGGCAGGTGCCATGGCGGCGCCCATATTCGAGGCATCCTTGATCCCCCCGTCAACGCATCGACCGAAAAGGGCGGCGCAAACACGCGCGCCCTCCCCCTCACTTGAAAGGATAAAGGCGCCGGCGGCCGTCGCCGTCCATTGGGCGGTGGGGGTTCTTTGACCGCCGTATTCAAGCGGGGTGCGAAATTGCCGCTCGGCGGCCGAATTATGGCTGCCGCTTACCACGGCAAGGCGGGAAAGACTTGGCTGGGCGCTGAGCAAAAGGCTGCCGATCCCAAGCCCCTCAACGGCGGTCGAGCAAGCGCCGTACAGCCCAAGAAAGGGCAAGGAAAAGGGGGAAAGACCGTGCGAGGTCGCCTCGCATTGGTTTTGCAAATCCCCCGCCAACAAAAGAGAAAGCTCCCTTTCGGTGATCTTCCCCTTTTTAAGGGCAAAGGAAAGCGAGAGCGATTCCAGCTCCCCCTCGGCCTTCTCCCACGTTGTAGCGCCAAAGCGGTCGTCTACGGCGCAAAAATCAAAGAATTCCCCAAAGCGTCCCCTCTTCTCTTCCTTCCCCCCAACGGCGGCAAAGGAATGGAAAAAGGCGGGCGAAGAAAGCGATAAAAGCCGTTTCATAGCGTGACCCCCGAAAGGAAGTAAAGAACCCCGTAAAGGGCGCCCGCAAGGATTCCGAAAAGGATCACGGGCCCCGCGACCGTAAAGATCTTGGTACCGACGCCGAACAAAAGCCCCTCGCTTTTGTTATCAAGGGCGGGGGAAACGACGGCGTTGGCAAAGCCCGTGATGGGCACCAGCGTTCCACCCCCCGCGTAACGGGCGATGCCGTCGTAAAGATCAAGCGCGGTCAGAAGAGCCGAAAGAAAGATCAATGAAACGCCGGCAAGAATTCCCGCCGTCTCTTCGTCTGCCCCCAGCGAAGCGTAAAGAGATTTTAAAAGTGCGCCGATAAGGCAAATCAGACCCCCGACCCAAAAGGCGGCAAAGCAGTTTTTCGGGGTGGGAGAGCAGGCGGCCCGTTTTTTTACCAGCCGACTGTAAGCTTCTTTGTTTTTCACGTTTTTCTCCTTTTTCACGTTTTTCTTACCAAGAGTATGCGCCAAATGAAAAAAACCATACGAAAAAAGCCGCCCCCGAAAGAGCGGCATATAAGAGAAAAACGATCAATAAAAATCGCCTAATGGGTCGATCTGAAAGAAAAGAAGCAAAATGTTGCGCAAAAGAAACCAAAAAATAAGAGAAGAAAGGGTAAGCCAGATCGGCCACCGCCCCGCGCGAAAAAAGAGGGCTTCCTCTCTTTTTATAAGGGCAAAAACGCCGAAGCCGAAATACCATAAAAGAGAGAAAAGGATGAAGAAAAGGCAGGGGTTTGCCAAAGCGGCGCGCCATAGATCGAAGGAAAGAAGGGCGTGGCAAGCGCGCGTTAAGCCGCAGGTGGGGCAATAAAGCCCCAAAAGATGAAAGGGGCAGATAAGCAGAAGATCGAAAAGATCCAGCGTATCGAGATACAGAAAAAGAAGAGAAAAAAGGAAAACGCCAAGCGAAAGCAAAAGAAAGCGGCGCCGAAAGGCGTTGAACGTTTTTTCCTTCATTCCTTCACTCCTCTTGCATTTTTTTCTCGCGTATGCTATACTTTGAATAGGGAAAGATCTCTTTCCCCTTGAATTTTATCACGTTTTACCCCCTTCGTCAAGCAAAGGAGAAAGCTATGCAGAATTTTGAAGACCGTCCGCCCGAGGAAAAGCGGGAGCAGGAAGAAAAAAAGACCTATTATTACAGTCAACAAAGCGACGGCAGCTTTCAGGAAAGCGGCGCGCCGATCCCCGAAAAGAAGGCGGATACCTTGGCGATCGCCTCGCTTACGCTTGGTATACTCGGCGTTTTGTGTTGCGGCTTGTCAACCGGTATTGCCGCCGTTATTTGCGCCCTTGTTGACCGCAAGCGCCGCGGCGGACTGGAAGGGATGGGGCTTGCGGGCTTTATCCTCGGTGTCATTTCCATTGTGATAGGGCTGATTTCCGCCGCGTATTCGATCATCGTGCTGGGAAGCATTTATGCCGTGATGGAAGAGATATTGAGAGAAACGGGCGGCGAGCTTTTGTCGCTTTTCCGATTCTTTTAAAAGAAAGAAAAAAGGATGCGAAAATCGCATCCTTTTTTATTTTTCTATCCGCTTAATCCACGATGCGGATGCTCTTGATAATCGGTTGATTGGCGGGCTTTACGGCGCCGTTTTGGCCGTAGGGGGTCTCTCTGCAAATGCGGTCGATGATCGACATACCGGCTTCGACGTACCCGAAGGCGGCGTAATCGCCGTCAAGATGCGGGGAATTCTGATGCACGATAAAGAACTGGCAGCCCGCGCTGTCGGGATCCTCGCCGCGCGCCATGGAGATAACGCCGCGCAGATGGCTGATATCCTTGTTTCCTTCCCACCCGTTCGAGGAAAATTCACCCTCGATCGAATACCCGGGGTTGCCCGTGCCGTTGCCCTTGGGGTCGCCCCCTTGGATCATAAAGCCGAAGATCACGCGGTGGAAGGTCAGCCCATCGTAAAAGCCGTCCTCAACCAGCTCTAAAAAGTTTTGAACCGTCTTGGGCGCCGCCGTTTCGTCAAGAAGCAGAAGGATCTTGCCGTAATCCTTTACCGTGATCACAACGCGGTGGACCGTATGCCCCGTAATATCGCGGTTGGTCGCGTAATACGAGCAATCCTTGGGGTCAAGCGTGGGGTCGGGCCCGTCGTTACACGAAAAGAGCGAAAGGCAAAGAAGGGTGGCAAGCAAAAGGGCGCTTACCGATTTGATAAGGGTTTTAAAAAAATTCTTTCTCATCGTTTATATACTCCAATATTTTCTGTCTAAGCTGCGGTACTGAATGGATTCCGCGATATGCTTCATTTCGACCTTTTCGCTTTCCGCAAGGTCGGCGACCGTGCGGCTGACACGCAAAAGGCGCGCGTGGCCACGGGCCGTCAGGTTCATCTTTTCGAAGGCCTGGCGCAAAAGATTTTCCCCCGCTTCGTCAACGGCGCAGTGGCGGCGCATCTCGTCGTCACTCATACGGGCGTTGCTCTTTACAGGGTCCCCTGCCCGCTTGAAGCGCCAGGCGGCAAACTCGCGCGCCCTTTGCACCCGCTCGGCCACCACCGGCGAGGGCTCGGCTTTTTTATAGCGCGACAGATCGTCATATTGCAGGGGCGGTATCTCGATCTGAATATCAAGTCGGTCAAGAAGCGGCCCGCTGATCCTTGCGCGGTAGCGCCGCGCGTCCTCGGGGCGGCAGGTACAGGGGATCCGCTCATCTCCGAAATACCCGCAACGGCAGGGGTTCATCGCGCAGATCAGCATAAAATGGGTGGGATAGGTCGCCTTGGCGGCGGCACGCGTGACCGTGACCTCCCCGTCCTCGAGCGGCTGGCGAAGCGTTTTCAGCAGCGAGGGCGCGAACTCGGGCAGCTCGTCTAAAAACAAAACGCCGTTATTGGCAAGCGAGATCTCCCCGGGGCGCGGATTGGCCCCACCCCCGACTAACCCGGCGGCGCTGACCGTATGATGCGGCGCGCGGAAGGGGCGCCCGACCATCAGCCCCCCCTCAAAGGGGGTACCCGCCGCCGAATGGATCCGCGTTGTTTCGACCGCTTCCGCGAAGGAAAGCGGCGGCAGGATCGACGGCAAGCGCTTGGCAAGCATGGTCTTTCCCGCCCCCGGCGGTCCGATCAGCAGTACGTTATGCTCACCGGCGGCCGCCACCTCAAAGGCGCGGCGGGCCTTTACCTGCCCGCGGATCTCGGCAAAGCTTGGGATCACCCGCTCTCTGGCGCGGCGAAAGCATTCCTCTTTATCGAAAACGGTAGGGGCGATCGGCTTTTTCCCCAAAAGATGCAAAAGAAGCGCGGCAAAGGTAGGTACGCCAAAGACCGTGACCCCCTCAACGACCGCCGCCTCCTCGGCGTTTTCTTGCGGTACGAAAAGGCGTTGGCAGCCCGCATCCTTGGCGGCAAGCGCGCGGGAAAGCACACCGTTTTGGGGAAGCACCTGCCCCGAAAGCGAAAGCTCTCCGATAAAGCAATCGGTATCGCTTACCGCCCCCTCGGGAAGCCCCCCGTCTGCCATAAGAAGCGCCACCAGCATCGGCAGATCGAAGGCGGTTCCCTCTTTTCTGCGGTCGGCGGGGGCTAAATTCACGAGAATACGTTTGGTGGGAAAGCGGATCGCGCTGCTTTCGGCGGCGCAACGCACCCGATCCTTGGCTTCCTTGATCGCGGCATCGGGCAGCCCTACGATATCAAAGGAAAAAGGGCCGTTTCGCACACTGCATTCCAGCGTGACCAAGAAGCCGTCAATTCCCGAAAGACCGGCGCCGTATACCCTCTTGACCATATCCATCTCCTTGTTTTCATTCCCGTTTATTGTATCATAAAGGCGGTCGCTTGTAAAGAAGCGAGATTCCCTATTTTGTAAACTTTTTCCCCGAGCGCCCCTTTGCCCCTTGCAATTCATAAAAAAAGGCGTATAATAATCCTTGTGTAAAAAGATCTATTATAAAAGAAAGGATTTACTATGTATAAGCGTTTGCTAAGAAGCGTGCGGGAATACAAAAAGCCGACAGTTCTTACCTTTGTTTTTATCGTGTGTGAAGCGGTGATAGAGACCTTTATCCCCTTCCTGACGGCAGACCTTGTCAACCGCATCAAGGGCGGCGCCACCCCGAAGGATATCCTTGCGACCGGTATACTTCTTATCGTGATGGCGGCCTTCTCCCTCAGCTTCGGCGGTTTGGCGGGCTTCACCTCGGCCAAGGCCTCGGCGGGCTTTGCCAAAAACCTTAGAAGCGATATGATGAAAAAGATCGAGGGGTACAGCTTTGAGAACATTGATAAGTTCTCCTCCTCCTCGCTCGTTACGCGTATGACGACCGACGTATCGAACGTGCAGATGTCCTATATGACGATCATCCGTACCGCGATCCGAAGCCCCTTGATGTTTATCTTCTCGATCGTGATGGCTTACGTCATGGGCGGTGCGCTTGCCACGGCCTTTATCGTGATCGTTCCCTTCCTCGCCGTCGGGCTCTTTATGGTGGCCCGCTTCGCCATGCCCGCCTTCCGCCGCGTCTTCCGTAAATATGACCGCCTGAACGAGTCAATTGAGGAAAACGTGCGCGGTATGCGCGTTGTAAAGGGCTTCTCGCGTGAGGAATACGAGAAAGAAAAGTTCGGCGTGGCCTCTGAAAACATTCGCCGCGATTTCACGAAAGCAGAGCGCATCGTGGCGCTTAACGCCCCGATTATGCAAATCTTCCTTTACACGAATATGGTCTGTGTTCTTCTCATCGGCTCGCGCATGGCGATCACCGGCAGAGGGGCGGATATCGACGTTGGGCAGATCTCCGCGATGCTGACCTACGGCATGCAGATCCTTATGTCCTTAATGATGCTTTCGATGGTCTATGTCATTCTCACGATCTCGCTTGAATCCATGAAGCGTATCTCCGAGGTGCTGGGCGAAGAGCCCGCGCTTACCTCGCCGAAGAACGCGGCAAAAACCGTTGAGAACGGGCAGATCGACTTCTGCGGCGTAAACTTCAAATACGCGAAGGAAGCCGAAAAGTACGCCCTTTCGGATATCGAGCTGCATATCCCCTCGGGCGCAACGCTCGGGATCCTTGGCGGTACGGGCGCGGGGAAATCCTCGCTCGTTCAGTTGATCCCCCGTCTTTACGACGTTTCCGAGGGGCAGCTTCTCGTCGGAGGGCGCGACGTGCGCGAGTACGACCTGACGGCGCTGCGCGACGAGGTGGCGATGGTTCTGCAAAAGAACCTTCTTTTCTCGGGTACGATCAAGGAAAATCTCCGCTGGGGCAACCCCAACGCCACCGAGGAGGAAATGAAGGAGGCCTGCCGTCTTTCGGCCGCCGATGAGTTTATCGACAGCTTCCCCGATGGGTACGATACGAAGATCGAGCAAGGGGGAATCAACGTTTCGGGCGGGCAAAAGCAACGCCTTTCGATCGCCCGCGCCCTCTTAAAAAAGCCGAAGATCCTGATCCTTGACGATTCGACCAGCGCGGTCGATACCCGCACCGACGCCAAGATCCGAAAAGGACTTTCGACCTATCTTGCCGATACCACCAAGATCATCATCGCCCAAAGGGTTTCCTCGGTGATGGACGCCGACCTTATCGCGGTGATGGACAACGGGCGCATCGCCGCCCTCGGAAAGCACGAGGAGCTGCTTTCCTCGTGCTCTATCTACCGCGAGATCTACGAGCAACAGACCGAAGGGGGGAAAGCCGATGAAGAATAAAATGCCCATGCCCCCGAAAAAAGGCGTATTTTTGCGCGTTATCAAGCTGCTCTTTTCCTCCTACCCCGTTTTGGTACCGCTCACGGCGGTCTGCATCCTCTTTTCGGCCTTCACCGCCTCGATCCCCGCGCTCTTTATGCAGAATATCTTTGAGCTGATCGGAAAATGGCAAGAAAGCGGCGACTGGGCCTCGGCCTCGGAGGAGATCGTGCCGAAGGTGATGCTGCTTCTTACCCTTTATATTATTTCCTTCTGCGCCATTACGCTTTACAATCAGTTAATGGCCTATATCACCCAGGGCTTCCTTTGCAAGCTTCGCCGCCGGATGTTCGACGGGATGCAAAATCTCCCGATCAAGTATTTCGATACCCACAAGCACGGCGAGATCATGAGCTATTATACCAACGATATCGACTCGCTTCGTGAGCTTGTTTCGCGCAGCCTGCCCCAGCTTTTGCAGTCCTGCACCATTCTTCTGTCGGTCTTCTTCATTATGATCTATTACAGCATCCCCCTAACGCTTATCGTGTTGCTGGGGGTTGTAGCCATGGTCTTCGTTTCAAAGAAGATCGGCGGCGGCAGCGCGCGCTTTTTCCTCCGCCAGCAGAAATCCATGGCCTCGACCGAGGGCTTCGTGCAGGAGATGATGAACGGCCAGAAGGTCATCAAGGTATTCTGCCACGAGGAGGCCGTGCTTTCCGACTTCGAAAAATACAACGAATCGCTCTTTGACGATTCCTACCGCGCCCACGCCTACGCCAACACCTTAGGCCCGATCATCGGGAATATCGGTAACGTGCTCTACGTCTTTATTGCGACGGTCGGGGGAATTTTGCTTTCGATCGGCTTCCCGAACCTCGGCCTTTCGGGGCTACCGCTTTCGATCAGTATTCTCGTCCCCTTCCTCAATATGACCAAGCAGTTTACAGGGAACGTCAACGGCTTTTCTCAGCAGATCAGCTCGATCGTGATGGGCCTTGCGGGCGCCACGCGCATCTTCTCCTTAATGGACGAAGCGCCCGAGGTAGACGACGGGTACGTGACCCTTTGCAACGTAAAGGAAGAGGGTGGCGAGCTTGTTCCCACCGAGGAAAGAACCGGCCTTTGGGCTTGGCGGCATCCGCACGGTGACGGCACGCTCAGCTACACCCGCCTGCTTGGCGACGTACGCCTTCTGGATATCGACTTCGGCTACGAAGAGGGGAAAGAGGTTCTCCACAACGTTTCGGTATACGCCGAGCCCGGGCAAAAGGTCGCCTTCGTTGGCGCGACGGGCGCGGGCAAGACCACCATTACCAACCTCATCAACCGCTATTATGATATCGCCGACGGCAAGATCCGTTATGACGGCATCAATATCAACAAGATCAAAAAGGCGGATTTGCGGCGCTCGCTTGGGCTGGTTTTGCAGGATACCAACCTCTTTACGGGAACCGTGCTGGAAAACATTCGCTACGGCAACCTTTCGGCGACCGACGAAGCCTGCATCGAAGCCGCGCGGCTTGCGGGGGCAGACGATTTCATCACCCGCTTGCCGAAGGGGTACCACACCGAGCTTACCAACAACGGCGCCAACCTTTCGGGCGGTCAGCGCCAGCTGATCGCGATCGCGCGCGCCGCGGTAGCAGACCCGCCGGTTATGATCATGGACGAGGCAACCTCCTCGATCGACACCCGTACCGAAGCGATCGTTCAGCGCGGTATGGATAAGCTGATGGAAGGGCGTACCGTTTTCGTCATCGCCCACCGCCTTTCCACCATTCGCAACGCCGACGTCATCATGGTCCTTGACCACGGCCGCATCATCGAGCGCGGTACCCACGAGCATCTCCTTTCCGAAAAGGGCATATATTATCGCCTCTACACCGGCGCTTTCGAGCTTGAGTGAATAAATTTCGCGATACTTCGTTGTCGCTCGGTTCACTCAAATCGCCGTAGGGTTCTACGGCTTCATTTCGTTCGCTCGCTTACGCCTTGTCTCGCAAAATTTCTTCTACTCAAGCTACGCTTCAAGTGAATAAATTTCGCGATGCTTCGTTGTCGCTCGGCTCACTCGAATCGCCGTAGGCTTCTACGGCTTCATGTTTCTAACAACGCTTGTTTTTGGTTTTTCCTTGATTTACAAGCGGAAAAAGTGTATAATTCTTAATGACGGTTCGTACGAATGAACAAAAAGGAGAAGCTTTATGAAACGACTGATTGATAAAGACGAGTTTTTTGATAAGCAACCGCCCCTTGCCTTCGTAGAATACCTCAAAGCCCCCGTGCACGAGCATAAGCCCGGTCGTTTTCAAAGAACCGAGCCTGAGGCGGGCGAGGTCTTGGTCAAGGGTCTGTATCTTGACGGCGAATTTCCCGACGGTCGCGGGCTGCTTGAAAAATCCTATGGGGATTTCAACCGCTTTCTGTCGGTATGCGGCATTGCGGGGAAAAGCTACCCTATTCGCTTCGTAAAAGCCCCCTCGGCCTGCTTTGAGGCTTATACCGTTACGGTAGAAGAGGACGCTTGCACGCTGTCCGCAAACGACACCGAGGGGATTCGCCGCGCGCTTATATATCTTGAAGACGAGCTGATTGCCCGTGAAGGGCCCCTTCTTCCCCTTGGAAGCGTTAGCCGTAAGCCCTGGATGAAGGAGCGTATTACCCGCGGCTTCTTCAGCCCCACCAACCGCCCCCCGAAGAATGGGGACGAGCTTTCGGACGATATTGATTATTATCCCGACGAATATTTAAACCGCTTGATGCACGATGGCACCAACGGCCTTTGGATCTATACCAGCTTCCGTCAGCTCTTAAAATCCTCGATCATCAAGGAATACGGCGTTGATTCCGAAAAGCGCATCGAAAAATTAAACCGCGTGATTGCCAAATGCCAAAAATACGGCATAAAGGTCTACGTCTTCGCGATCGAGCCGATGATGTGGGCCGACGTTTCCGAAAATTACCCCGATATGATCGGGCATCGCTTCCCCTCCACCGGTATGGCAACCGTCTGCCCGCATTCGGAAAGGGGAAAGCAGTACGCCTACGAATCGGGTCGCAGCCTCTTTACCCTTTGCCCCGACCTTGGCGGCTTTATCAGCATCACGGCGGGCGAGAGAATGACCTCCTGCGCCTCGATCGACCATACGCTTTGCCCCCGCTGCGCTAAGATGACCAAGGGCGAGGTGCTTTCCCAAAACGTAGAAAACCTAAGGGCGGGCATCCGCTCGGTCAAGCCCGACGCCTATTGCGTCAGCTGGACATATGGGCACCGTCTGTGGGATGAAAAAGAGATCCTTCGCTATATCGAGACCGCCCCCGCCGACGTCATGCTTATGCAGAACTTCGACGATAAGGGCTACGAAAAGCAGCTGGGCAAGGTGCGTCAGGCGATGGACTACTGGCTCTCCTACGCCGGACCCAGTCAGATGTTTGAAATGACCGCCAAGGCAGCGAAAAAGCACAACCGACACCTGTGGGCCAAGATGCAGATCTGCTGCTCGCACGAGGTGGCAACGCTTCCCTACGTCCCCTCTCCCGGCAGCGTATACCAGAAGATGAAGGGCGCTTACCGCTTTGGCGTTGAGGGGCTGATGGAGTGCTGGTATTTCGGTAATTACCCCTGCTTTATGAGCAAGGCGGCGGGTGAGCTTTCCTTTGTCGAGGATTATAGCGACGAGGATGCCTTCTTGCACCGCTTAGCGTCGATCTCCTTCGGTCGCGGCGTTGCCGATTCGGTCGTTAAGGCTTGGCAGTTCTTTGAAAAGGGCTACCGCCAGTACCCCCTCAATATTATGTTTAGCTACTATTCTCCGGCGCACGACTCGGTGGTTTGGGAGCTTTCCCTGAAGCCGAAGAACTTCGCCCCCTCGCGCTCGTGGCAGCTTCTCGATAAGCCCGACGGTGACCGCGTGTGCGACGCGTTCCTTATTGGTCATACGATGGAGGAGATTTTAACGCTTCTTACCCGTATGGAGAATTATTACGCAAAGGCAATGACCGAGCTTGGCGTGATCGCGGGGAACGCCGGGGATAAGCTGACCGATCTTCTTTCGGTCTCGGGTGCCTTCTTAACGCTGTGCCGCAGCACGAAGAATATCATGGAATTCTACTATCTGCGCGATAAGCTGGGCATCGGCGAGGGCGATCCCAAGAAGCTGCTTGCCAAGATGCGTGCGCTTTGTGAAAACGAGATTAAGCAAAGCGAGACGATGATCACGCTTTGCGAAAACGACCTGCGCCTCGGGTATCACTCGGAGGCAGAGGGCTTTAAGTTCTTCCCCGAAAAGATGCGCCACCGCATCGGCACGCTGAAAACGCTGCTGGAAACCGAGTTCGTCGAGGTCGAAGAGCGTATCGAAAGGGGCTTGCCGCCGCTTGAATACTACCTGGGTGTTGAGCCCGATTGCAAGCATTCTTACACCATTAAGAAGGGCGGCATTGAGGACGCCGAATGGGAGTATTTAGACGATAACGCCACCGGCTTCCGCATCGCCGAGGATGAAAAGAACCTGTATGTCGACCTTCGCTCACCCGATGGGGAGAGAATTACCGTTTGGCCCGAATTTGAGCTCTTTAAGGTCACGGGCCCCGGCATCCGCATTTCTTTTGGCGACGGGAAAAAGGTGAGATCCCGGGTTGAGGGAAGTCATATCAGCGAGCATTGGTCCTGTTATCCGCCCCAAGAGAAGAAAAAGGAGCTTTCCAAGTGGAAGATTGAGGATCTGCCGTGGGAGGGGGATATCCGCCGTGCCCGCTTAACGCTCAAGAAGAAGGATTTTGGAATTAAGGTCCGCCGTCCCTTCAAGCTGCAGGTCCGCTCCCATGCTCCCCTTTTGTGGGAAAGCGAACCGAGCCCGATGTACCACCTCGGTAAAAGCTACCTGTCCCCCGGTTGCTTCGGCTGGGTGCATTATGAGGGGGAGACGTTCCCTTTTGTACCCGAGAAGAAAAAATAATATAAGACTAGTTTTCTTTACAAAAAAGCCGCTTCTTGTAAGCGGCTTTTGCTTTAACTTTTGACCTTTCGCTCTTCACCTTACAACCGCGCCGAGCGTTTTTCACTCTTCTCTCCTATAAAAAAGTCCCGAGACGAAAGGGGGATGTTCTTGTCGGAGAATTTGAAATCTCCACTAAGTGCGAGCATCGCATTTGACTGGTCAAACGCAAAAGGGCTAAGCCCAACCCCTTATAACAAACAGAAAGAGAGAACAAATCGGTTTTATAGCCGAAATA
>JAZOOS010000034.1:0-159549 GCA_045655185.1 Eubacteriales bacterium
AGCCCCGTCGGGAATGACGGCAGGTGCCGCCAACGGAAGCGGCGGAGGAACCGCCAAAGACAAGATTCTTTCTCCTCGCAAAAGAAAAAATCTTAACAAGAGTGATCATCACACCTGTTAAGATTCATTTTAGACGATGGATGGGCGCTTTTTCACACTTTGCCTTGTTGACTTTCCTACACTTATATGATATACTATTATGCGAAAAATTATATACTGCGCTAGGAGTATACGTTATGGAGATCAAGACCTACTTAAAAGAAAGCTATTTTACCGAAAAAGAGACCTGCCTTGTGGAAAGCGGGGCACTTTCGGCCTCTCTTTTCGTTTACAGCACGGGAATAAAGGCGGTTCGCCTTTCTAACGATAAGGGCGAGATCGTCGTTCTGCCTTATCTTGGCCAAATGGTTTGGCGTGCTAACTTCTTGGGGCGCGAGCTTACCATGAAATCGATCTACGACGAGCCGATTGAGCCACTTCACGTATACGGTGAGACCTACGGCGGCTTTTTGATGCATTGCGGTCTTACCGCGATGGGTAACCCCACCGCCGAAGACACCCATCTGCCGCACGGTGAGCTGCCGATCGCCAAATACCTTACCAACTGGATCGTTCTCGGCGAGGACGAAAAGGGTAAATACATCGGTATCAGCGGTACCTTCTCCTTCAAGCGCTGCTTTGAGCAGAATTACGATTTTACCCCCCTTATCAAGCTCTACGAGGGGAAGAGCTCGATTGATGTGACTGTGCATTTTGTCAACCATAAGGATCTGCCGCTTGAATACTTCTATCTCTGCCATATCAACCACCGCCCCCAAGACGGCTCCCGTCTGGCTTATACCGCCAAGCGTGAAAGCATCGTCGTCAACCACGAGGTTCCCGAGAATTACGAGCCGAAGGCGGCCGCTGACACCAACGCTTATCTCGACCGCTTGGATACCAACCAAGGCCTGATGGACGAGGTGGGCGCCGAGGGGCAGTCCTATCAGCCCGAGATCGTCTTTTCCTGCACCTACACGGGTGACGGGGAGGGAAAAGCCTATACTATGCAGATACTGCCCGACGGCCGTGCCTGCTACGTCACCCACTATCCCGAGGAGCTTCCCTTCGGCGTCCGTTGGATCGCCCGTACGAAGGACGAGGATGCCCTCGGTATGGTCCTGCCCGCCACTGCCGAGCATAAGGGATACCTTTACTGCAAGTCGAAGGGGCAAGAGCGCTATCTTGCCCCCGGCGAAAGCATCACCTATCATCTGGAGACCGGCCTTCTTGATGTCGAAGAAGCCGCCGCGATGGAACAAAAGATCAAAGGCCTCGGCTTCTGAGCTTTTTTACAAAACCTGAAAGGAGGAAAGAAGGATGGAGCGTTTTCATAACGGCCCTTTACCCAAAACCGATGAGATCTTAAAACTGGAAAAGCGGCTGAACCGTTGCAACCATTACGAACGGGCGCGAAATCTTCTTCGCCTTCTTCTCCTTATTGCCATTCCTCTTACCGTTTTGCTAACGGCGCTTTCCAATCTTAGGGCGGTGCCCGTCGCTCTTGCGGGGTGCGTTGCCGCCGTCTTCCTTTGCCTGCTCGGCTTTTTACTGGCGGGGGCCTTTTTGCGGATCGCGCGCCCCAACACGCCAAAATACGACGATCTTTTGAATACCTACGTGCGCCTTTTGATGATGGGCACGCAAAGCAAGCACCTGCCCTTTTTCCCCGATTCGCGCCTGCAAAAGGAAATGATCGGCGAGGCGGAGCGTTACGCGCGCACCTTTGTTGTGCCCGAGGAAGAAAAGAAGCTTATTTATAAGGCAAAGTCGATCGAAGAAGAGGGCGAGCGCCTGCGTGCCGATTACGAGGAATATCTCTATCGCATCGCTTCGGAAGAGGGCGAAAAGATCCTTCTCAAAAAGGTTGATTTTGTTCGCCGTACCGAGCGTTGGCGCAAGGCCAACCGCCGCGCTTACACAGAGGATCAGTATAAGCTGGTCGATGCTAATATCAATCGGCTTTTGCAAAAGTTCAGCCACGACGCCAATGCCGAAAACGGCTTTTATATGGATTTTGAGGAGTATATCACTACCTTCCACAGTATGGATAAGGCGACCGCGGAGCTTGACGGGCGTGTGATCCCGACGGCGGACGTGAAATCCTATTATCTCACCATCGTGAAGGAGATCAAAAGGATCCGCCTGAACGAGCTGAAAAAGGCGCTTTCGGATAAAGAGCTTGACGATCTGCGGGATTTTCTGAATGCTTACGAGCAGGTGAGAAAAAAATACGCCTTTTTCGATCAACTGCCGACCATTGATGTTGAGCGCTACGATAAGTATTATATCGAAGCAAGAGCCAACAAAAAACGTTGCTTCTCCTGCCACCGCAAGTTTCATGAGCGGTATAAGGGGGTCTGCGACCGTTGTGGCCATTATATCTGCCCGCGCTGCCATAAGTGCTATTGCAGTAAATATATCGGTCATAACCTTGAAAACTTTTATAACGGAATTTAAAAAGAAAGCCGTAAGGGCTTTATAGGACGTAACTATGCTTGAATTAAAAAATATCTCCTACACCGCGGGGGAAGGCGACGAGAAAAAAGATATTCTCAAAAACGTTTCGCTTACCCTCGGTGACCGTGTGATCGCCGTGACCGGACCGAACGGCGGCGGCAAGTCAACGCTTGCCAAGATCATTGCGGGCATCCTCACCCCCACGTCGGGACAGATCCTTCTTGATGGGAAGGATATTACCTCGTTTTCTATTACCGAGCGTGCTAAGTGCGGCATCAGCTTTGCCTTTCAGACCCCCGTGCGCTTCAAGGGGATCACGGTGCGCGATCTCGTTACCTTGGCGGCCGGGAAAAAGATCGGCGTCAGCGAGGCCTGCCGTTATCTTTCTGAGGTCGGCCTTTGCGCGCGTGACTATATCAACCGCGAGGTAAACGCCAGCCTTTCGGGGGGCGAATTAAAGCGTATCGAGATCGCTACGGTCTTAGCGCGCGGCACCGCCTTTTCGGTGTTTGACGAGCCCGAGGCCGGCATCGATCTTTGGAGCTTTCAGAACCTTATCCGCGTGTTTGAAAAGATGCACGAGGAAAAGGGCGGTACCATCCTGATCATTTCGCATCAGGAGCGTATTTTGCGTATTGCCGACCGTATCGTCGTGATCGCGGACGGCAAGGTGAGTAAGATCGGCACCCCCGAAGAGATCGTTCCGGGGCTGACCGATACGGCAGACGGCGCATGCCGTACGCTGAACGAAAAGGTTCGGGGGTGAAGACGGTGGAAGCGATTCAAAAACAGCTGTTGGCTGAGATTGCCGATCTTCATACGATCCCGACGGGGGCGTATAACATCCGCGAGAACGGAAAGACGGTAAGCCGTTCTTCGACCGAGCATATCGAGATCATTCCGCGTGAGGCGGGAGACGGGATCACCGTCAATATTTTACCGAATACCAAGAATGAAAGCGTGCATATCCCGGTTATCATCAGCAAAGCGGGAATCCGTGAGGCGGTCTATAACGATTTTTATATCGGAGAGGGCGCTGAGGTCACCATTATCGCGGGTTGCGGGATCCACAGCTGCGGCAAGGATCTTTCCGAGCATAGCGGCATCCATACCTTCCACGTCGGGCGTGGGGCCAAGGTGCGCTATACCGAAAAGCACTACGGCTCGGGCGACGGGACGGGCGAGCGTGTGATGAACCCGACGACGGTGATCGAGATCGCCGAGGGTGGCTCGCTTGAAATGGAAACGACCCAGATCAAGGGCATTGATTCCACCAAGCGCCATACCACGGCAACGCTTGCCGACGGGGCAAAGCTTATTATCCGTGAAAAGATCATGACCCACGGCAAGCAGCTTGCCGAGACCGATTTTACGGTGGATATGAATGGGGCCGATTGCGCCGCGGACGTCGTTTCGCGCTCGGTCGCCAAGGATCAATCGGTGCAGATCTTCCGTTCCCGCATCAATGGGAACAACGTTTGCACGGGTCACACCGAGTGTGACGCGATCCTGATGGATTCGGGGCGTGTGACCGCGATTCCCGAGCTGACGGCCAATCATCTTGACGCATCGCTGATCCACGAGGCGGCGATCGGAAAGATCGCAGGCGAGCAGCTTATCAAGCTGATGACGCTTGGTCTTTCGGCCGAGGAAGCCGAAGAGCAGATCGTAAACGGATTCTTAAAATAAAGCGCCGCTCGATGGGCGCACGGATTTTGAGCAGAAATTACCGTTCGCGCCCCGAAGGCGTACAAAGGTACGTCGAGAGGGCGCGAGCGGTGATAGCAAACAAAATATGTTTTTTGGAAGAAAAACAACGTTTTTCATCCTTAAAAGAAAAAGAAAATAGGGGCAGCATTGCCGGGAAAGAACTGAAATACAGAAGTGATACAACGCCTAATCTTGTATCACCTTTTTGTTTGCGGTTATGCCTAAATGCGAAGCCCACAAAAGAGGAAGGGGGAATGACGTATGGCATTTGACGCAGGTATGCTAAGAGCCGTTACCGATGAGATCACAAGCACGCTTTGCGGCGGCGCGAAGGTAGAAAAGATCTGTCAGCCGGCTAAGGAAGAGTTTGATTTCGTTCTGCATGCGGGCGGCGTCAGCCGTAGGCTTTGCTTTATCGCGGGCAGTAACGTCCCCCATTTTTCCTATTCGAGAAAAGAAAGGGAAAACCTTCCCACGCCTTCGATGTTCTGTATGCTGCTTCGTAAGCATCTCTTGGGGGGTAAGCTTATTGAATGCGAGCAGCTGGGATTTGAGCGCGCCACCCGCTTCACCTTCACCTCGCGAGACGAGCTGGGATTCGGGGTCAAGCGTTACCTTATTGCCGAAATGATGGGCAAATACAGCAACCTTATTCTGCTGGACGAGGAAGAGAAGATCCTTTCCGCTTTGAAGATCGTGGATTTTTCGGCCAGCCGCGTGCGGCAGGTCCTACCCGGAATGCATTATACCCTTCCCCCGAAGCAGGAAAAATGCGACCCGCTTTTCTTAAACCGAAGCGAGTTTGACGCGTTGTGGGAAGCGTACCCCAAGGAACGGGCGCTTTCCCGCTTTGTTTCGGATTCCTATTTCGGCATTTCCTCGCAAAATGCCCGCGAGATGGCGTACCGCGCCTCGGGGAAAGAGGACGCTACGCTTTCCGAAACCGCCCCCGAACGCCTTTACGGGGTGATGGACGAGTGGTTTTTTGCGCTGAAAGCGGGGCAGTACCGCCCCACCTTGCTGCTTGACGAAGAGGGGGAGCCCCACGATTACAGCTACACCGAGCTGCATAGCGGCGGTTATACCGTATATTACCCCGCCGATTTTTGCGAGCTTTTAGACCTTTATTTCGGGGAAAAGGATAAAAAGGAGCGTATTCGTCAGCGTTCTCTGGATCTATCCCGCCTATTGACGAGAAGAGAAGCCCAGCTTCACCGAAAATTAGAGGCGCAACGGGGTGAGCTTGCCGATTGCGAAAAGGCCGCCGAATACAAAAAAGCGGGCGATCTTATCACCGAAAATATCTACCGCTTAAAGCGGGGGGACGAGCGCTTCGTAGCGATCGATTATACTGTCGACCCGCCGAAGGAGACCCCTGTTACGCTCGATGCCCGTCTTTCACCGGTCGCCAACGCCCAACGCATGTATAAACTGTACGCAAAGGCGCGTACCGCCAAGCAAAAGCTTTCCGAGCTGATAAAAAGCGGGGAAGAGGAGCTTGCCTATATTGTAGGCGTCAAGGGATTTTTAGAGCGCGCGGAAAGCGAAGCCGACTTTGCGGAGCTGCGAAGCGAGCTGGCGGCGGCCGGGTACCTTGCAAGAGAAAAAGGGAAGGCTAAGGAAAAGGCACATAAGGCTCGTCCGCTTGAATATACGACGAGTAACGGTTACCGCCTTCTTTGCGGCCGCAACAATCTGCAAAACGATATGCTGACCTTCCGCATTGCCGAAAAGGACGATCTTTGGTTCCACGCCAAGGGGGTCGGCGGATCCCACGTCATTCTTGTTTGCGGGGGAGAAGAGCCGCCCGCCGAGGATTATACCGAGGCTGCCGCCTTGGCCGCCTATTATTCGCAGGCGGGGGATGCGGTCACCGCGGTTGACTATACCCGCGTTCGCAATATCAAAAAGCCGCAGGGCGCGCGTTGCGGCTTCGTCACCTACAAAACCAATTCGACGGCGTACGTTTCGCCGTCCTTACCAAAGGGGAAAAAAGATGATTGACCTGCTTGATATGCACAAATATTTTATCCTTCAACACCTTAAAGAGGGGGATACCGCTGTCGATTTCACGATGGGAAACGGGAATGATACCTTGTTTTTATCAAAAACGGTAGGGGAAAGCGGCAAGGTATACGCCTTTGATATCCAGGCCGACGCGCTTCTTTCCACCGAGGCAAGGCTTCAAAAGGAAGAAGCGCCTCGAAATTATACGCTTATCAACGATTCGCACCATAAGGTGAAGGAATACGTCAAGGGGCCGATCAAGGCGGGTATGTTTAACCTTGGCTATTTGCCGGGCAGTAACCGCAAAGAGCTGACCACCATGTGTACGACCACCCTGCCGGCCGTGCAAGCAGCGATCGAGCTTTTAGGCAAAGACAGTATTCTCTTGGTCGCCGTATACCCCGGGCACGAGGAGGGGGCAAGAGAGGGTGAGATGCTTTCCGAATATCTTTCTGCGCTTGACCGCAAAGAGATCAGCGTCACCCGCTTTGGCATCATCAATTCGAAAACCTCGCCCTTTTTCTTCATCATTGAAACAAGATAAAAGAAAAGTTTTCTTTGCAATAAAAGAGAAATCCCCGAAACAATCGGGGATTTTGTTTTATATAAGAGGGTCAACCAAGGGCTACGTCCAGCGCCATCATCAGGCAAAAGCCGAGGGCGAAGGAGAGCGTAAAGACAGTGGCGTTCCCGCCTTCACACCCCTCGGGAACCAGCTCCTTGATGACGACATACAGCATCACCCCCGCCGCAAGGCTTAACAGATACGGCAAAAGCGGGGCGATCAAAAAGGAGAGAAGAAGCGTGGTGGCGGCGGCCAGCGGCTCTACGATACCCGAAAGAAAGCCGTATAAAAAGGCTTTTCGCTTTTTCATACCGCCCCCCATCAAAGGGAGCGAGATGATCGCCCCTTCGGGAAAATTCTGTACGCCGATCCCAAAGGAAAGAAGGGCAGTGTCAGCCGCACTCACGCCGGCGTCATTCGCCAAGAACGCGGCCATCGCTACGCCAACAGCCATCCCTTCGGGAATGTTATGCAGGGTCACCGCCCAAAAGAGTAAAGAGCCCGCGCTTTTTCCCTTCGGTACGCCCCCTTCGTATAAGGAAGAGGGAAGAAAAATATCAATGAGGCAAAAAGAAAGAAATCCAAGGATAACCCCAAGGGTGGCGGGGAAGAAAGCAAAAAAGCCAAGCGAAGCGGAACGGTCGATCGCGGGGAGAAGCAGGCTGAAAAAGGAAGCGGCTACCATAACCCCCGCGGCGACCCCCGCAAGGACTGCCTGCCATTTTTTCGAAAGCCCCCCTTTTAAGAGAAAAACGGTGACAGCGCCAAGCGTCGTGCCAAAGAAAGGGAAAAGCAGCACCGCCCATAGAAATAGAGACATAATGTTCACCATCGTTTTTTAACAGCGTATGCAAAAGAGGGCGGTTTTGTTTCTTTATATATAAAATAAGAAGAAGGAATGGCAAAAGCCATTCCTTCTTCTTATTTTATGCGGTAAATACTTTTAGGATCCACGTTTCCGCAGGCGGTTTCCGAGATGATCGCCTCGGCCGCCTCGGGGTCATCAACGCTTAGCACCATCAAGGCCTTTCCAACCTCGTGCGAAACGCAGGCGTACATATACTTGATTTCGATCCCACGGTCGGTCAGGGTATGCAGGGCACTTGAAAAGCCGCCGGGGGTGTCGTCAATGGCGACGGCTAAGGTCTTGGTCACCTTTCCGATGACCCCATGCTCCGAAAGAACGGATTTTGCTTTATGTGGATCACAAACGATCATGCGAAGCACACCGTATTCGTCGGTATCGGCCAAGGAAAGGGCGGAAATATCGATGTTGTTCTCGGCCAAAACATCCGCGATCTCAGCAAGTCGTCCCTTTTTGTTTTCAATAAAAACCGAAATTTGTTCGATCAGCATAGCCTTTCTCCTTTACAGCTTTCGCAAATCAAGCACACGCTTGGCTTTTCCTTCGCTTCGTTGAATGGTCTTGGGATTGACAAGGTGTACCTTTACGCCAAGCCCCAGCATCGAGCGAAGCCTTTCGGTGATCTCCTTTTCGACTCTTGCGATGCTCTTGATATCGTCGTTGAACATATGCTCACTCATTTCTACGTCGAGGTCGAAGGTATCGTTGTTGTTGACACGGTCAACACGGATCAGATAGTTCGGGGTGATATCGTTTTCACCAATGCTAAGAAGCACCTCCTCGATCTGTGAGGGGAAGACGTTGACGCCGCGAATGATCAGCATATCGTCGCTTCGGCCGCTTGGTTTACGCATACGAAGATGTGTACGCCCGCATTTGCAGGGCTCGTAGTTTAAGGAGCAGATGTCACGCGTACGGTAACGGATGACAGGGAATCCCTCTTTCGAAATCGTCGTGAAGACCAGCTCGCCTGTGCTTCCCTCGGGAAGCACGTCGCCCGTGTCGGGGTCGATGATCTCGGGAATAAAATGATCCTCCCACACGTGCATGCCGCATTGGTATTCGCATTCGCAGGAAACACCCGGCCCCAAGATTTCGGAAAGCCCGTAGATATCGTAAGCCTTGATACCCAGCTTTTCTTCGATCTCGCGGCGCATGCTTTCGCTCCACGGCTCGGCCCCAAAAATACCGACCTTTAAGGAAAGCTGATCGCGGACGCCCATCTTTTCGACCTCCTCGGCAAGGTACATCGCGTACGAGGGGGTACAACAGATCGCGGTTGCACGGAAATCGATCATCGTCTGAATCTGAAGGGCGGTGTTGCCCGAGGAGATCGGAATGACGGTAGCCCCGATCTTTTCGGCTCCCGCATGCAGTCCAAAGCCACCCGTGAACAGCCCGTAGCCGAAGGATACCTGGAAGATATCGTCCTTCCCGAGGCCGATGGCCGTCAGCATTCTCCCTACGCACTCGCTCCACATATCGAGGTCGTTTTCGGTATACCCAACGACGATGCGCTTACCCGTCGTGCCGCTGGAGGCGTGTACGCGTACGATGTTTTCAAGCGGCTCGGCAAAAAGGCCGTAGGGGTAGTAGTCGCGAAGATCCTTCTTGTAAGCGAAGGGAAGCTTGTAAAGGTCCTCGACCCCGTGGATATCGTCGGGGGTAAGGCCTTTTTCATCCATACGAAGGCGGAAGCATTCGACCCGCTCGTACATTCTTTTGACCTGCGCGCAAAGGCGCTCGCTTTGCAGCTTTTTGAGCTCCCGGCGCGGCATTTTTTCAATTTCCGGTGATCTATGCATGATATTTTGTCCTTATTTTTGAGTCTTTTTTCGGTTCCCAAGGCTTAAAATGATCCCAAGCACCACCGAAAGGGCGGCCGCCATAATGACCTGATATTGCGAAGGAAGCAAGAAGGTCACGGTATGGGCGGGGATCCAGAAAAGCGGCACGGTTTTCAAAATGGTAAAACCTGCAAAGCGTGACCAGTCAACCGTTTTCATAACCGTAGAAAGGCCGGCCCCCTCGCCCTTGGCGCGAAGCTCCAAGAAGGTGTCGCTGATCTTATGCACGGCCATAAAGGTGGGGCCGAAGGTCGTGTTCATCAATACACTCGTATAAAGGGCGCGTAAAAACGTGCTGTCCCCACCGGGAAGCAGGCCGCTTGCCATTAAGGAAACGGCGGCCGCCGAATAGACCTTCATCATCAGCGTGATCCAAACACCGATCACGCCCCAGATCAGAAAGCGCGCAACGATCTTCGGGGGAAGGGAAGGCTTTCCCGTCGCGATATACGCGGCGATCAGCTCGCCCGCCGTGGCTAAAACAGCAAATTTCAAAAAGCCCATCGGGAAAGGATGATTGGCCGAAAGCGAACCGAATCCTTCGCGCGTTGCGGGGATGCAGAGAATAACGGTAAACGAAAGGAGCGAGATCGCGATATAGGCAAGAATGCCCCATTTTTTCAGCGCATCGCGGTTATCCATAAGAGGATCCCTCCTTATTTATGGTTGTAGCCCAATTCAAAGGCGGCAAGATTCAGCTCCAAGAACTTCGGGGGAACCGTTTCTCTTATCACACGGAGAAACACTTCCTTATCGATCTCGGAAGCGGCGGCCAAAACGCCGATAAGCACGACGTTTACCGCCTTCGGGGAGCCGACCGAAAGGCTTAACGCCGTCGCGTCGATCGCCGTTACATCACAAAGAGACGAAAGCGCTTCAACGATCCCTTCGGGATATTCGGCCGCCCCCGTGATGACAGGCATCGGGGAGATAGCGTGATCGTTAAGAATGATCTTTCCGCCTTTTTTGAGGTAGGGAAGGGCGCGCAGCGCTTCCAGCCGCTCAAAGGCCAGAATGATATCGGCCTCCCCCTTATCGATGATGGGGGAATTGACCTTTTCGCCGTAGCGAACGTAGGTAACAACGCTTCCGCCCCGCTGGCTCATTCCGTGAACCTCGGAGACCTTGACGTCATACCCCTCGCTGATAACGGCGTTTCCAAGAATGCGGCTGGCAAGCAGGGTGCCCTGCCCACCGACGCCGACGATCATAATATTCTTCGTCATCTTATGCATCCTCCTTGCTAATAGCCTTAAAGGGGCATACCCCAAGGCAAAGCCCGCAGCCGTTGCATTGCGTTTGATCGATCTTAGCCTTGCCGTTTTCAAATACAATGGCGGGGCAGCCAAGCTTCATGCACTTTTTGCAGCCGCGGCAGGCGTCTTCGTCTACCTTGCAATGACCGCTGTACTTCACAGTCTTTAAAAGGGCGCAGGGGCGTTGTGCGATAATGACCGAGGGCTCGTCAACCGCGATCTCTTCCTTGACCGCCTTTTCAAAGCCGACAAGATCAAAGGGATCCTCTACGCGTACGCGATCGACCCCAACAGCGCGGCAAAGCGCTACAAGGTCAACCTGCTTGGTCGGCTCACGGCGAATGGTAAAGCCGGTGGTCGGGTTATCCTGATGCCCCGTCATACCGGTGATCGAGTTATCGAGAATGATGATTGTGTGATTGCCCTTGTTGTATACCGTATCAATAAGACCGGTGATACCCGAATGGATAAAGGTCGAATCCCCGATGACCGAAACGACCTGCTTGGCAAAATCAAGGCCTCTGGCCTTGACCATACCGTGTGCGGCGCTGATCGAGGCGCCCATGCAGATGGTGGTGTCGACCGAGGAAAGTGGGGCGACCGCGCCTAAGGTGTAGCAGCCGATATCACCCGATACCGTAAGACCAAGCTTTGAAAGCACATAGAAGGTGCCGCGGTGCGGGCAACCCGCGCACATGACCGGCGGGCGGGCAGGGCTCGGCTTATCGGTGGAAAGCTTTTCAAGCGTTTCCCCAAGCACGACCTCTTTGATCATATTCTGGCTATATTCGCCAAGAAGAGTAAAGTATTCTTTGCCTTTAACCGAAATTCCAAGCGATTTTACGAAGGTTTCAATAAAACCGTCCAGCTCTTCGATGACGTACAGCTCATCGACCGAAGCGGCGAATTCACGGATCTTTTCCTCGGGCAGGGGGTAGACCATACCGAGCTTTAAGTAATTGACCGCATCGCCCAGCGCCTCCTTGGCGTAGGTGTAGGTAACGCCCGCGGTGATAACACCAACCTTTTTGCCGTTATCCTCAATGCGGTTAAGCGGCGTGATGTCGGCAAGCTCTGAAAGGGCCAGCTGGCGCTTTTCGACCTCTACGTGGCGTAGCACGGCGTTGGCGGGCATCATAACGTTCTTGCGGATATTTTTCTCGTAGGGCTTCAATTCGACCTCTTCGGGATCGCAAAGCTCCACAAGGCTCTGCGAGTGAGAAACTCTTGTCGAAAGGCGAATGAATACGGGGGTATCGTAGGTTTCACTCAGCGAGAAGGCCAGCTTGGTGAATTCCTTGCATTCCATAGAATCCGAGGGCTCCAGCATCGGGATCTTGGCGGCCATGGCGTAATGGCGCGAATCCTGCTCGTTTTGCGAGGAGTGCATACCGGGGTCGTCTGCCACGCAGAACACAAGACCCGCGTTAGCGCCGATATAGCTGACGGTGAAGACCGGGTCGGCCATTACGTTAAGGCCGACGTGCTTCATACAGCTCATCGCGCGCCCACCGGCGATCGAGGCGCCGATAGCCACCTCGCCCGCCACCTTTTCATTGGGGGCCCACTCTACGTAAATATCGGGATATTCCACCACCGATTCGGTGATCTCGGTGCTGGGGGTCCCGGGGTAGGAGGAAACGACGCGGCAGCCCGCCTCATAGGCACCTCTGGCTACGGCCGCGTTTCCGATCATAAGCTTTTTCATATTTTCGTTACTCCTTACAGCTCGTTTTCTTTTGCCACAAGCCCGTCAACGCTATAAAGCTTGCGAAGCTTCGGCTTTTCGATCTTGCCCGTGGGGTTACGGGGAACCTCGGCAAAAATAACCTTGCGGGGGCGTTTGTAGCGGGGCAGGTCAAGACAGAAGCCCATAACCTGTTCCTCGGTGAGGGTATGACCCTCTTTTACCTGTACGATCGCGGCCGAGATCTCGCCAAGACGGCGGTCGGGAAGCCCGATGACCGCAACGTCCGAGATCGAATCGTGGCGGCGCAGATAATCCTCGATCTGCACGGGGTAAATGTTTTCACCGCCCGAAATGATCACGTCCTTCTTTCGGTCAACGAGGTAGATAAAGCCGTCCTTATCCTCGGTGGCCATATCGCCGGTAAAGAGCCAGCCGTCCTCTAAAATTTCGCGGGTGGCCTCTTCGTCCTTGTAATAGCAGGTCATCACGCCGTCACCCTTGACCGCCAGCTCTCCGACCTCTCCTCTTTCAACGGGGCGTCGATGCTCGTCAACGATCATGGTCTGCCAGCCGTAGCCCGCTTTTCCGATCGCGCCCACACGGTCGATGTTCTCGATGCCGAGATGCACGCAGCCGGGGCCAATCGATTCGCTAAGGCCGTAGTTGGTGTCGTAATCGTGCTTGGGGAAAATCGCTTTCCAACGGCGGATCAGACTGGGAGGAACCGGTTGAGCGCCGATATGCATCAGCCGCCAAGCGGAGAGATCGTATTTCGAAAGATCAATATCCCCGCGGTCGATTGCGTCGAGAATATCCTGCGCCCACGGCACCAAAAGCCAGACGATGCTGCAATTTTCCTCGGCGGCCGCTTTAATGATCCACTCGGGCTCGGTTCCCTTTAAAAGAACCGCCTTGCCGCCGACCATCAGGCTGCCGAACCAGTGCATTTTGGCGCCGGTGTGATAAAGCGGTGGGATGCAAAGAAAAACGTCGTCCTTGGTTTGACCGTGGTGGTTTTGCTCCACTCTTGCGGCGTGCATAAGGCTTCTGTGCTTATGTAGGATCGCCTTCGGGAAGCCGGTCGTGCCCGAGGAGAAATAGATTGCGGCGTCATCGTCGTCGCAAAGCGAGATCTTCGGCGTATGCGAAGAGCAGTAGGTGACCAGCTTATCGTAGCTTTCGGCGTAAGCGGGGCAATCCTCGCCCGCATAGATCCACATTTTAATCGCCCGTACCTTGTGGCAGATGCTTTCCACACGTCCGACGAATTCGGGCCCGAAAACGATGTATTCGGCGTCTGCTTTATCAAGGCAATACGCAATCTCCTCGGCCGTATAGCGGAAATTCAGCGGGACGGCGATTGCCCCCGCCTTTAAGATCCCGAAATAAATCGGCAGCCATTCAAGGCAGTTCATCAAAAGGATCGCGACCTTCTCTCCCTTTTTGATCCCGCGGGACAAAAGCAAGTTCGCAAAGCGGTTGGCGTGCTTCTGGAATTCCTTCCAAGTCAGCTCGTGCCGATAGGATTCGGCCGCCGTTGCTTGCATCAGGGAAAATTCGCGCCAGGTCATGTTCTTGTTGTTTTCAAGCTTGGGGTTGATCTCTACCAAACTAACGTCGTTTGGGTAGAAATCCGCGTTTTTGGTAAGAATGTCGGTAATGGGCATTTTGCGTATCCTTTCACCGTAAAGTGCAGTATTATTTTATAATTATACAATATATTTTTTTATATGGCAAGCGGTTTTTTCGGTTTTTTCAAATAAATAAGCGCATTTTTGGAGAAAAAAGCAAAAAAGAACCGAAGAGGGGAGACTCTTCGGCTCTTTATTTTGTCTTAAAGGCGGGCTACGCCGCTTTCGCGTGCCGCCTTTTTGACCGCCTCGGCAACAACGGGGGCGACCCGTTTATCAAGTGCCGGGGAGATAATGTTTTCTTCGGTTAACTCTTCCTCGGGGATCAGCGAAGCCAAAGCGTAAGAGGTTGCCACCTTCATTTCCTCGTTGATGCAAGAGGCGCGGCAATCAAGCGCCCCACGGAAAATGCCGGGGAATGCCAAAACGTTGTTGATCTGGTTTTTGTAATCCGATCGTCCGGTTCCCACGATGCGGGCCCCTGCGGCCAAAGCGTCCTCGGGCATGATCTCGGGGGTGGGGTTCGCCATCGGGAAAACGATCGAGTCTTTAGCCATCGAAGCGACCATCTCGCGGCTGACGATCAGGGGTGCCGAAACGCCGATAAAGACGTCTGCGCCCTTCATGGCGTCGGTAAGGTTACCCCGCAAAAGCTCTTTGTTGGTCAGCAACGCGATCTCACGGTGAGCGGGGGAGAGGTTTTCGTCGTCGCGGCTGATGATCCCGAAGCGGTCGACCATGATAAGATCTTCAACGCCCATCGCCAAAAGATGCTTACCGATCGCGCAACCGGCAGAGCCCGCGCCGTTGATCACCACGCGCGCCTTACCGATCTCCTTCTTCACGATCTTCAAGGCGTTAAGAAGCGCCGCCGCCACCACGATCGCGGTGCCGTGCTGATCGTCGTGAAAGATCGGAATGTCGCAAGCCGCTTGCAGCTTCTTTTCGATCTCAAAGCAACGGGGGGCGCTGATATCCTCAAGGTTTACCCCGCCGAAGCTGCCGCTGATCAGGGAGATCGTACGCACGATCTCGTCGGGATCCTTTGAATTGACACAAAGCGGAAAAGCGTCAACGTCGGCAAACTCTTTAAAGAGGGCGCATTTTCCTTCCATGACCGGCATACCCGCCAAAGGACCGATGTCGCCAAGACCTAAAACGGCGGTTCCGTCTGTAATAACGGCGACAAGATTGCTTCTTCTCGTTAAAAGATAGGATTTGTCGGGATCCTTTTCAATTTCAAGGCAGGGCTCGGCGACGCCGGGGGTATAGGCCAGGGAAAGATCCTTGCGGTCATTGATCTTGCAGCGGGAGATGACCTCGATCTTCCCCTGCCACTCGTAATGCTTCTTCAGCGATTCCTCGCGGATGCTTTCTTTCATATCGTTTCTCCTTTTTGAAAAATAATTTTAATTTGAAGGGGCTTATACCATATCCTCGGGTCTTACGAATTTTTCGTATTCCTCTTCGCTAAGGAGAGAAAGGCGTAAGCAGGCTTCCTTCAACGAAAGCCCTTCGGTATGCGCGAGCCGCGCGGCCTTGGCGGCGTTCTCATATCCGATTTTTGGGGATAAAGCCGTCACTAACATCAACGAATTGTAAAGGTTACTTTTCATCTTCTCTCGGTCAGCGCGGATGCCGGAAACGCAGTTTTTACGGAAGGAATCCATCGCTTCGGACAAAAGACGAACCGATTGCAAAAAGTTATAGATCAAAACGGGCATATAAACGTTTAACTCAAAATTCCCGTTCGCCGCCGCCATGCCTATCGCCGTATCGTTTGCCATAACCTGTACGGCCACCATGGTAAGCGCCTCGCATTGGGTGGGGTTCACCTTGCCGGGCATGATAGACGAGCCGGGTTCGTTTTCGGGGATCGTGATCTCCGAAAGCCCACAGCGGGGGCCGCTGGCAAGCCAGCGTACGTCGTTGGCGATCTTGAAAAGATCGGCGGCAAGGGCACGAAGCGCCCCGTGGGCAAAGCAAAGCTCGCTCTTCGAGGTGAGGGCGTGAAATTTGTTTTCGGCGCTCGTAAAGGGAACGCCCGTTAAGCGAGAGATCTCTTCGGCCACCGCGACGTCAAACCCCTTTGGCGCATTAAGACCCGTACCGACCGCGGTGCCCCCAAGGGCCAGGGTCGAAAGCGGCGTAAGGCTGCTTTCAATCATCGAAGCGGCGGTTTGCAACGAGGCGCGCCAACCCGAGATCTCTTGCGAGAAGAGAAGCGGGGTCGCATCCTGCAAATGCGTTCTTCCGATCTTGATCACGTCACGGTTTTCCTCTTCCAAGCGCAAAAGCTCGTCAATAAGCGAAGAAAGCGAGGGCAAGAGCGTGTTTTTCAGCGCAAGGGTCGCCGCGATATGCATAGCGGTCGGGAAGGTATCGTTGGAGGATTGCGACATATTCACGTCGTCATTGGGGTGAAGGAGAGGCTTGCCGAGGTGGAAATTGGCGTAATTGGCAATGACCTCGTTCGCGTTCATATTGGTCTGGGTGCCGGAGCCCGTTTGAAAGACAACCAGGGGAAAATGCTCGTATAGCTTTCCCGAAAGGATACGGTCGCAGGAAAGCGTGATGGCGGTCTTCTTTTCTTCGGTCATTTTATCGGGGCGAAGGCGAGCGTTGACGATGGCCGAAGCCTTTTTTAAAATACCGAAGGCATAAAGGATTTCACGGGGCATTTGCTCGTGACCCTTGCCAATCTTAAAGTTCCTTCTGCTTCTTTCGGTCTGCGCTCCCCATAATCTGTCGGCGGCAACCTCAATCTCTCCCATCGAATCGTGTTCGATCCGATAGGTCTCATTTTGTGTATTCATACAGCGTTCTCCTTGCAGAACAAAGCTTTTTTTCATTATATCACTCAATTCCATGTTTTTCAAGAAAAATAGAAGGGAAAATAAAAAAGTTTAAAAAAAATGTTAAAATATTCGATTTTCCTTAGACAAAGGGTTTATTTTTTGTTATAATAAAATAAATTATGTAAACAAGGAGAAGCGAAGATGGCCATTAAGCTCAATCCCGATCAAGAGATCGTAAAAATCGTGAAAGAGGGGCTTAAGGAAAGCGGGGGATACTGTCCCTGCGTCCGAGAGAAAAGCGAGGATACGAAATGCATGTGCCGGGCGTTCCGCGAGCAGATCAAGGACCCCGAGTTTGAAGACTTTTGCCATTGTATGCTTTATTATAAAACCAAGGATTGAAGGAGAAACGGTACTATGAAAGAAATTATAATCACGACCGATAACTTTGAAAAAGAGGTTCTCGAATCGGATAAGCCGATCTTCGTTGATTTTTACGCCGATTGGTGCGGTCCCTGCCGTATGCTCGCCCCCATCCTTTCGGAGATCGCCGAGGAAAGAGACGATGTTAAGGTAGGCAAGGTGAACGTTGATTGCGAGGGCGCGCTTGCCGAGGCGTTTGAGATCAACAGTATCCCCGCCGTTCTTCTTTTCAAAAACGGAAGACTTTATAAGCAGGCCGTCGGTTACCGTCAGAAGACGCAGCTTTTGGATATGCTGAATTAAAAGCCGCGATCCCTTTGGCATATTGTTAAAACGAACTTTTGATATAACCTCGGAGGCTTGCATGTTAAAACGCTTTTTATCCTATTATAAGCCGCACAAAAGGCTCTTTGCGGCCGATATGATCGCCTCTCTTTTGGTGGCGCTTACCGCCATTCTGTACCCGATGATCACACGGCGGATGCTCAACGATCTTATCCCAGGTCAGAAATATAAGCTGATCGTTCTTTTCGGTCTGCTTTTACTGTTGGTATACGTCGTTCGTATGCTTCTCAACTTTTTTATCCAGTATTACGGGCATATTATGGGCGTGCGTATGCAGGCCAAGATGCGAAGCGATATGTTCGGGCATCTTGAAAAGCTGCCGTATAGGTTTTTCGATAATAACGAGACCGGTAAGATCATGTCCCGCATGACGAACGATCTGATGGATATCAGTGAGCTTGCGCACCACGGCCCCGAAAACATTCTGATATCGGGTATTTCGATCGTTATTTCCTTTACTTATCTGGCTACGATCCGCTGGGAGCTGACGCTGATCGTCTTTATTTGCGCCCCGATCCTTGCCGTTATTGCCGCTTCGCTTCGCAAAAGAATGAAGGAAGCATTTATGGAAAGCCGCAAATCGGTCGCCGTGATCAACGCTTCCTTGGAAAGCAGCATCACGGGGATCCGTGTCACCAAGGCCTTTAACAACGAAACGGTAGAAGAAGAGAAGTTTGAGGAAGGAAACCGTTCCTTCGTGGCCTCGCGCAAAAAGGCCTATAACGCCATGGCCAAGTTTCACTCGTCCACGACCTTCGTTGCCGATATCTTTAACGTTATCGTTCTGATCGCCGGGGGGCTTTTCCTCTACAACGGCCTCATTAATTTTGCTGATTATTCGGCCTTCGTGGTCTCGGTGAATCTGTTTATTTCGCCCTTGATGACGCTGATCAACTTTATGGAGCAGTATCAGAACGGTGTTACCGGCTTCCGCCGCTTTATTGAAATTATGGACGAGCCGCCCGAGCAAAATCGAGAGGGCGCGCGCGATGCGGGGACGCTTATGGGGAAGATCGAATTTTCCTCTGTCACCTACGGCTACGGGGAAGAGGGAGACGTTTTGAAAGATGTCAGCTTCACCGTGGAGAAGGGGAAGACCTTTGCTCTCGTCGGCCCTTCGGGGGGCGGTAAGACCACGATCTGCCATCTCATTCCGCGTTTTTATGACGTGGAGAGGGGCAAAATTCTGATCGACGGCGTGGATATTGCCGACTTTACGCGCGATTCGCTTCGCAAAAATATCGGTATCGTACAGCAGGACGTATACCTCTTTAACGCCAGTATCCGTGACAACATTCTCTATGGTAGACCCGAAGCGACCGAGGAAGAGGTGATCGAGGCGGCGAAGAAGGCGAATATTCATGAGTACGTGATGGCGCTTGAAAAGGGCTATGATACCGAGATCGGCGAGCGCGGCGTGAAGCTTTCGGGCGGGCAGAAGCAGCGCTTATCTATCGCCCGCGTTTTTCTGAAGAATCCCCCGATCCTGATCCTTGATGAAGCGACGAGTGCCCTCGATAACGCCACCGAGATCTATATCCAGCAAGCGCTTGACGAGCTTTGCCGCGGCCGCACGACCTTGGTCGTCGCGCACCGTCTTTCCACCGTAAAGAACGCCGATGAGATCGCCGTTGTGGAAAACGGAAGCATCACCGAGCTGGGGGATCACGGAACCCTTCTTGAAAAGGGCGGCGTTTACGCCGGTCTTTATAACATGCAATTTAAGACCCGATAAGAAAAGCCCATAGAGGGCATACCGAAAAAACCGAAGGAGGGCGCGAATGAAAAGGATCTCTTTTTTGCTGATCTTATCCTTGCTGGCGATGCTTTTTTGCGGATGCGGCGAAGAAGCGCTCACCGTTGAGGAATACGAGTGGGAGCTTATATGGGCCGTCAAAACCGATCTTGATAGCTTGGAAAATCAAGAGCTTTCCTTTAAAAACGTCTTTATGACGGCCGAAAACGGGCTGATCACGATCCGCGACGGCGAGGGAAAGACCTATTCGGGCGTCTACATCGAAAGGGGACGCAATATCGACGGGTATGACTATACGCTGACCATCGGCGGCTTCTCGGGGCACGCTACGGTTGCCAACACCACCTACCACGGCGGAGAAAAGATCCCCACGCTTCCCATCGCCATCACGCGGGGGAACGAGCAGTATACCCTGAAATTCCAGCCCAAAGCACCGTAAAGCAAAAAAGGAGCAAATGCTCCTTTTTCTTTTTAAAAAAATCCGAAAGAAAAGTGAAACGGCTCTTGCTTTTTTTTCTTTTTGTGTTATAATATATAAGGCGTTTTTTTGGGCTTATATCTCATTTTGCCCCTTTGCGTGTATAAAAAATGCGTAGAAACACGGAATTCGCCTAAGAAAAAATCATAAATGGGAGAGCAACATGGAAATCTGGAACGCACTGAAGACCCTCTTCAACGGCCTTGTCGGCTTTGCGGAGGGCGACAACTGGAAAATGATCCTGATGTGGATCATCGGCGGTGTACTGATCTACCTCGCCATTAAGAAGGAAATGGAGCCGACGCTTCTTTTACCTATCGGCTTTGGGGCGATCTTAATGAACTTCCCCGGCGTCGTAACGGTAGCTGAAAACGGTGAAGTGATCTATAACGGCATCGCGGAGCCCCTGCATACCCTGTATACCGCGGGTATCGCGAGCGAGTTGTTCCCCCTGCTTCTGTTTATCGGTATCGGCGCGATGATAGACTTCGGGCCCCTGCTTAATAACCCGAAGCTGATGATCTTCGGCGCGGCGGCGCAGTTCGGTATCTTCTTCACGCTTTGCATGGCTTCGATCTTCTTCCCCGAGGCAAAGGATTTCGCCTCGATCTCGATCATCGGCGCGGCAGACGGTCCGACCTCGATCGTCGTTGCCAACAAGCTCGGCTCGAACTTCATTGGCGCGATCACGGTTGCCGCTTATTCCTACATGGCGCTGGTGCCGATCATTCAGCCCCCTGTAATCAAGCTTCTTACCACTAAGGAAGAGCGCAAGATCCGTATGTCCTATAAGCAGACCGACGTTTCCAAGACCACCAAGATCCTCTTCCCGATCGTTATTTCGGTCGTCGCTTGCATCTTTGCCCCCGGCGCAGGGTCGCTGATCGGCTTCCTTATGTTCGGTAACCTCATTCGTGAGTGCGGCGTTCTTGATTCGATCTCCGAGACCGCGCAGAAGGTGCTGGCGAACCTTATCACCATCTTCCTCGGCATCACCATCGCCTTTAATATGACCGCTTCGCAGTTCCTTAACGTTCAAACGCTTCTGATCATGGGTCTTGGTCTTATCGCCTTTATCGTCGATACGGCGGGCGGCGTTCTCTTTGCCAAGCTTTACAACGTTTTCGCCCGTATGACCAAGAAGGAGCTGATCAACCCCATGATCGGCGCCGCCGGTATCTCGGCCTTCCCGATGTCGGGTCGTATCGTTCATAAAATGGGTATCCAAGAGGATCCGCAAAACTTCCTTCTGATGCATTCCATCGGGGTAAACGTATCGGGGCAGATCGCTTCGGTTATCGCGGGCGCCTTGGTTCTTGGCTTCTTTATGTAAGGAGGGAAAAATATGGAAAATTTGATTTTTAGCCCGATCGCTTTCGTTAATAACCTCGTTTATATGCTGGCCGGTATGCTGGGTGTTTTCCTCATCATCGGGATCATCATCGGCGCCACCGTCTGTCTGCAAAAGTATACGAGCAAGAAAAAAAGCGATAACGAATAAGGTGTTTCGCCACGGAAAAAGAGGATATGGAAAGCGTATCCTCTTTTTTCTTTTGCGCGGCGCCCCTTCTGTTGACAAATTCCGAAAATATGGTAAATTTTTTGCGTGAAGAAATTTTTCTGAAAAAAGCTGCCCGTATACGGCCTTTTTGCCCGTTGCGTTGATAATCTCCGCCTTTATACCGTTGATTTTTCCACCGAAAAGCCGGATGCACGCGATGCGATGATGCTTGACCGCGTTATAGGGTTTAAAGAGGTATAAAGAAAAAGCACCAACCGCGGTTGGTGCTTTTTGAATTGTTTTTGCGTTATAGGACGATGCCGTCCTCACAGTCGGCCTCGCGCCGAATTCTGGCTTCGATCGTGGCCTTGATTGCCTCGTCACCGCCGCGGTGGAAGCCGATCAGCGATACGGGAATATCCGCGCGGTCCTCTCTCGGCCGATATACGATCGAAAGAAGCTCTTTGTCGGGATGCGGATCTTCATACAGCACGCGATAAGCAAAGCCGTCGCGGTAGGCAAGCGGCAAAACGCCGTAAGCCAGCTGGCGGAATTCGATGTTGTCGATCGCGTCGGTAAAGGTAGAAGAGCCGATATGCGAGCCGTAGCGGACGGGAAGCGTTGCTTCGGTTCCGTCAGCATACGTAAGATGATAGCGGCCGAGCAGATATTTTTCATCGGTGATGAAAACGCCGTCCCAAGCGGCTTCATAAGGGATGCGGTGAGGGGTGGTATGCGTAACCGTTAAGGGGTTTTTACGGTTGTTAAGGCAAAGCCGATAGGCTTCCTCAAAGCAAAGCGCATACATAGAAGCCGCCCCTCTTGCCTCGAAATCCTCGCACCAGAAGGCGTAGGCCGAGGAGAAGAGCTTGATATACATACAGTTCTTTTGCATGGTCTCGGTATCAAACGAGCTCCAGTTGGAAACGTAGCCGCCGTTGATGCCGCGGTCGCGCCGCATATTCCACTCTTTGATCAGAAGCGGTTCAAGGTTCCCAAAGACCGTGTGCATGCCGCGCGTGAGAAAGACGTTATCGTAATCCGAGCTTCTGTGCCAGAACCAATGCAGAATGTTGAGATCGCTCGGCAACAGATCGCGGCAGGGCCACAGGGAAGGCACGTGGGCGTCGCCCTTTCCGCTTCCCGCGCCGCCGATGCGGCGATGATTATTGCCGCGGCCGTTGATCAGCTTTTCGCCCCACATATAGGTCTTGATGCCGCGTTCCGCTAAAAAGTCATGGATCTTGATGATATCGTTGGCGTAAAGGATATGGGGCTTCGTGTTTTTGCAACGGGGGCAAACGCTGACCGAGTAGGCCTCGTCATGCCCGATATGTACGGCGTGGGGCTCGAATACGTCAATAACCTCTTCGAGAATATCGAAAACATACTTATACGTATCGGGATGGTTGGGGCAATAGCTGTCGGGATGCATATCCCCCTCGCGCTCGCGGATCTCGGGGTAAGCCATTACGAGATAGTCGGCGTGCGAAAGAAGCGGACATTCGGGCATAACGGTAAGCCCACGGGAACGGCAGTAGGCGATCAAGGTGCGAACCTCGTCCTGCGTCAGAATATCCCCGCCTGCGTTATCGCAGTGGATCGAATTCTTGTGCCACGGGTAGGTCTTTGTCTGAATTTCACGCGTTCTTCCCGAATAGCGGTGCATATCGCGGCAGAATTCGGCCCAGGTCTCGTTGATCTTCGGGTGGCGGCGGTATTCCATCGCCCCGCCGACCTCAAGGATGATCGAGTTGAATTTATAGGTCGCCAGAAAATCGACCATGCGGTAGAAGTCCTCAAATCCCGCGCGCGCCGGTAAAAAGACACGGAAGCCACGCTCGGGCGCGATCGGCAGATCGTAAATAAATCCTTCAAAAAGCTCTCCGCCCTTGGCAAGCAGCGAAAGCGTGGCGGCGGCGTAAATACAGGCCTCTTGGCTCGCCGCGAAAACACGGGTGACCTTGCCTAAAATAATGGCGTAGGCCTCTTTGTTTTTTTGATAGGCCGCCCCGATTTTTTTCCGTACCGAGGAAGAGAAGCCGATCTTCCATTCGATGCTCTCAATGGCGTCCCCGTCCCCGCCTACGGCGGAGATAAGGGCGTTTTCGATGAAATCGGCATAGGTAAGATCGGTTGCCGAAAACTCGGTCTTGGGGGTAAAAACAATTCTTTTTTCGGTGGTTTCTAAAATGCGGTATTTAAAAAACATCTTTTTTTCCTCCAATGTTATTCTTCTTCGTAAACGCCGTCCTCAACGTCGGCTTCACGGCGAATTTTTGCGGTGATCGTGGCTTCGACCGGCTCGTCGCCGCCGCGGTGGAAGCCGATAAAGGAAACCGGGATATCCTCCCGCCCTTCGGCGGGCTTATAAACGATTGAAAGAAGCTCTTTGTCGGGATGCGGGTCTTCATACAGCACGCGATAAGCAAAGCCGTCACGGTAGGCAAGCGGCAAAACGCCGTAAGCCAGCTGGCGGAATTCGGTGTTATCGATCGCGTCACGGAAATCCGAGTTCCCGATGTGCGAGCCATAGCGGACGGGAAGCGTCGCCTCGGTGCCGTCCGAATAGGACAGATGATAGCGGCCAAGCAGATATTTTTCATCGGTGATGAAAACACCGTCCCAAGCGGGCTCGTAGGGAATGGTATGCGGGGTGGTGTGCGTAATAGTCATCGGATGCTTCAGGCTGTCACGGCACAGACGGTAGGCTTCCTCGAAGCAAAGCTTATACATATCGCCCGTGTCTCTTTTCTCAAAATCGTCACACCAGAAGGCGTAGGCCGCCGCAAAGAGGTTGATATACATAAAATTCTTTTGCATCGTTTCGCTGTCAAACGAGCTCCAGTTCGAAACGTAGCCGCCCTTGATACCTCGCTCGCGGCGGTTATTCCATTTTTTCACGAGCAACGCTTGCAGGTTACCGTAGATCACGCGCATGTTTCGATCGTGATAGACGTCGTCGTTTTTATCGGTGTAGCGCCAATACCAGTGAAGATAGGTGATATCGCGCGGCATAATGTCGCGGCACTTATAGAGGTCGGGAATACGCTCGTTTCCGTACATATACCCCGCGCCTCCGCAACGGCGGTTGTTCTCGGCACGCGCGTTGAGAAGCTTTTCCCCCCACATATAGGTCTTGATGCCGCGCTCGGCTAAAAAGTCGCGAAGCTTGATCACGTCGTTGGTGTAGATCTTATAGGGAGAGGTTCCGCGGCAGCGGGGGCAAACGCCGACCGAGTAGGCTTCATCGTGCCCGATATGCACGGCTTCGGGTTCAAAAACGTCGATGACCTCTTCGAGAACATCAAAAACGTATGTATAGGTATCGGGATGATTGGGGCAATAGCTGTCGGGATGCAGATCCCCCTCGCGCTCGCGGATCTCGGGGAAGGCCATCACAAGATAATCGGCGTGGCAGAAGAGCGGGCATTCGGGGATAACGTTAAGTCCTCTTGAGCGGCAATAGGCAACGAGGGCACGAACCTCTTCCTGCGTTAAGACCTCTCCTCCCGCGTTATCGCAATGGATCGAGTTCTTCTTCCAAGGATAGGTCTGCCATTGAATTTCGCGGGCACGCCCCGAATAACGATGCACGTCGCGGCAGAATTCGATCCAGGTCTCGTTGATCTTCGGGTGACGGTGATATTCCATGCCGCCGCCGACCTCGATAATGATCGAGTTGAATTTATAGGTCGCCAAAAAGTCGACCATTTTATAAAAGGCATTAAAATCGCTTCGGGCAGGCAAAAAGACGCGAAAGCCGCGCTCGTCCCCCAGCGGGACGTCGTACAGAAAGCCCTCGCAAAGCTCGCCGTCATGCGCAAGCAGCGAAAGCGTGGCGGCGGCGTAAATAAACGCCTTCTCGCTCGCGGCAAAAACACGGGTTACCTTACCGAGAACGATGGCGTAGCCTTCGTCACACTTTTGATAGGCCGCCCCGATCTTCTTTTTGATCGCGGGAGAAAAGCCGAGCTTCCATTCGATGCGCTCAATGGCCTCACCGTCCCCGCCTACGGCAGAGGTAAGGGTGGCGGTGATGAAGTCGGTGTAGGTAAGCATCGCGCTTGCAAGATAGGTTTGCGGCGAAAGGATAAGCTTTTTATCGGTCGCTTGAAAAATGCGGTAAGTAAAAAACATAAATGCACCCCCTGCTTAATATCATAATAATATCATATTACCGTATAAAAAGCAAGGCTTTTAAGGGACTTTTGTCGATCGCGCCGCGCTTTTTTTGTCACCCGGCGCGCGCGGCCGAAATTTTTTTAAAAAAAACGAAAAAAACCTTGATTTTTTTGGAAAAATAAGTATAATAATATTATAGTTAGCCATAGGTAACTGAAAGGTAGAAAACGAAGAATGACCTTAATGAACGCAGAAGAAGGAAAAGAGTATACCGTCTCGGCCGTTAAGACCGAGGATGGGGAGCTTAACGCCTTTTTATTTTCGCTTGGGTGCTATGCGGGTGAGCCGATCACCGTGATCAAGCGACGCAAAAGCGGATGCATCGTTTCGATCAAGGATGGGCGATACAGCATTGACCGTGCCCTGGCACAAGCCATTCATATTTAAAGGAACGGCCGCGCCGGCTTTTCTTTTTGGTGCTTGGTTAGCGATGGGTAACCGATTTTTTCTTGTAAATAACCGATATTTTGTCTGATTTGTAAATCTTACGTATGGTTTTGGAGGATAGTGACGTATGAGAATTGCTTTGGCCGGTAACCCGAACAGTGGGAAAACCACGATGTATAACGCCTTAACCGGACAAAACGAGCACGTTGGAAACTGGGCGGGTGTCACGGTCGATAAAAACGAGCATCCCATAAAGCGTGGGTATGCAAACGGCAAGGAAGAAATGATCGCCGTTGATCTGCCCGGCGCTTATTCGATGTCACCCTTTACGGGGGAAGAAAGCATCACAAGCGATTATGTGCAGAACGAGCGCCCGGATGCGATCATCAACATTGTAGACGCCTCTAACCTTAGTCGAAGCCTCTTTTTTACAACCCAGCTTTTAGAGCTGGGGATCCCCGTCGTGATCGCCCTTAATAAGGTAGACGTAAACGAGAAAAAACGAAACACGATCGACGCCGCCTTGCTCAGTCAAAAGCTTTCATGTCCGGTTATCGAAACGGTTTCAGTCTCGGAAAGGGGGCTTTCCGAGTTGATGGAGGCAGTCCTTTCTGTTGTGGGAGGGGGGCAGACAGCGCCCTATAAGCAAGGGGGCGTTCGCCCTTCCGACAGAGCCGTGAGTGAGGCCGCCGATAAACGTCGGTATGCCTTTGTTAAAGGGATCGTCGAAGCCGTCGAAAAGAGAAGGACCTTCACAAAAAACGAAGGGGTTGGCGATAAGATCGACGCCGTGCTTACCAACCGATGGCTGGGGCTGCCGATCTTTGCGGTCATTATGTTCCTTGTGTTTCAGATCTCGCAGGCCTGGCTCGGCGCTTGGATCGCCGATGGCGTGGTCTTTAACGAGGGGGGATCCAACGAGTTCTTTATTCCGGGGCTCGTAACGCTTATTGAAGCGTTTGGCGCGCAGATCGCCGCGCTGATGGAAAACGCGGATCCGCTTCTTACCGCCCTGATCGTGGACGGGATCATCGGCGGCGTTGGCGCCGTGGTCGGCTTTTTGCCGCTTGTTATGGTCATGTATTTCCTTATCGCGCTGCTTGAAGACTGTGGCTACATGGCACGCGCCACTGTCGTTCTCGACCCCATTTTCAAAAAGGTCGGTCTTTCGGGCAAATCGGTTATCCCCTTCGTGATCGGTACGGGCTGCGCCATTCCCGGCGTTATGGCCTGCCGCACCATCCGAAACGAGCGTGAGCGCAGGGCCACCGCCATGCTTGCCCCTTTTATGCCCTGCGGCGCCAAGCTTCCTGTTATCGCGCTTTTTGCCGGCGCTTTCTTCGGGGAGGCAAGCTGGGTAGGAACCCTGATGTACTTTATGGGGATCTTTATCATCCTCGTCTCTGCGCTTCTTATCAACAAATTAACGGGAAACGGAAAAAGACGTTCCTATTTTATCATCGAGCTACCCGAATATAAGCTTCCAAGCCTATCGAAGGCCGCCCTTTCCATGTGTCGGCGCGGCTGGGCGTATATCGTAAAGGCGGGAACCGTTATTCTGGTCTGCAACTTTGCGGTTCAGCTGATGCAAAGCTTTACTTGGCGATTACAGCCCGCGCCCGATGCAAGCGCTTCGATTTTGGCTACGATCGCCACCCCCTTTGCCTACCTCTTCGCCCCTATCGTCGGGGTCGTTGCCTGGCAGCTGGCGGCCGCCGCGATCACCGGCTTTATCGCCAAGGAAAACGTTGTGGCAACGCTTGCCGTTTGCTTCGTGGGGCTTGAAAATCTGATCGATGCCGAGGAGTTTGCCCTTATGGAGGGGGCGGGTGCCGAGGTCGCGGGGGTTCTCGCCATTACGAAGGCGGCGGCTCTGGCGTATCTGATGTTTAATCTTTTTTCGCCGCCTTGCTTTGCGGCAATGGGGGCAATGAACGCTGAATTAAAAAGCAAAAAATGGCTCTTTGCGGGTATCGGACTTCAGCTTGCCGTCGGGTATACCGTCGGTTTCCTCGTGTTCTTCTTCGGAACGCTTGTAACGAGCGGCTCCTTCGGTGCTCTTTGGATGCCGATCGTCGGTTGGGCGATCGTTCTCGGCATTGCCGCCGTGATTGCGGCGCTTATTCTTAAAAAGAATGCGCAGCTCGCGCGTGAGGGTATATGATGGGGCTTGTTGATTATTTGGCTATCGCCGCGATCCTGCTTCTTGTCGGTGGGGCGCTCCTTTATATCGTTCTTGCCAAGAGGCGCGGGCAAAAGTGTATCGGCTGCCCGTACGCCAAGCAGTGTGCCGAAAAGGGGCAGGGCTGTCCCTGCCATGCCTTGGAGGAAGACGGAAAAAAGAAATAAAAAAGAAAACCGCATTTGCGGTTTTCTTTTTTGCGCTTTGCGCATATCAGAAGATCTTTTCAAAAAGATCCATGACCTCTTGCTTTTTGGGGGTGCGGGGATTGGTGGGGGTGCAACGGTCGTTGATCGCGGCCTCGGCCATATCCTCGATCTTATGCATATATTCATCCTTGGTCAGATTGGGGGCTGCCTCGCGGATACAACGGGGGATCTGCATTTGGATACGCAGCTCGTCGATGTAGTTGATCAGCGTTTTTACCGAAGCGATATCGTTATAGCTGCCAACACCGATATAACGCGCAAGCTTTGCGTATTTATGTACGCAAGGGGAGGGGTTAACGAGCGACATCGTATGGCTCTCGATCCCCGTGTTATAGCTGATGACCGTCGGAAGCAGAATGGCGTTTGCCTTTCCGTGGGGGATATGGAACTGGGCGCCCAGCTGATGAGCCATGCCGTGGTTAAGCCCAAGAGATGCGGCGTTAAAGGCCATGCCCGCAAGGTTTGAGGCGAAGTGCATCTTTTCACGCGGAAGCGTTTCACGCGTCATCTCGTAATTGTACGAGCGATAGAGGTAATCCTTACAGACCTGAGCCGCCTTTTTGGAATAAACGTCCGAGAAGGCGGTGGCGTTGGTGCTGACGTAAGCCTCGATCGCGTGGGTGAAAACGTCCATGCCCGTATCGGCGGTGATCGAAGCGGGTACGCTTTTTACCATCTCTACGTCAAGGATCGCCTCCTCGGGCAGAAGCTTTTGATCAATGATCGCGTGCTTGATATTCTTTTCGGCGTCGGTAATGACCGCGAAGGAGGTAACCTCGCTTCCCGTTCCGCTCGTGGTGGGAATGGCAATAAAATAGGGGAAGTAATCGGGCACCATCTTCGAAGCGAACTGGCGTACGCATTTGGCAAGATCAATGGCAGAACCGCCGCCTACGGTAATAATACAGGGCTCTTTATTTTTGAGAAGGGCGGTAACGCCCGCACCGACGGCTTCGACCGTCGGATCGGGGGAAACCTCGGAATATAGGGTATAAGCGATCTCGGCTTTATCCAAATGCTTCGTTACGTGCTTGATCAGCCCGCTTGTGACTACGAAGGGATCGACGATGATAAAGACCTGCTTGTGTTCAAGTGAAGCAAGGCGAGAAAGCGCGTCTGCGCCGAAATGGATCGAAGTATGAAGATTAAAGCTTTGCATAGACCCTTCCTTATTTCAAAAATTCGGGAAATATTATTTTATTATAAAGTATACAGGATTTTTATGTTTTAGTCAAGAGAAGAAAAGAGATTTTTAAAAGGAAAAACGTTTCTATTTGCCTTTTTGTGGCGTGGTTTCGTTTCGGTTCGCTTCGTTTTGGGGGAGAAAGGCGCAGATACCGCCGTTGGCGGTATGCGAACGTGCATCTTGATGCATTCGCATCAAGACACGTTCTTCGGAAGGGTAGACCAAAAGCAAAAGCACCCCAAGCGGGGTGCTTTACGGAACGGCAGAAGGCCGACACGATATGCGCATAAGCGGCTTTTTCTTTGCGAGTGCAAAGGTATTTGTTTCGGTTCGCTTCGCTTTGGAGGAGAAAGGCGCAGATACCGCCGTTGGCGGTATGCGAACGCGCATCTTGATGCATTCGCATCAAGACACGTTCTTCGGAAGGGTAGACCAAAAGCAAAAGCACCCCAAGCGGGGTGCTTTTGCTTTTGGCCTGCCCGACACGATTCGAACGTGCGGCCTCAAGAGTCGGAGTCTTGCGCTCTATCCAGCTGGGCTACGGGCAGATATGGCTTACTTATTCGCAAGCCTTATTATTGTAGCATATTCTTTTTAAAAAGGCAACCGTTTTTTGATTTTTTTCAAAAAGCTTATTCCTTTTCTTCATAGCGCGCTAAATTCCGTAGGATCGTGTTGCGTCCGCGCCAGGCAAAGGCGCGCTCTTGAAATTCGTCCTTCTTCATATTCTCAACGAGGTCATAGGTCAAATGCGGAATACGTTCTTTACGGAAAAAGGGAATCGGGGAAAGGCGGCCCTCTTCAATCACCCGTTTGTTATACGGGCAGGCAAGCTGGCAAAGATCACAGCCCCAAACCGTTTTATGCTTTTTCATCAAAAGAAAGACCTCGTTAGGCAGCTCTCCCTTTTGCTGGGTAAGGGCAGAAAGACATTCCCCCTCACCCGAAAGAGCGCCCGTGGGACACGCCCTTTTGCAAGCACCGCAATGCAAGCAACCCTTAGGCTCTTGTAAAGAAGGAAGATCGATAGGCTCCAAATCGGTAAAGATCTCCCCCAAAAAGAGGAAAGAGCCGTATTTTTCGTTAATAAGAAGCCCGCTGTCGCCTACGATCCCAATACCGCAACGCGCGGCGGCGTCCCGCTCGTCGATCGGGGAATGATCCGAAAAGCCCAAAAAACGGTTTTGGGGGTAGTACGCTTGTAAATAAGCGGTAAGCCTTTCCGAAATCCCCCGCATATATACATGATAATCGCGGGCGGCGGCGTAGCGCGAAAGATTTTCGGTTTCCCCCGCGTAATAGGGGGCGGCGTAAAGGATCACGGTCTTTGGCTGAAAAGCGGGAAGTCTATCAAAAAGATCCTCCCGAAATACACGGCACGCGTGAAGAGGCAGAACACCGAAATATTCAATTTTTTCTTCTTCAAAAAAGGGGGTAAGCCGTTCGATCTTCATAAGCAAATTCTCCTAATGAAAGTATAACAAAGGAAGCACAAAAAAGCAACCCCCTTTCGGGGCTTCTTCCCCTCGCTTTTTGAAAACTATTTTTCCTTTTTTCTTTCCTCTCTTGACATTTTCTTATCTTTTTGCTATAATGCAAAGCGCGGCAAGGGAATGCCTGCCGTTCATATAGAACGGGGTGTGGCGCAGTTGGTAGCGCGGGTGGTTTGGGACCATCAGGCCGCAGGTTCGAACCCTGTCACTCCGACCAAAAAAAGCAAGAGAGAGGCTCGTCTTCTCTCTTGCTTTTTTGATGGATGTGTCAATTCGAAGCTGTTTTGCGAAGCAAAATGCAGGTTCGCATTCCCCGCTTGGAGATCGGCAAGCTCTCTTGTCAGGCGAAGAGCGTGGGAATCACGTAGCGCAGCGAAGTTACCCTGTCACTCCGACCAGAAAAAGACCTATGCTTTGATACAAAGCATAGGTCTTTTTCAACGGAATAAATCCCTTGCGAGATTTGTGAATGGCTCTTCATGTGTGAAATATGGCTACACCATGTGAAAGGCCTGTGGGTGTTGATGGCTCACGGAACTTCACTTTGTGCGAAAGTGCAAAATTTCACGATTTATACCCATTATCTTTATTTACATGGGTTCCTTTTTCTTCTTATTTGATTCTTTGAAAAATCTGGCGAACAACGGGATGCCACACAGCGGGAAGAGCATGGCAATGAGAAGACCGAGCTTCATTCCGAAACGGTCGGGAGCCAGATTGAGCGTCTGTGCAAGGTCTATAAACGTGGGATTAGTAAGTGCGATGTCGGTGATGATGCCCACAAGCTGAGGCACGACCGACGCACCGAGGTCACCGCCGGCCGCCATGATAGCATAGATGAAGACTCCGCCCTTAGGGAAGCGTTCGGGCGCAACTATGAGCATACCCGGCCAGAGCATCGAAGCGCAGAAGCCGCAAAGCGCGCAGGCGATAAGCCCAATGACGGCGAAAGGCGAAATTGCCGCAACAAAGTAGCAGACCGCCGAGCCTATTGCGCCGAGAAGCAGTACGCGGCTGATGTTCTTGCCGAACTTAGCGTATCCGCTGCGTCCGAGTCCAAGCATGGCAGAAAACAGTGCAACTCCGAAGATATCACCGAACACCTTGGGAATGCCGAGCGCCAGTTCAAGGTAGCTCGATGCCCACTGACCCATTGTACATTCGGCGGCACCACTGATAAATATAGCCGCAAAGCATACCCACAAGATGGGATTTTTGAGATACTGCATAGCTCCGCTAGCCTTTTCGGGTGTTTGCATCTCGGGAATTTCCGCACCTGCGTAGAGTATAGCGGAAGTCAGCGGAACGAGCGTAAATATTGCGGCGAGCCACTGCCAGTTTTTATGGCCGAAAACAAGCAAGAAGACTGTGGAGACGATGACCACACCGACGACGCCCCAAGCGTACATTGAGTGGAGCTTGCTCATTTCATGCTCGGGATCTTTTGCTGGGATAGCGGCGATAACAGGGCTTATCAGCACCTCAGCAAGTCCGCTTGATGCCGAGATAATAATAGTCGCGATGACGATTCCAAGATAGACCATACTCGGGAAGATGAATGGCGAGAGCGCATAGATCACCATTCCAACGACAGCGATGACCGGAATGAGCTTGACTGTAAGCGGAATATTGAAGCGGTGAGAGAAGAATGAAAAGATGAGGTCGATGGTGAGCTGTGTCGAGAAATTGATTAAAACAAGCAGACCAAGCAGAGAGAAAGATATGTCGTAAAGGTCTCGGAATGTGAGAAAAAGAAGCGGCGTAAAGTTTGAAACGATCGACATTGTCATACTCGTCGTATAGCAGGCGTATTTGACGCACGTATATTTTTTGTCCATTGTGTGCTGCCTTTCATTATGTGTCAATACAGATTATACCGCTTCGTGGCAGATAATTCAAGATGTTATTTGCAAAAGTACGGAAAATGAAGTAAAAAAATGCTTTTGCGTTTGGGACGTCGATGCCGCAGGTTCGAACCCTGTCACTCCGACCAAAAAAGCAAGAGAGAGGTTCGTCTTCTCTCTTGCTTTTTTGATGGATGTGTCAATTCGAAGCTGTTTTGCGAAGCAAAATGCAGGTTCGCATTCCCCGCTCGGAGATCGACAAGCTCTCTTGTCAGGCGAAGAGCGTGGGAATCACGTAGCACAGCGAAGTTACCCTGTCACTCCGACCAAATTTGGCTTTGGGAAGCAATTCCCGAAGCCTTTTTCTTTGCTTACTGCGACGCAAATTTTGAGGGCTGACGGTTTGTTTTCGTCAGCCCCTTTGGGTATTCATTTCTACTCGATAAATTGGAATTTGTTTTATTAAAGGATTTTGGCTTTGCTTGGCTTGTCGGAACAATAAAGAACTGTCAGATTGCTTCCAACAGCAGGGACTTCTTTACCTGCTCCAATCCATTTTCTCTTAGCGTAGATTTTTCCATCTACAACATATTGCACTTTAATGATATGTGGAAAGGTTGCTCGGTCCAAAGCACCCATTCGTACAGGTTTGGTATTCACCTTTAACCACCATTGCTTTGCAACGGATAGTACAGTTCCCATTGTTTCTTTATCCATACATTTCACCCCTTCGTCAAATTCTTATTCATCGGTGAGTTTATTATATCATATTTTTATGAATAATTCAATCGTTTGCTTGACATTCACCCGTATTTATGGTATAATAATCACGTCGAATATTCGTCACCGGAGGCTGTGTACCGTAGTACCGTAATGCCGGATTAGGTGTCCAAGTGAGCTTGGGTTATTGCATTCGCAAGACCTTAGCTCTATTTTTATTTTCGGAGGTGTTTTATGAAAAATATGAAGGTTACTCTTGTTCCGCTTACGGCAGACGACCGTGAGCAATTTATCCTTGACAATCAATGGGCGTTCAAGTACGGTGCGATGATGGAGTTCGGTGAGCGTGATGACCATATCGACGATGACGGTGAGATCATCTCTCGCACAACTATTGAAAAATCCATCGACAATCCCAAAAGCAAAACCTACCGCATTATGCTTGAAGGTGAGAAGGTCGGCGGTTTGATACTTACGATTGACAACGAAACGCATCATAATCACTTGGATATTCTCTTTGTACTGCCAGAAGCACACAGTAAAGGCATTGGCTACGGCGCATGGCAGGAGGTCGAGGCTCTGCATCCCGAAACCAAGGTATGGGAGACCTGCACTCCCTATTTTGAAAAGCGCAATATCCATTTTTACGTAAACAAGTGCGGCTTTCAAATCGACCAATTTTGGTGTGAATATTTCCAGCCGGATCATCCGATGCCCGATGAAGACGAGCGTGATCCCGATGAAGGCCCTGACGAAATGTTCCGTTTTATCAAGGTGATGAAGCCGTAAAGCTGTTTTCTTTGTTTCCACCGACGCAATTTTTGAGGGGTGACAGATTGTTTTCGGTCCCCCCTCTGTGCATATCACCGATATTTTATATATTCCAAAAGCTTTTTGACCGCAATAGATGCTCTTTCTTGACTTCGCAATGCAATGCCGATCTTTCGGAAGGCAGACACATCAAGCTCCTTTGCCACAATTTTATACGGTATCCTACGCAGTATCAGCTCGGGAAGGATAGCAATTCCAAGACCGCCCTCTACCATTGACATCACCGCATAGTCATCCCACGTTGTAAAATGCACGTTTGGCGTAATGCCGTTTCTCTCAAAAATTTCGGATATCTCCGCTTTCGCACCCTTTTCAAGAAGCATAAAGGGATAGTCACACAATGCCTTTACGGGAAATTTATCCTTGTCGGCAAGTGGGTGATCCTCGGGGAGAACCACCAAGAGCTTATCTTCCTCCAAGAATATCGTTTCAAATTCATCAACCGTCGGCAATTGGAGAAAACCAAGATCGACTCGCCCCGTTCTGATCCATTCCTCAATCTCTGTGTAATCACCGAGCAACAGCTCGTAATCGATATTGGGATAGTCCTTTTGAAATTCCCGGATGATGTTGGGAAGCCAATGCGTTGCTACGCTTGAAAACGTGCCAATACGTATAAGCCCCGATTGCAAACCGTTGATCTCGTCGATCTGCTCCTGCAAGCGTTCAAATTCTCGGCAAACGCTCTGCGCGATAGGGAGTATCTTCATTCCGTCCGAGGTCAGCTTTACTCCTGTACGGTTGCGCTCCAAAAGTATAATATTCCACTCTTTTTCCAAGTCGTTTATCATACGGCTCACCGCCGATTGCGAATAGTTGAGTATTTCCGCTGCTTTGGTGAAGCTGCCATATTCTACGGTCTTGATAAACGCCATATATTTTTGCACGTTGGTGTCCATTTTTAATCCCTCGTTTCATGCGTTTTTGTAATACTGAACATGAGATATATTTGCTTGTGTAATTCTTGATAACATGATATACTATCATCATTGAATTGTCAAGAGGTTGAAAATGAAAGCATCGTATTTGAAATATATCTTTGCGCTGGTGCTGTTTGGCTCAAACGGCATCGTGGCAAGTATGATCCATTTGAGCAGTTACGAAATCGTGCTTCTGCGAACTTTGATCGGAAGCCTTTTGCTCATAGCTATTTTCTTTATAGCAAGGGAGAAACTGACCTTTTACAAGCATAAAGCACAAAGTATTTTTCTTGCCGTGTCAGGATTTGCGTTGGGGACGGGTTGGATATTCTTGTACGAGGCATACGACGAGATCGGTGTCAGCTTGGCTTCGCTCGCTTATTACTGCGGTCCGATTATCGTGATGATGCTCTCACCGTTCCTGTTCGGAGAAAAGCTCACAAGGATCAAAATGTGCAGTTTTCTTGTAATCCTTGTCGGCATCTTTCTCGTCAACGGAACGGCGTTTGAGAATGGTGTCAGCGTATGGGGCCTTGCCTGCGGTCTGCTCTCTGCGGTCTGCTACTCGTTGATGGTAATGTTTAATAAAAAGGCGAAGGACATCACGGGGCTTGAAAACTCCATGCTACAGATTTTTATGGCGTTTATCACGGTTGCTGTATTCTCTGTCATCAAACAGGGCTACCGGATGAAAATTGACACAGAGAGTATTATTCCGATCCTTGTATTAGGACTTCTGAATACGGGCATCGGCTGTTATTTCTATTTTTCGTCTATCGGGAAGTTGCCCGTGCAGACGGTTGCGATATGCGGATATCTCGAACCGCTGTCAGCGGTCATTTTCTCGGTCATTTTCTTGAAAGAAACAATGCTGCCGATACAGATCATCGGCGCGGTACTTATTATCGGCGGTGCGATGCTTGGGGAATATAGAAAAAAGCAAACATAAGGTGAGGGCTGACCGCTATCAGCCCTCGTTCCGCTTTTCTTTGCTTACCGCACCGCAAAGTTTGAGGGGCGACCACGAATGGTCGCCCCTTTTTCGTTTACGCATTCGCCGGCCAAAGATCGGCAAGCTTGCCAGGTGCAGGAATCGCGAAGCACAGCACAGTCGCCCTGTCACGTCGCCTATCCCTTACCGGTCTTTTTTAATTGCGTTTTTATTTTATTTTCTTCCTTTTGAAGATCCGGCTTCTGAAAAGAATGACGTTCATAACGGCAAAGAAAAGAGCGAATATGATAAGCGTCAGAACCGGCTTTGTGGGGGCGAGCGTAGCGAGAAACATCATGGGGAAGCCAAAAACAATGGCCGGGAAATTTTGATACACCATATTATCCGATGCGGGCGTTTTAAAGTCGCTATCGATCTCTCGAAGAAGAATAATACCCGTGCTTGCCGTTCCCGTCAGCATCCCGTACATGGTAAGGAACTGCTCCTCCGCATAATCGGGGAAGAGGGTCTTGGCGATCAGGCGATTGTAAACGTATGTGATGATGGCGCCAACCACCCCAAGAATCAGAATAACGCCCCAATAGTTTTCAAGAATATCAAGACGGATGGCCGCAATTCCCGCAACGACCATAATATCAAAGAAGAAATTGCTGGTGCGCGTCATAAGGAAATTGTTTGTGTACTTCTTTTGGATGATCCCTTTCTTGCGAAGGAAATTCAAAAGAACCTTGATCAACGTGGCCGTCAAAACACCGATTAAGAAATTGAAGCCGTAAATCACCGATTTCATTCCGGGCAAAAGCGATCCGAGCGCAAACATCACAAGGTATGCAGCCACGTAAGCGACAACGATCAAGGCGATCTGAACGGTCATTTTGTCAATGCTTTCCTGCATGGGAATTTCATTGGCAGAATCAATTTGATCGGTGTGAAGGCTTCCGTCCGAACGGTTGGATAGGACAAGCTTTCCGCGTCTTTTCATAATGTTCAAATGAATGACACCGACGATGCTTGCGGATAAGAATCCAAGGGCGGCAATCGTAAGACCAAAGCTTTTTCCACCCACAAATCCGTACTCGTTTTCATAGATCGTGCCGTAGTTAAGCGCCTGCCCGGTGCCTTGCCCGTAGCCAAACGGCAAAAGAACGCCGGCGGCGGTGAAAAAGTCTTGTATAACCAAGGCGGTGATCATCGTTATCAAAAGGCCGACTATGCCTTGTATCAAATAAGTGGAAACCGTTGTTACGCCCGTGTTAAAGATTTCCTTTGTCCGTTGTTTGGTCAGCTTTCCGCCCGTCGTTTTGAAAGCGGAAGCAATAAAGCCAAGCGCCAACGTATGATACGTAATAATTTCAAGATTTCCCATACCGTTTCCGCCAAAAACGGCCGTCTCAAACATCACATCACCGGTAATGGATTTATATACGTCAGAAATGATCAAGAGGATCACACCGCCAAGCACCGAGGTCGGTATCAAAGAATTTTGCAAAAGCGGAATGCTCTTTTTTAAGACGTTCCCGACCAAGAGGCTGCCCAGCAAAACGCCAAAGAGCAGGATCGATCCCCATACACTATAATCCCAAAAATTTTCCATTTTCCCCTCCGTTTATTATGTTGCGATAGCGGAAAAAGAAGTTTACGTATTTAAGCGCGTTAAATTTCTTTTCACCCTTTATTTGATATATCGAGCCACCGAAATACAGATTGAGCTTGTTCCGTCCGAGAACCGTCGCCGCCGTTAATTCATCAAAGGTGAATTTATACGTCGTATTACCGATCGCGCGGATCTCGATCCGATCCTTGTATAAAAGCAATTCAGCCTTCTTGTGAAGGACCTTTTTCTTTTTATAAACGATAACCTCGGATATTTTGGCTACATCCCGATAGATCGGCTCTTCGCCAAGCTGTAAAAGGTCCAGCCCGTTTACAAAATCCTTTTGATAGTCATACCAGTCGGCTACAAAGCGATAGGGAAAATCAAATCCCACACCGCGCAGCTCCTTCGTCGGTAAATATTCGATCCTTCTCTTGCATTTTTTGCATTCAAGGATCGCATGATGGCTTTCAAAAGAAGAAAGGCCGCAATAAGGACACACGTAGATGGCTCTTTCCAAATGCTCCGCCGGGCGCTTATGATGAAATTCGCCGGTGATGGCGGCTTCATTGACGTATAGCTCACGGCTTATGATCCCAAGCAGCTCCTCGTCCGAAAGCGCTTGAAATTTTTCGGGCTCAAGCACGCTTGAAACATATCCTCTCATATGGCCTTTTCGTACCGCATCACTCCATCTCGGTTGGACGCCATAACCCCCCTCAATACGGTAAAGCGCAATAGGCAGATTCAATTTTCTTGCAAGCGGCACAATGGACGGATTGATATATTCGGTCCTTCCGCTGTAAGTGCGGTTTCCCTCGGGGGCGATGGCGATCGTACCGCCTTCTTTCGCCACCTTGATGCAATTCAAGACCGCTTTTACATCGGTCGTTTGCTTCCGGATGGGGATCGGCGCAACCAAAAACCGAATCAGCGACGATAGGATCCCGTTTGAAAAAATATCTTCGGTCGCAAGATAGTAAACGGCGCCCTTGAAGGACATACCGACAAAGAATTGATCAAACGGTGTCTGGTGGTTCATTAAGATCAGATACGGGCCCTTCTTTTGCTCCTTGAATTTCTCTACCTTGATACCGTATCTGTATCTGGCATACGGGGTCAACACAAAGGAGAGAAGATTCCTTATAAACCGATGCCGTTTCCTTATCCATTTTTTGCTTTTTCGCTTTTCTTTCATAACCTATCTTTTTTCGTCCGCAAAGTGGGTTTAATCAATACTCATATCGAGCTTAAAGCGCATGATCTTACGCAGGGTATTTTTGGGGAAATCCTCACCGCGCACTTTAAGCACGCCTATTTTTTTGTAGGGAACTGCGGTTTTATTGTATTCGTTCACGAAGCCTTGCAGATAGGCTTTTACATCGGTGATTTCGTTTTTCTCGATGTATTCCTTATCGGGAAAGATTTCGGCAACGATCGCGTTATGCTCCATGCCGCGGCGGCTTTTTCCCTCGTATACGATGATATCCTGCACACCGGGGACCGAGATCAGCTCGTTTTCAATTTCCTCGGGGTAAACGTTCTTCCCGTTAGAGAGAATGATAAGGTTTTTCTTTCGGCCGGTGATATAAAGGATTTTATCCTTGGTGAGCTTGCCGTAATCACCGGTCTTGAAATAGCCGTTCTCATCTATGGCTTCGGCCGTTGCTTCCTCGTTTTTGTAGTACCCAAGCATAACGTTGGGGCCTTTTACGTAGATTTCCCCCTCGCCGTCCTCGTTGGCGTCAACGATCTTGACGTCGTCAATATCCACCACCGCGCCGACGCTTCCTTTTACAACGTTGCGGCTTCTGTTAAAGGAAATGATCGGGGAGCACTCGGTGATCCCGTACCCGTTAAGCACGGAAATTCCGATCCCCTCAAAGAACGAAATGATATCTTGATTGATGGGCGCGCCGCCCGTTACGATCATTTTGATCTCACCGCCAAAAGCGTTTCGTATCTGCGCGAAGAGCTTTTTCCTCATATCAATAAGGCCGAAGCTTACTTTTTTGGCGGCGTTGCTGATTTTCAGCATATCATGCACAAGCTTATCCTTGCCTTGGTTTTTAAGGTTGGCTTGGATTCTGCGGTAGAAGGTTTCAAGATACAGGGGAACCAGGACAAGATGCCCCGGCTTTTCGGATTTTAATTCCTTTTGTATGTACTTGATCCCGTCGGATATATATACCTCGGTTCCGATCATTACGTGGGCAATCAGCATAGTCGATGAGCCGTACGTATGGTGCGGGGGCAAAACCGAAACCGTATTTTCCGCAAAATCGACGTACGGCGTAACGACTTCCATATCGCGGATAAGCGAATCGGTGCAGAGCATAACGCCCTTTCCCTTGCCGGTGGTTCCCGAGGTATACACGAGAAGCGAAAGCTGTCTTGGATCAAACTGTACGTCAAAATAGGGCCGTTTGTCCTCCGAAAATTTAATACGGCCCGCCGCGATCATGGCTTGCAGGCTTGCATCCCCTTGGGCGCCAAGATAGACAACGGGTGCTTCAAGCGCGCACAGCGCGGCAATCTCCCGCCCCTTTTCCGAAAGATCTCCATCGCAGAAGAGGTAATCCATATCCGCGTTTTTGGCGGTATCGGCAAGCTCGGCCGCCCCCCAATCTTTATCCAGGGGAACCAGAACCGCCCCGATGAGAAGCGTGGCGTAATAGGCTGTGATAAAATCATAGGACATTTTTCCCACAACGACGATATGCTTCCCCTTCATACCGCGAGAAAGCATCTCGGTTGCAAGCGCCCGAACGTCATCCCGAAACTCAATATAGCTTATGCTTATTTTTTCCTCATCGTGGGGGTTTTGCCTATAAGAAAAGGCAATGCGGTTGCCGTATACGCGCGCGGCATATTCAACGATATGGCGTATGCTCTTAAATTCTCTTTTAGGGTGTATCTGTTCTTTTTTCATTGGAAATCTCCTCGTATTGGTTCTCGTTTCACAGATTTTAATGTTGAAACTTCAACAGACTCCCTAATAGTGTACCACAAACTCGTTGAAAAGTCAACAAACTTTTGATCGCTTTTTCTTTTTCCCGTAACCGTTTTCACTTTTTCCAAAAGAGAAGCGAGGAAAGAGAGAAGCGCTTGGGTGAAAACAGCCCCCTTCATGGAAGGAGGCTGTTTTTGCTTACTGTTTTAGCGGTATGTATTTCCATGCGTTGTCGGTGCTGAACAGTGGGGATTATAATCAAGCCAACATATCCATAAGATCGCCGAGGGCGGTTTCGAACTTGGCGCCGTACCAATGATCCTCATCCCCTTGGGTGTTGATGATGCATTTGACGGTATAATCGGCGGCGATCTTGGCCGCTTCTAAAATATCCTTGCCCCTCATCAGTGCGCCCGTGAAAGCAGAGGCGTAAATATCGCCCGTGCCGTGGCAACCCCCCGAAACCTTGTCATGCTCGTAATAGCGGATATTCCCGTTCTCGTATACGATAACGCCGGTCTTTTCAGGGGCGTATCCAACCCCCGTCAGAACGACGGTCTTGGCGCCAAGCTTCGAAAGCGCGTCAAGAAGCCCCTTAACGTAGCTTTCATCATAGGTCTCACGGTATTCAACGTTGGCTAAGAAGCAGGCCTCGGTGATATTGGGGATCAAAATATCCGCCGACGCGCAAAGGCCGCGCATGGCCGCCACGTATTCGTCGTTAAAGATGGAATAGAGCTTGCCGTTATCCGCCATAGCGGGATCCACGATGCGAACGCAGTCGTCAGTTCCCATCGTATTCAAAATATCCTTTACGTATCCAACCTGCTTTACGCTTCCGAGATAGCCGGTATAGATCGCCTTGAACTTGATATTTTCCTTTTTCCAATGCGCCGCGATATCGGGCATATCGTCGGTCAGATCCCGAAAGGTGAAGCCGCTAAATCCCGCCGTGTGCGTCGAAAGCACGGCAGACGGAAGGATACAGGTCTCCATGCCGCAAGCGGAAAGGATGGGGAGCGCAACCGTCAGCGAGCATTGCCCCACGCACGAAATATCCTGTATGGTCAGAATTTTTTTGTAAGACATTACGATAATCTCCTTGCAAATTTCATGAAACCATTATATAATACTTCTGATGATACGAAAATGACCAGAATGGGAGAATTATATATAACCAGATGAGATATAAAGTGGAAAAAAACGGTCGCCCGGCGTATTTGCAGATCTACGATCAGATCAAAGAGGATATCGTGAACGGAACGTTGGAGTATAAAACCAAGCTTCCTTCCAAAAGATTTTTGGCAGACGAAACCAAAACCAGCACCGTGACGGTGGAGCACGCCTACGCCTTGCTTTGTGACGAAGGGTATATCGAGGCGCGCGAGAGAAGCGGCTTTTTCGTTCTCTTTCGCCAGTCGGACGGCTTTTCCCCGGCAAGCGCCCTTCACGTCGCCCCAGCCCCGCCGAGGATGCCCCGAAACGCCTATCCCGATTTTCCGTTTTCGGTGCTCAGTAAGACGATGCGGAATATTCTTACGCTGTACGGCGAGGGGATCTTATCCCGTTCTCCGGGGGAAGGGTGCCCCGAGCTTCGGTCTGCCCTCGTACGGTATCTGGCAAGAAACAGAGGGATTCATATCTGCGCCGATCAGATCGTGGTTGGCGCGGGCGCGGAATATCTGTACAGCCTGATCATTGAAATGCTTGGGCGCGGGCGTATTTACGGCATTGAATCGCCGTCTTACGAGAAGATCGAGCAGGTGTATCGCGCATCGGACGCTCGCGTTGAGCATCTTTCCCTTTCGCACGAAGGGATCGACAGCGCCGCCCTCTTAAAAACAGAAGCAACCGTTCTGCACACAACGCCGTACCGAAGCTTCCCAAGCGGGGTCACCGCTTCGGCCACCAAGCGTCACGAATACGTTCGGTGGGCAGACGGGGGCGATCGCTTTATTATTGAAGACGATTTTGAATCCGAGTTTTCGGTTTCCACCAAGCCCGAGGATACGCTGTTTTCCTTGACCCGATCGGATAACGTTATCTATTTGAACACCTTTTCCAAGACCGTCTCCCCCTCGCTTCGTATCGGATATATGGTTCTTCCCAAAAGGCTTTCTTCGGTATTCAAGGAGAAGCTCGGCTTTTATTCCTGCACCGTCCCGACCTACGAGCAGCTGGTTATCGCGTCACTCTTGGATAACGGCGATTTTGAGCGGCATATCAACCGCGTCAGACGGAATATGCGAAGGGCGCTTCAAAAATAAACAACCTAATATATTTGTCGCGAAAGCTTTTTGCGTCGCGTCTTAGTTTAATATACGAAACGAAAAAGAGCAGGCACGAACCGTGCCTGCTCTTTCATTTTTCTCTAATCAATCAAACGCCAATCCAAGATAGGCGGGCGGCGGGGCGCTTGAATCTTGCAAGGGGCAATACATAGCGAACGGCTTTTCCCCCAGGGGGGCGCGAAAGCACCCTTCGGTACAGCCGAGCGACCGTAGGATGAAGGGGGCCTTGGCGGAATCCCCCAAAAGCTCGATGCCGTGAAGGTGCTCGTCCTCTTTTTTTGCTGCCAGCAAAAAGCCGTCTCCCGTATAAAAAGAGGCTTCGGTATGCAGAAAGCGTATGCTTTCTTTTCCTTGCACGATGCCGCCCCTTGGCAAAAAGGCTTTTCGCAGCGTTTCGTATTCTTTCTCATCGATCTTTTGGATCGGTACGCCCTCTTTTTCGGCGGAGCAACAAAATTCATGAACCGTGCCGCATACCGAATACCCCATTTTTTCGTAGAACGCAAAAAGAGAGGGGGTGCCCGGCACCAGAACGGCGCCGGTATAGCCAAGCGTTGCCAGATGCCGATGCGTATTTTCCATTAAAGCGGTGCAGATCCCACGCCCCCGATAGGCTTTTGCCGTTGCGATGGCGTAGAGATACGCAACACGCCCCCCTTCGTATGCGCCGTTAAACCAATACAGCGCGGCGGCGGGGGTATCACAGTCGAATACAGCGCGGCATCGGTCGGGCGAAAAGGCGACCTCGAAGAAGCGGTCGAGAAACGCTTCGCTATCCCCGAAGGCCTCGCGCCACAGAGCCCGAAGGGCGGGGATATGGATAAGGGCGGGCGTATCAATCTTCATGTTTATCCTCACATAAAAAAGCGCGGTATTTTTCGGTCATGTGGTGGGGATGGTAGCTTTGCTTCGCCCTTCGCAGCCCCGCAAGCCCCATATCCTCCTCGCGATCCAAATAGCGGATATCGGGATACTTGCTTTGAATATAGCGCGCGAATTCAAAGTTAATGGCCGCATACGCCCCTTGAATATCGGGGCGCGCCTTTTCAAAATGCACGTCGAAGGTATCGAAGGATAAGCGGCTGCCCATTGTAAAGGCGAGTACTTCCTTTCCGTTAAGGAGTAAAAGCCCGTCCAGCTTCAGCGCGCGATATTCCCGAAATGCCCTTTCGAGAGCTTCTTCTTCCATACGGTAATCGGCATCGGGGTTTTCCAAAAGGCGCGTTTGATACCAGTCCCTCGCCATTTCCTTTGCCAAAAAAAGATTTCTTTCGTCAAGCGGGGCAACGGTATAAGCGGGGAAGGCCTCTCGAAAGCGGTTTAGGTGATTGCGCTTTCCGTGGTATTTTTTGCCCGGCAGATCAGCAAGATCATCGATCGAATAGACGTAATCAAAAGAGCCTTCGTTCCGCTGAAAAAGGAATTTTTCGGGATAAAGCGATTCAAGCGTTTCCTTGGCCTTTTGGCTAAGGCCGGTGATACAGCAGGGGATTCCCCTTTCCGCAGCGTCGGCAAGGATCGCGTCAAGCACCGCTTTTTTGTCACCGCTTCCTAAGGGATAGGGGTAAACGAAGCGGTTGCCGAATTGCGAAAACAGCAGAATATGGCCGTGCAAGGCGGCAAGGCTTTGCCGCCCCCAGCAATATAGGTTGGCAAACGAGAATTCGCATCCGCGCCCCTCTTCGTTGAAAAGATAACGCTCATACAGCTCTTTGCTTTCGGGGGTGATGGGGGTAAAATCTATTTTTGTTAGCAGCTTCGTTCCGATCATGGCTTCCTACCGAGAGAATAAAGTATTTGGATTTGAAAAATCAATTTTCCCGATCAATTATATCACAGTTCCTTTTTTCGGTCAATAAAAAAAGCAAAAACACCGTATGCGCGCCAACGCTCGGATACAGCATAAAGCGCGCATAGCGGTGTAGGGGTTATTGAAAGGACGGCGCGTGGGTTTCCCCATTTGCAAAGGCGTTGGGGCCGGGATCGGAGAGCGAAAAATACATTTTGGCCGCCTTGGTCGTGCCGAAGTCGCGGTTAGAGCCACTGTTTTGAACCTTATTAAAGGCGTCGCGGAACATCTGGTTGTGCGCTTCCTCGCGGTTAAGAAGAAAATCAATGGTTTCCCGTACCTTTTTATCCTCGATCTGGCGGTAGAGATACTCGTAAACCACCTTCGCCCGTTGCTCGGAGGCGATGTTGGAAAGAAGATCGGCGCAAAGATCCCCCGTTACGGTGACGTAATCCCCCGTCCAGGAATAACCCGAGGAATTGATAAGGCCGGGGTTCAGCCCAAGCAAAACGTGGGTTTGCACCTCGCCCGCCCCGATCTTCGTGACGTCTACGTCATGACCGTTCAAAAGATTGATGGTCTGCGCCACCATTTCCATGTGCGAAAGCTCTTCGGCGGCAATATCAAGGAAGAGATCCTTGATCTCGGGATCCTTGATCCGAAAGCTCTGCGACATATACTGCATCGCGGCCTTCAACTCGCCGTTTCCGCCGCCAAGCTGCTCCTGCAAAAGAACCGCGTACTGCGGGTTCGGCCCTTCGATCTCTACGGGATGGAATAACTGTTTTTCGTGTTTGAACATACCTATCTCCTTTTTTGTATTTGCGGTCAGTATTTCCCAAAACCGAGAAAAATATTTTACGATACATAAAAATATAAATAAAACCGAAAAAATATCTTGACAAACCGACCTTCGTATGCTAAAATGCTTACATCACAAACGCAATGATGCGGAATAGTATGCAAAAATCCCCGCTTATAGAGAAATGCCGGTCGGTGCAAGGCATAGGGGGGCTCTTGCTGAACTCACCGCGGAGCGGCTGTTATGAAAAAAGTAGTGACAGACGGGTACTCCCGTAATAGAGTTACGGTGTGTCGGCATCGAAAGGGCATCCCTTTTGGGATGAAGAAGAGTGGTACCGCGGAAACAACGTTTTGCGTTTTCGTCTCTTTGCTGGAAGAAGAGATGAAAACGTTTTTTTGTTTATAGCTTGAAAGGGGTTAAAAATATGAAAAAGATCCAGATTGCAGACGTTACGCTGAAAAAGCTTTCGGGGGACCGTGCGGTTTCGCTCTTGTTCCGCGAAAAATCCGCCATCGCGAATTACGCGGATAAGCTGGGGGCTGACGTTTTTGAGCTTCCGCCCGTAAAAAACGCGCGGGAGGATGCGATCGTCTATAAGACCATCGCCAAAAATCTGCAAAACGCGATCCTTTCTGTTCCCGTCGGGTTCAGCGCCGCGGGGGTCGAGGAGGCTTTTGCTTGCATTAAGGAAGCTAAGCACCCCCGCCTTCGGATCGAGCTTCCCGTATCGACCATCCAAATGGAATATACCTATCACGTCAAGCAAGCCAAAATGCTTGAAGCTATCGCTTCGCTCACCAAGGCCGCCAAGGCTCTTTGCGCCGACGTTGAATTCACTGCGCTTGACGCTACGCGCGCCGATCTTGATTTTCTGATCGCCGCCGTCAAGGAGGCCGAAGCAAACGGCGCGACCTCTGTAACCGTATGCGACGATGCGGGCACCGCGACGCCCGAGGAGATCGCTTCGTTGGTCGGGGCGGTGAAGGGGGCTGTCTCTTTGCCCCTTTCGGTACAGGTATCCAACCGTATCCATATGGCCGTGGCTTCGGCGCTTTCCGCCATTGCGGCGGGGGCTGACGGCCTTAAATGCGCCATGGCGGGGAAGGATGCCCTGCTTTCGGGCGAGCTTTCGGATGCGATGAACGTTTGCGGCGCCGCGATCGGCGCCATGATCGGCCTTGATAACACCAAGATCCACGCCGGTATTGCGGATATGCTTTCGGGTATCCACCACGAACAAGCCAAGGAAGAAGCCGTAAACGAAGCAAACAGCCTTCTGCTGGATGCCGACGCCACGCTCTCGCAGGTGGCCGAGGCTGCCGCCCTTATGGGGTACGAGCTTTCGGATTCGGATATCGGAAACGTGTTGAAGGCGCTTCGTGGGGTATGCGAAAAGAAGGGCACGGTCGGCGCCAAGGAATTCGAGGCTCTTATCGCAAGCTCGGCTATGCAAGCGCCCTCTACCTATCATTTTGAAAGCTACACCACGACGAGCAGTAACCTCTCCAGCGCGATGACCCGGATCAGCCTCAGCTGCAACGGCGAAAGCATGTGCGGCGTCAGCGCGGGGGACGGCCCGATCGATTCGGCCTTCCGCGCGATCGAGCAATGCGTCGGTCATCACTATGAGCTTGACGATTATCAGGTACAGTCGGTCACCGAGGGGAAGGAAGCCTTGGGCTCGGCCCTCGTCCGTCTTCGCTATAACGGTAAGCTTTATTCGGGAAACGGTACCTCCACCGATATCGTGGCGGCCAGTATCCGTGCGTATATCAACGCATTGAATAAGATCGTGTTCGAGGAGGGCTGATATGAAGATCGTATTTTCGACGAAGAACGTAAGCCGATCTTCCTTTCTCGATACCTGCCGCTTAGCTTATGAATACGGCTTTTCGGGCTTCGAAATTTACGATGCCGTAAAGGAAAGAGCCGCCCATAACGATAGCGTTTTACGGCGTGACCGCACGGCCGATGCCCGCCGCAAGCTCGTCAACCGCAATCTTGCGGTAGCGGCGCTTCGTATGCCCATAGCGTTGGAAAACGAGGCGTGCGAAGGAGACCTCGTGGCGAAATACGTCGATATGGCGGCTTCCTCGGGTACGCCTTATGTGATCGTTCATCTTGGAAAGAGCGCTTCCTTTGATCTGTTGGATCAAAAGCTTACGGCGGCGATCAAGCGCGCCGAGGCCTGTGACGTTGGTATCCTTTTCGAAACGGTAGGCGCCCTTTCGCATACCGAAAGGGTCATTGAGATCATCAATCATTTCGCTTCCGCCGCGATCGGCGCCGCTTGGAACGTGCGCGCCACCTATTTTTCGGCAGGGGAGACCGCCGAGGCAACCATCAAGACGCTCGGCGCTTATATCAAATACGTGCGCCTTGGCGATATGAAGGACGGGAAAACCGTTCTGATCGGGGAAGGGGATCTTCCGGTAGAGAAGCTTCTCAACGCGCTTTCTTCCTTGAATTACGAGGGCTATATCTGCGCCGCGTGGAACGAGGAGATCGAGGACGCCGATATCGTTTTGACTCATTTTTCCAACTATCTTTCTTCCTTGAAGCGTGAGAAAAAGAGCTTTGAGCACGGGTATTACAACCGCCAAAAAACCGGCACCTTCGTTTGGAAGAAGTATGACGTGATCGAGGCCACCTTCTCGGACGTTTTGGATACGATGGCAAAAACCTATCCCGACCAGTACGCCTTTAAGTATCCGACCCTCGATTATACGAGGACCTACGCGCAGTTCCGCCGTGATGTAGACGAATGCGCCGCCGCGCTTATTTCGCTGGGCGTAAAGGCCGGGGACCACGTAGCCGTGTGGGCGACCAACGTGCCCGAATGGTTTATCACCTTCTGGGCCACCACCAAGATCGGCGCGGTTTTGGTTACCGTTAATACCGCTTATAAGATCCACGAGATCGAGTATCTTTTGAAGCAATCGGATACCCATACGCTGGTTCTTATCGAGTATTGCAAGGACATCAATTATAAAGAAATTATCGAAGAGCTGTGCCCCGAGCTGAAGAGCCTTGAGCCCGGTAAGCCGCTTTATTCGAAGAATCTGCCCTTTTTGCGTAACGTTGTTACCGTCGGCTTTTCGATGGACGGCTGTTTGACGTACGAAGAAATGCTCTCGCGCGCTTCGCTCGTTCCGCGTGAGGAGGTGCGGCGTCGTGCTTCCTTGGTTCGCCCCGACGACGTATGCAATATGCAGTATACCTCGGGTACCACGGGCTTCCCGAAGGGGGTCATGCTGACCCACCGCAACATCGTCAACAACGGCAAGACCATCGGTGACCGTATGGATCTTTCCACCGCCGACCGTATGATGATCCAGGTTCCGATGTTCCATTGCTTCGGCATGGTGCTTTCGATGACCTCGATGATGACCCACGGCGGCACGCTTTGCCCCATTCCGTACTTTTCCCCGAAATCCTCGCTGGCTTGCGTAAACGATGAAAGGATCACCTGCTTCAACGGGGTTCCCACCATGTTTATCGCGATGTTCGGCCACGCCGATTTTCAGAAGACTGATTTTTCGCATATGCGTACCGGCATTATGGCGGGGGCAAACTGCCCGCCCGATCTGATGCGCCGCGCCGCCGAGGAGATGAATATGCGTGAGATCATTTCGGTATACGGGCAGACCGAGGCCTCCCCCGGCTGTACGATGGGCGAGGTCAACGAGGATCTTGACCACCGTGTTGAAACGGTTGGCAGCGCCTTCCCCGGGGTGGAATGTAAGATCATCGACCCCGAAACCGGAAACGAGCTTCCCGACGGAGAAAGCGGCGAGTTCGTAGCCCGCGGCTTCAACATCATGAAGGGCTATTATAAGATGCCCGAGGCGACCGCCCAAGCGATCGACGCCGACGGCTGGCTTCATTCGGGGGATATCTGCATGCGTACGCCCGATGGCTATTATAAGGTCACAGGGCGCCTTAAAGACATGATCATTCGCGGTGGAGAGAACCTTTACCCCCGTGAGATCGAGGAGTTTTACCTCACCAATCCCAAGGTGCGCGACGTACAGGTCGTCGGTGTGCCCGACGAGCGCTACGGCGAAGAGTGCTGTGCTTGGATCATTCTTCATAAGGGTGAAGTGGCCGATGAAGCCGAAATGCGTGATTTCGGAAATGCCTCGATCGCACGGCATAAGGTACCGAAATACTTTATGTTCGTTGAGGAGTTTCCGATGAATGCGGCCGGTAAGATCTTGAAATACAAGATGCGTGAGATCGCGGCTGAAAAGCTGGGGCTTAAAACCAAATAAAAAAATAAAAAAGGCTGACCGCGTCAGCCTTTTTCTTATATTTCGTCGATTTTGATCAAATTGGTATTTCCAGAATGCCCCGTGGTATCCCCGCCCGTAATAACGATGCGGTCACGCTTCCCAAGCGAAAGCTCCTTAGAGGCGATCTTTTTTGCGGTATAGAAGAGTACGTCGGTCGAGGTAAATTCCTCGCACATAGCGGGAATAACGCCCCAAGAAAGGGCAAGCTTACGCCAGGTGGTCTCGTTCGTCGTCAGCCCTATGATCGGTACGGGCGAGCGGAAGCGGGATACCATACGGGCGGTCATTCCCGACAGCGAGCAGGCAACGATCGCCTTGGCTTCGATGTCGATTGCCATACCGCAGGTCGAATGCGAGATCGCGTCGGTCATATTCCGAATGGTGAAATCGGCGTCGTGGAAACGCTTTTTGTAGTTGATGGTACACTCGGTCGTTTCGGCAATCTTGGCCATCGTTTCGACGGCTTGTATGGGATATTTTCCGGCTGCCGTTTCTCCCGAAAGCATGATGGCACTCGTTCCGTCGTAAACCGCGTTGGCGATATCCGAAATTTCGGCTCTCGTCGGGCGGGAGTTTGAGATCATTGATTCCAGCATCTCGGTCGCGGTGATCACGCGCTTGCCAAGCATACGGCATTTGGTTATCAGCTTTTTCTGGATAGCGGGGAGGTGTTCAAAGGGAATTTCGACCCCCATATCGCCGCGGGCTACCATAATGCCGTCACAGCATTGGCAAATGTCTTCGATGTTATCAACGCCCGATTGGTTTTCGATCTTGGCGATCAGCTCGATCCCCTCGGCCCCGATCTCCTTCATATAATTTCGTACGTCTAAAAGATCCTGCTTACAGGAAACGAAGGAGCAAGCAATATAATCAATGCCGTTATCAACCCCGAATTTGATATCCTTTTTATCCTGCTCGGAAAGATAAGGCTGCTTCATCACCTTGCCGGGAAAGCTCATGCTCTTGCGATCCGAAAGCACGCCCCCGCAAAGAACGAGGCACTCGATATCGGGTCCGTTGATCCTTTCGACGCGAAAGGAAAGAAGTCCGTTGTTAAGGAGAATGGTATCGCCGACCGAAAGCTCCTCGGGCAGCTTGGCGTAGCTGACCGAAACGCACGCGCGGTTACCTACGACCTCGTTAGCCGTAAAGGTAAAGCGGTCACCGTCCGAAAGCAGGATTTTGCCCCCCTCAAAGGTTTTGATGCGGTATTCGGGACCTTTGGTGTCCAGCATAATAGCAATAGGAAGCCCCAGTTCCCCCCGTACCTCTTTTACGAGGTCAATGCGCCTTTGATGATCGGCATGGGTGTTATGGGAAAAGTTAAGCCTTGCCACGTTCATGCCTGCTTGGCAAAGTCCCTTGATGATCTCCTTGGTTTCGCTTGCCGGGCCAAGCGTACATACGATCTTAGTTTTTCGCATAGTGTTTCTCCGTTGATGTGTTATAAAAAATTATATCACGTAAGGTTTAAAAATTCAAGCGGAATAGGCGTTTTTCGCCCTTTTCGCTATGTTCTTTGCCGTTTTTTTACCGCCTTTTGGCGAAAAAATCAAATGGCCGCCGCAAAATAATCGGCGATTTTCTCAGGGCTTTCCTTCATGCCGCCCTCGATCCACCACAAAACGGTCGAAACAAAGGAGGACGCCACGTGATGAATGAAGAAATCTTTCGGCAGGGAAGCGTCTCTTTTTTCGTCAAACAAAGAAATATTTGCCCCAATAAACTTTTGAAGATTGTCCTTAAAATATCGCAAAAAAAGCTCGTTGCTTTCACAAGAGAGAAGATCAAGAAGGTGATGATCGTTTTTTTGCAGATGCTGCAAAAGATGCAAAAAAGCCGAAGAAGGGGCATCGCAAGCAAAAATATGCCGATGACCGCTTCTTTTTGGATCGGTCGAATCAAAGATATGGCAAAAAAGCTCCTCGCAAAGGGCCTTTAATAAAAAATCCTTGGTTTCGAAATGGGCGTAGAAGGTAGCTCTTCCCACGTTTGCCTCCTCGATAATTTCTCCCACCGTAATCTGCTCGTATCGCTTTTTGAAAAGCAGGGCGCTAAAGGCCCCAAAGATCGCCTCTCTCGTTTTTTTCTGGCGTCTGTCCATATTTTCCCCCATACAATATTTTAAAAATGTTCGGTATCGAACGGCTTGCATAAACTGTATGTTGACATTTGTTTTCGGTTTTGATACGTATTATACAGAACATCTTGTTCGATAACGAATATAGTGTATCATAAATTGGCAATGCTGTCAATAAAAAGGGGAGCTTATGAAAAGCGAAAAAAGAATTCTCTTGGCCTTTCTTTTAAATCTTTTGTTTGCCGTGTTTGAGTTTTTCGGCGGTATCGTTACGGGAAGCGTTGCGATCCTTTCGGATGCTTTGCACGATATCGGGGATGCTTTCGGTATCGGTACTTCCTTTTTCTTAGAGAAAAAAAGCAAAAAAGGACCCGATGAAGTCTATACCTACGGATACAGGCGCTTTTCAATTCTCGGCGGTGTTATCACAACGGTGCTTCTTCTTTTCGGCTCGGTTGCGGTCATAGCGTCTGCCATCGGTCGTATCATAGAGCCCGTGGCGATCCATTACGACGGCATGATCCTTTTTGCCGTTGTCGGCGTTTTCGTCAATCTTTTTGCGGCGGTATGTACCCGTGAGGGCGGCTCGCTCAATCAAAGGGCGGTCAATCTTCATATGGTAGAGGATGTGCTTGGTTGGATCGTTGTGCTTATCGGCGCTATCGTTATGCGCTTTACCGATCTTGCGATCCTTGATCCCTTGCTTTCCTCTTTCGTCGCGCTCTTCCTTCTGTTTAACGCTTGCAAAAATCTTCGGGAAGCGCTTTCCCTTTTCCTGATAAAGATCCCGGGTGGACTTAATGTCGAAGAGCTGAAGAGAAAGCTTCTTTCTATTGAAGGCATCGTTGATGTGCATCATATCCACCTATGGAGCCTTGACGGACAACAAAACTTTGCAACCTTGCACGCCGTGATTGCGAAAGACACGCGCGAAATAAAGGCGGCGATCCGTGAAAAAATGGCGGAATGCGGGGTCGGGCACGTAACGGTTGAGATCGAAGAGGAGGGCGAGCCTTGCCAAGAGATTTCCTGCCGTATAGGCGATATAGCGGCTACCCCGTGTCACCATCATCACCACCACGAAAGGGTGAGGTAAAAGGAAAAGTCCTTCCCGTTGAGGAAGGACTTTTTCTTTATTGCTTTTTCATCTGCCGCAAAAAGAGAAGAACGGCCAAAAGGATTGTCGCCGCGGCGTATCCAAGAACCCACCAAAGGTGCGGAAAAATACAGGCAAAATTTCCCGCCAGCACGGCGCGTTCCAGCTCCACAGCGTGGACGAAGGGAAGCGCGTAGGCGATCTTCTTAAAGGCGCCGCCGACCAGCTCAAGGTCAAACCAAGTTCCCGAGAGCCAAGCGGATAGATTCGTAAGCAGCGCGCCGCAGATGCCGCCGACCTGCTTATCGTTGAGAATACTGCCGAAAAGCAGCCCCAGCGCGATGAAAAGCAAAGAAATGGGGAGAATGAAAAGAACCGCCCATAGGATATTGACGGTTATACCGAGCCCCAAGATTATGGCAACGATATAACAGATAAGGCTTTGCGCTACGGCAAAGGGAAGGATCGGCAGGGTATAGCCAAGGATAAAATCAAGCGGGGTAAGAGGGGTGGTATACAACCGTTGAAGCAGAGAGCTTCCGCGGTCCTTTGCGATCAGCGTGGCGGAAAACAGCGTCATAAACGAAAGCCCGAAGACGGTGATCCCAGGCGTAAGATGCCCGATCTCAAAAAGCGGTACGGGGATATTGGCTTGTATGGCGCTTAAAAGCAGGATCAGGATAAGCGGAAAGCCTAAACCGAAAAGCAGGGTTAGGGGATCGCGAAGGATCTCCTTCGCGTTTCGCTTGGCAAAGGAAAGCATCTTCATTTTACATCCCCCTTTACGATACGGATAAAGGCTTGCTCGAAGCTGGCAACACCCGCCGTTTCTTTAATTTTTTCGGCGGTGTCGCACAAAAGAAGCTTGCCGTCCTTCATGATGGCGATGCGGTCGGAAAGCGCCTCGGCCTCTTCCATATAGTGTGTGGTCAAGATGATCGTCACGTTTCCCTTTAAAGTGCGGATCAGATCCCAAAGCTCGCTTCGGGCAATGACGTCAAGCCCCAAGGTCGGTTCGTCGAGAAAGAGGATCTTCGGCTCACTGATCAGCGCCATCGCGATACTAAGGCGCCGTTGCCACCCGCCCGAAAGCTTTCCCGCTTTTCTCTTTATCACGCTTTGCAGGCCGAGAAGCTCGGTCAGCTCCCCGATCTTCTCGTTTTTCTTTTCCTTGGTAAATCCATGCACACCCGCGATCAGCTCAAGGTTTTCGCGAACCGTAAGAAAGGGGGCAACGGCGGTTTCTTGCGGCGATACCGCGATCAGCGATTTTACCTCGGCCGTATCCCTTTTTATGCTTTTCCCAAGCAAATAAGCATCACCCTCCGAAGGTGTGGTGAGGCAAGAAAGCATTTTGATGGTAGTGGTCTTGCCGGCGCCGTTTACGCCAAGCAGGGCGAAAAGCTCTCCTTCTTCAATACAAAGAGAAAGGCTGTCTACCGCCAAAACATCACGGTAACGCTTTGTAAGCCCTTCGATTTTAATAGCGTGCATTTATTTTCCCTCCGTTATGTGTCTATGTCGAATTCCTTGATATAGGTCGGTCAGCATATCACTGATAAGCTTTTCCTCAAAGGGGAAAAACGAGGTGGCAAGCATGGTTCCGATGCCATGCACGGCAATCCACATTTCAAGGTGCATACGCTCGGCCTTTTCCTTCGTTACGCCGTTCGCTTTCATGATCATTTGTACCGATTCTTCAAAATCGGGCGAAAAAGAGGCTTCCTCCTTCGTGCGGTCACGCATAAACAAAAGCTTAAAAAGCTCCTTTTCTTCCTTGGCGAAGCGGATATAAGCCATACCGAACGCCTTGTAGGTCGGATATTTTCCGCTTTCGGCTTCGTTTTTAAGAAAAGCAAGATAGCGCTCGTAGGCCGATAAAATAAGTGCCCCCTTCAATTCCTCCATCGTGGAAAAATTCGAGAATATGGGCTGTGTTGAGCAGGCAAGCGAAGAGGCGATCGCCCGCGCGTTGATCGAGCCCTCGCCGCTTTCTCTTACAAGCTTTAAAGCAGTTTTTATAATATCCTCTTTCGTAATCTTTACTCGTGGCGGCATAATAACCCCCCTTTTTTATATATCGTTCGTTATATATCTATCGTTATTTTATCGCAGAACCTGATTTTTGTCAAGAGGGAAGAAGACTTTTTTGAATGTTTTTAAATATCTTTCACGTTCGGCTTGCATTTCCCCCCATTCGGGTGTATACTGTAAACAGGAAGACAGTAAGGCTTCCAATACGTCTTGTGAGGCAGATATGAATCAACACAAAGAATTGCGCATGTTCGGTTGCTCCTTTTTGGCGCTCTTCCTACTCTTTCTCTTTACCTATTTGTTGGCGGGGCGCATCCCTGTGACCGAGGCGGTGATCTTCGGCGGGCTTTTGATGCTTTGCGCCATTCCTTTGCATATAGCGGGGCGGTTTTGGCTCCCCTCGTACGCCTTCAGCGTCGCCGTCAATATGCTGGGCTGCGCCTTCTATATCTCGGCTTATTATACCTCGGTCGGGGCAAAGGCCACCTTCCTTTCGCTCTTTCTTTCGGTCTTGGCGCCCATCCTTTACCTTAGCGTTTTGCACCTTTTTGTTTATCTGTTTCCCAACAACCACAAGACCTTCTGCGTCCTCGGTACGCTGCTTACGCTTCTTGGGATCCTTGTTTACGTCGTTCTTTGGATCGTTACGGGGCGTGATTCCTGTAGCTTCGGCTTCTTTGCGATGATCATCTGCTTTACGATGACCTTGGCGCTTTCTTACACCCTGCATAAAAACGAGCCGTGGGTGCTGCGCTACGCTTCCTTGGCGGGCTTCGGGTATTTTTCCTTGATCGCGATCGTCGCCTTGGCGATCCTGAGTGAAGGCGGCCTTCTGGAAGACCTTGATTTGAAGATCGATTGGAACCGCAGAAAGAAATCGTAAAATGCTTTTTGTGCTAAAACCCAACACCAAAGCCCCGCTTTTTAAAGGGGCTTTTTCGTTTAAAACGATTTAACGCTTGAAAGCGGTGAAAAGGGCTTTTTTGGGGGAAAACTTTCTTTTTTACGCTTGATTTTGCTAAAGCTGCGTGTTATAATGAATTGATAAAAAATGCCCGAAAAGGATAAGCGTATATGGATAAAGAGCAGATAAAACGGTATGCCGACGAAGCGCATCGGCTGATGCGTGAGCTTTGCGCCATTCCCGCCCCCTCGCATTTTGAGGACGAGCGGGCGGCGTATTGCTATAAGTATCTGAAAGAAATCGGGTACGAAAGGGTCTATATCGACGAAGCAAAGAACGTCGTGTGCGAGGCCTTCGGCGAAGATCTTACCGATATAACCGTTTTTGCCGCGCATACCGATACGGTTTTCCCGGACAAAGAGCCGATGCCCTATTACGAAAAGGAGGGCATCGCCTATTGCCCCGGTGTCGGGGACGATACGGCCAGCCTCGCCGTGCTGCTTGCGGCGGCTAAATATTGCAAGGATACAAGCATCCGATCCAAGCGTTCGATGCTTTTTGTGTGCAATTCGTGCGAGGAGGGGCTGGGAAACCTTAAAGGGATCCGTGCTCTTTGCGAAAAATACGGCGCTAAAATGGGGCGCTTTATTACCTTTGACAGTCAGACCGCGCTGATGGTGACCAAATGCGTTGGCTCTCACCGTTATCTCGTTCGTGCCAAAACGGCGGGTGGGCATTCCTTTAACCGCTTTGGGAATAGGAACGCGATCGCCGCTCTTGCCGAAATTATTCAAGCGATCTATGCGATCGAGGTACCGCAAAAAGAAGGGACAAAGACTACCTATAACGTCGGTACGATCAAGGGGGGCACCAGCGTAAACACCATCGCCGAGGATGCCGAAATGCTTTGCGAATACCGTTCCGACGAGGTTACTTGCTTGGAAGCCATGCAAGAAAAGTTTCAAACGATCTTTCAAAATGCCAATCAAGACGGTGTTGCTATCTCGGTTGAGCGGGTGGGAGACCGCCCTTGCAGCCGTGGAGTGGACGAAGAAAAGCTTGCCGAGCTTATAAAGGGGTCGCGCGCGATTATTGAAGCCATAACGGGAGAAAGCATCCGCTTGGATCCCGGCTCGACCGATTGCAATATTCCGATGTCCATGGGGATCCCGTCGGTTGCCGTGGGGGTTTATCGCGGAGACCGTTCGCACACCCGCGACGAATGGGTGGAGATAGCCAGTCTTCACGACGGCATCGAGATCGCCGTTTCTCTGATGAAAAAATATCTGTGAAGTTTCTTTTGCAAAAGGAGAGAGAAAATGACGCATGAAGAGAACGTGGAGCTGCTTTGTAAGGCTATGCTCCTCTTAAAGACCGAGGGGGAATGCAACGCCTTTTTGGATGACCTTTGCAGCAAGGCCGAGAAAGAGGAGATGGCGCGTCGCTTCCGCGTTGCGCTTCTTCTCAAGGAAGGGCACCTTTATAACGATATCGTGGCCGAGACCGGGCTTTCGACCGCCACGATCAGTCGCGTCAGCCGTTGCTTAAAGCGTGACGGTGGCTATAAGCTTCTCTTAAAGCGCTTAGAGGAAGATTGCGGTGAGTGAGGGGATCTATAGCCTGCTTGCCCCCTATTATGACCTTTGGAACGCAGACCTTGATTATTCCCGCTGGGCTGACGGGGTTGAAAATGCCTTTTTAAAGCACTTTAACGGGAAGGTCGACGCGGTGCTTGATCTTGGGTGCGGTAGTGGCCGTATGACGGTGGAGCTGGCAAAACGCGGCTACGATATGATCGGGGTCGATCTGTCGCACGAGATGCTGAATATCGCACGTGAGAAGGCGATCGAGAATGGGGTAGACGAGCGTATTCTTTGGCTTTGCCAACCGATGCAGGGCTTTGAGCTTTACGGGACGGTAGAGGCGGTTGTATGCTGCCTTGACACTCTTAATCATCTTCCCACGCTCTCCGAGCTTCGGGAATGCTTTTCCTTGGTGCATAATTATCTCGTACCGGGCGGCCTTTTCCTTTTTGACGTTAACAGCCCTTATAAATTCAAGCATATCTACGGCAATAACACCTATACCTTCGAAGAAGAGGACGCGGTTTGTATCTGGCAGAATGAATATTCCGAGAAAAGCCGCAGCGTGATCTTTGATATTACGCTTTTCACCAAGGAAGAAGGCGGGCTTTACCGCAGGGATAACGATTTTTGCCGTGAAAAAATGTATACCGAAAGGATCCTGCGCCGAGAGCTTGCGACGGCGGGCTTTACGACCCTTTCGGTGGGAGATGCCCCTTATATCGATGGGGCCGATAAAATGTGTGAGCGTCTCTTCTTTGCGGCGCGCGCCGAAAAAGATCAATAAACGAGGATAGAAAATGGGTAAGCTTTTACGGGGCATGTCGCAAGACGGTAGCGCCCGCATTCTGGTGCTGGATTCCACCGATATCGTGAACACCGCGATTTCGTATCATAACACCGAGCCGACGGCGAGTGCCGCCCTCGGCCGCCTTTTGACTGCCGCTTCGATGGTGGGGTCGCTGATGGGCGAAGAAAAGAACCGCATCACTTTTTCGCTGAGCGGGGACGGCCCGATCGGTAAGATGTTGGCCGTTGCCGATTATTTCGGGAACGTAAAGGGATATATCGAAAACCCGATGGCCGACCCGCCGCGTAAGGCCAACAAAAAGCTGGACGTCGGCGCCGCTGTCGGACAGGGAACGCTTTCGGTCATACGTGAGGACGGGGAAGGGGAGCCGCATATCGGTACGGTCGCTTTGCAAAGCGGCGAGATCGCCGAGGATATTACGCGCTATTTTGCGGAAAGCGAGCAGGTGCCCACCCTTTGCGCCCTTGGCGTCACCGTCGATCGGGATAAGACCTGCCTTTCGGCAGGCGGGGTGTTGGTGCAGCTTTTGCCCTTCGCGGATCCTGAGGTCATTACGCATTTAGAGGAAAACGCCCGCAACCTTTCGGATATCTCTCGCCTTTTCTCCAACAAAATGAGCGTTGGCGATATCGCCGAGATCGCGATGAAAAATATCCCCTTCGACGTCTTTGACGAGTTGCAAACCGCCTACGTCTGCGATTGCAGCCGCGAGCGTATGCATAAAGGCATCCTGCGCGTTGGCGAGAAGGAAATTTTGCAAATGCTTGATGAGGAGGAGGCCGAGGGGCATCCCCGCGAGTTGGAGGCCTTTTGTCGCTTTTGCGGAAAGAAATACCGCTTCACCGAAAAAGAATTGATCGAATAAAAGACAGGCGAACGGATTTGGAGCAGAAATTGCCGTTTTCTTTCTGTTAGGCGTACTTTCGTACGTCGAAAAATGAAAGCGGCGATAGCAAACAAAATTTTAATAAATTCTTGGGAAATGAATTTCCCAAGAAAGCCGACAGAATACGGAAAATATAAAAAAGAGTTGCACTGCAAGTCAGTACAACTCTTTTTGTTTGCGGTTATGCCAAAATGCGACAGCCCGTTTATTTAGAGGCCGCTTTAATAGCAAGCTCAGAGCCGTAATAAACGATCGAGCCGATCTGCTTGATCTTCCAATCCTCTTTATAATTGGAACGGTCTTTGGCGTATTCTTCTACGTCGTCGAACTCGGCTTTGGCGTGATCAGCGGTTTCAAAGTAGATGATCGCCACGTACTCGCCGTCCTTTTCACCGGTTACGACCGAGGTGAAATCGTCAACATCGGCGGCGTAAAGCCCAATGAGGAGAACCGATTCTGCGCCATCGGTATCGTATTTTGCTGCACGATACTCGTTTCTTTCAAGGTTGGCTTTCGCGTCAAAGGGATCGGTCGGCGGGAAGAGACCACATGAGGTAAGCGCTACGCAAGAAAGAATGAGAACGGTGATGAGGGAAAGAATGCGGATCATGGTTTTTTTCATAGTATTTACCTCCTTGTTAGGTAGTTTGATTATAGCATATTTTATAAGAAATTACAAGATACTTCGGAAAAAAAGATCAAAGATCCCGCTTCGCGCCCTTAAAGGGGTGATGAAGCACGTTGATCACCTCTTCAAAGTCCTCGTCCGAAAGGATGGTCGTGGGGGTCTGGCGAGGCGGCATAGCCTCTTCCTCTTCCTTTTTCTTTTCCTCACGCCCGGCGAAGAAGCTGTCGATCGCGCTTCTTTCGGGGGCACGTTGCATCGCAACCGGATGCTTCGCCCCTTCAAAGCCCGTGGCGATGATGGTAATACGCATCTCGTCGGAAAGCGTGGGATCGAAGGTTGCCCCCCAGATGATATTGGCATCGGGGTGGCTTTCGCGCGCGATAAGATCGGATGCCAGGGAAATATCGTCGAGCGGCACGTCAGGCGCGCCCGTAATACTGACGAGAATACCGGTCGCCCCGGCGATCGAGGTTTCAAGAAGGGGAGAGCAGATGGCTTGCTTGGCAGCCATCTCGGCCTTATCGGCACCGCGCCCGATGCCAACCCCCATGTGGGCAAAGCCCGCATCCTTCATAATGGTGCTAACGTCGGCAAAGTCGAGGTTGATAAAGCCGGGTACGTTGATCAGCTCGGAAACGCTGCTAACACCTTGAAGCAGAACGTTATCGGCGATACGGAAGGCGTTGGCTAAGGTGATCTTATCCTCGGAAACCTGCTTTAAGCGATCGTTGGGGATCACGATCAGCGAGTCAACCTCTTGGCGGAGCGCTTCGATACCGGCCTCGGCCTGCGTATTGCGCTTTTTTCCCTCAAAGGAGAAGGGCATCGTTACGATACCGACCGTCAAGATCCCCGCTTCGTGCGCTTCGTGCGCGATAACGGGGGCAGCGCCCGTACCGGTTCCGCCACCCATACCGGCGGTGACAAAGATCATATCGGCGCCCGCGATCGCCTCGCGGATGGCTTCGATATCCTCTTCGGCGGCCTTGCGGCCGATCTCGGGATTTGAGCCCGCGCCGCGGCCGTGCGTGACCGTGCGCCCGATCTCGATCTTCGTAGAGGCGCGGGAGGCGTTTAAGGCCTGCCCGTCGGTATTTACGGCGATAAACTCTACGCCGTGTATATTGTTGGAGATCATCCATTCAACGGCGTTGTTCCCACCGCCGCCGACCCCGAATACCTTAATGGTGATACCCGAGCCGGAGATCTTTTCGTTAAAATCTTCCATAGGGACTCCTTTCCCATATATATTACTTTATACATTTATTATACCATTTTCGACAAGGATTGCAACCCTTTCTTTAAAATTATTTTAAAGAAGAGAAAGAAGCTCCTCAATTTCCCCCTCGCTGAAAATCGGGATTCCCGCTTCCCGAAAGAGGGCGGCAGTGACCCCATTCCCATCGGTGAGGGTACGCGAAAAGCTGCCGTCGTAGATCCTTCCTTTTCCGCAAGAGGGGCTTTTATCCCGCAGAATGATCCCTTGGGCGTTATAGAGCCTTGCAAGAGAAAGCGCTTCCTCGGCCCCCTTTCGGTAGGCGGCGCTTACGTCGACCCCATTCGCGTTTATAACGCGATCGCCTACGATCTCGGCGGGCGGACGCGGGGTAGAAAGACCCCCGAGGATCTCGGGGCAAACGGGAATAAGCGTTGCCTTTTCCATAAGCCTTTTTACCAAAGGGGAAATCGGCTTGCTTTGCCCGTCGTAGCGGCACGCGCATCCAAGAAGGCAGGCGCTGATAAGATAAATCATAGAAAATGCTCTCTTTCGTTGACAGTTTGAAAAAAGTATGCTACAATGCAACATACACGCAAAAAACAAGGAGAACGCTATGGAAAAGGAAATGCGATACGCCCTTCGCTATCGCCGCGCTACGGCCGATCTCGGCTTCGTTGCGGTGTTGGCCATCGTGAATCTCGTCATCAGCCTTTCGGGCGGGGCGATGTATTTCTTTTTTGCCGCCTTTTCACCGACGGCGACTTTTCTGTACGGCAAATCGATCGGGATCGCAACCGGGGAAACGCTGTTTATCACCGCAGGGATCTTTCTTTCCTTCTGCCTTTGCGCCCTTTACGTGTATCTTTGGTATAAGGCGAAGAAAAATTACGGCGCCTTAGCCGTCGCTGCGGCGCTTTACGGGCTTGATACTCTTTTGATCTTTGCTTTTTCCTTGCTCGGCTACGGCACGCTCGGCTTTATCGATACCGCCGCCCATCTTTTTATCATATATAATCTGTGCCGCGGATTTCTCGGCGGCCGCGCGCTTTCAAGGATCACAAGGCTTGATAAAACCGAGGTGGAAGCCCTTTTTCGCCGCTTGCTGGAAAACAGCGAGGGAGAAACGTTTTTTGCCGAAGAAAACGGGGAAGAGAATACCCCCCCTCTTCCCGAAAGCCAACCGCTTCGCCCCGCCAAGGCGCGCAAGCATTGCTTCTTCGATACCGTCTACGAGGGAATGCATATTGCAGCCTACCGTTCCTTCGGCCGTACCGAGCTTGTGATCAACGGCTATGTGTATGACGAGATACGGGGCATCGTCGAGGTCGCTTACCGTTTAGAGGCGGTCGTTTTCGGCCACCGCGTTACCCTTGTGATGGAACCGGGGATGACGAGCGCCGATATGGTGCTTTCGGTTGACGGAAAAGAGATCGGGCGCATAACGAGAACGCATTAAAGGAAAAACGGCAACCGCCGTTTTTCTTTTTTATTCGTTCGCTTCGAGATACGAAAGAATCGCTTCGGGATCGCCGGAAAAGAGGCATAGCGAATCGTCACAGTGATCCATAAAGCCTTCTTCCACCGCGCGATCAAGCAGGGCGCGCGCGGGATCGAAATATCCGTTGAGGTTATAAACGGCGATCGGCTTTTTGTGACGCCCCAGCTTACGAAGCGTTAAGATCTCAAAAAATTCTTCAAAGGTACCGATGCCGCCCGGGGTGACAAGAAAGGCGTTGGAATGATCCTCCATCGCTTGCTTTCTTTCCCGCATGGTATCGGTATAGATGAATTGAGTACACGCGGTGTATAAAACACCGTCCGGCTTAAAAAACGAGGGGGCAACACCGAGGATCTCTCCCCCCTCCGCGGAAACGCCGCGGGCAACCGCCCCCATCAGGCCGTTCGCCCCACCCCCGTAAACGAGGCCGTGTCCTCTTTTTGCAAGCAGCCTTCCCAGCTCCTCGACCTTTTCTGTGTAAAGGGGGTCGATCTTGTTGCTGGCGGCGCCGTATACGCAAATATTCATAATGCCTCCAAAAAGCAAAACATTTTATTCATTTTAACACAAACACGCTTCTTTTGCAAGAGAAACCGGTTGATTCCCCGCCAAGAAAAAAGCCACGCCCAAACTCGGGCGTGGCTTTTCGTTAGAAAAGAAAAAAAGACGTATGAACGGCACTTCTTTTATCGGCGTACTCTTTTTTTGACAGTAGGGAGATAGCCTTTTGATAAAGCGTGTCGGCCGTATCACGGGCACTTCCTCTTTCGTATATTCCTTTGGCATCCGAATAGCCAGCCCTTTTTGCGGCAAGGGTGATCTCATAGCAAAAATCAATCACCTTTTCGGATGCGTCCAACGAAAGAAAGGGGATTCCGAGCCCGAAGGAAAAGACGGCAAAATGAAGCCGCTCGCCCAGCGCCAGCGAGGCGCCGCAGAGAAGAGAGATCGCTTCGCCTACCGAGCGGGGGATATAGACCGTCCTCCCGCGGGCGGCTGCCTTCGCGGCGGCGAGATCTTTTGGATTCATCACAAGGAAAAAGATATCAAGTCCCTCTTTTTCAAGGGCGGTAAGCAGGGCCGCGGGTAGCGTTTTTTCATCCTTTAACGATACCGCGACGGCGGGTCTTTTTCTCTTTTTTTTAGGGAAGCGGTCAAAGGGAAAAAAGAGGGCGGCGTCGGGTGAAAAAAAGAAATTCGGGTTTTGGGAAAGGGCGCGCGCCTTATCAAGATCCGCGTGTGTCCGAAAGACAGCGAGGTCGCAGATATCCAACGTTTTTTGAATGGTTTTCTTTGCATAATCGCCTTGATAAGATCCGATACCTATTGATTGAAGCCATATCGGCTTATGAAAAAGCTTGGCGATGCGCGCGAGCGACGCATAGTAAAGCAGCGAACGGCTGCTGCTTTCGTTTTGCAAAAGATTGCCGCCGCCCAAAACGAAAAGATCCGAAAAAAGAAGCGATAAAAAAACCGACGGGAAGAAGAAACGCCGAAGGGCGAGGCAGGGGTGCCGCTTTTTCGTTTCGCGCGGGCGTCCCGAAAGGATATTGACCGAATACCCCGCGGCCGTAAGCCGATCGTAAAGCACCGAAAGCATCGCCTCGTCCCCTACATTTCCATAGCCGTAATAGCCGCAAAGGGTGGCCTTTTTTCTTTTCTTTTTTCGTGGGGGAAGCGATGCGTACATTCTTTCGGCATCGTTTGCCATGCGGGCAACCGTATAATATTTTTTAATAAAGGCGCGGTTTTCTTCGCCACCGCCCGTTGTCGGTAAGCGTAGAAGATCAAAAAGTAATGCTTCCGCCGTAGCCTCCCGCATCCCCCGACAGCAAAAATTGCTTTTTGCGTGGCGCTTTGCATCCTTTGGGGAAAAAATACCACCGTAGCCCTCGTTGCCGCATAAAACAACGCGACATTCGGCCGCCATCGCTTCCAACGCCGCGCGTGAGACACCCACGAAGCAAGCCGCTTTTTCAAGAAAGCTCTCGGTATCGGCACGCCCCCCGTAGAAGTGGATAAATTTTCTTCCGATTCGGCGGTTTATTTCCTCACCAAGCTCCGATAACCGCAAAAAGCAATCGCCGTCTCCCACGATATCCAGGCGCTCGTATACCCCCGCTTCGGCAAGCTCGGGGGCGATTTCAAGCAAAAGATCGGCGCATCTTTCCCGCCCCCGATCGAGGCGGCTGATATGCAGAAGCGTTTTCTCTTTTTTGCGAGCGCCTTTAAATAGCTCGGTGTCGATCCCGTTGACGGTACAAGCTGCAAGATCGGGCGACGTAGCATATTTTTCTAATAGATACGCTTTGATATCCTGCGAGACCGCCAATTGCCGTTCCCCCCACCGTGAAAGCGCCTTTTTCGGCTGCTTGGCGGAAAAGGTCCAATGCACCGTGCTGACGAAGGGGATATTTGTCTTTCGGTATAGACAATGGGCGATGAGATTAACGGCGCGCGTATGGCCGTGGATGACCTCGATCGCTTCCTCGCGGCAAAGGTGCAAGAGAAGCCGATAATCGCGGTAGGCGATCCTTGGGGAAAGAGAGCCCCCGATCCGTACCCGACGTACGCGCGGATTAAGCGCTTCCTCCATTACGCCGCCGCGTGAGGCTAAGAAAACCGTGTGTCCCCTTTTGACAAGCTCGTTGGCTAATGAAAGGATATGGGTCTCGGCGCCCCCAAGCCCCATGGCGGTGGTTATCATCAGGATTTTCATACTTTCTCCTCTTCGCGGCAAAGATCCGCGTTACTCTATACGTAAAAAGCCCCACGGTGGGAAAGAACCGTGGGGACTTCGTTTTCTTTATCGGATCAAAGAACGCCGATCTCGGCTTCTTCGTTTTGCGCTTCGTAAGCCTCGCTTTCGCGGTAGGCGACCAGCTGTACGTTATAAGCGTCGATGACCGCGCTCTCCAGCTCTTGGCGGAAGGCGGCGTTAATGGGGTGAACGATGTCACGGAAGCTGCCGTCCGGATTTTTGCGGGAGGGCATCACGATAAAATAACGGTCGCGGGCGTAGATCACCTTGATGTCGTGTACGGCGAGCGCATCGTCGAAGGTGACCGAAACGACCGCTTTCATCGGGCCCTCATCAAAGAATTTGCGGATTTTGATGTCTGTGATTTGCATATGAATATCCTTTCTGTTTAACGGGTTGATTAACTTTCTGACAGTTTCATTATATCGGGAAAATGTGAAAAAACAGAGAACTTCACTTGAACATTTTTATAAAATTTGTATAAAAAATGTTGCTTTTTTGGTGTAAAAATCGCAAAATGCAATACTTTGTCGAGGGGGAACGGAGATGGCTGTACACAACACCGATCACGCAAAAGAGGGAGCGCTTGATCTTTTGATGCCAAGGGTCAAGACGATCTATTTTATCGGCATCGGCGGAGTCAGCATGTGCGTGCTGGCAAAAATGAGCGTCGCCCGCGGGTATTCGGTCATGGGGTCGGATAGCGCCTGCAACGAGGGGGTGATGTCGCTTTCTCTTGCGGGTATACCCGTCTTTTCACCCGGGGAGAACACTCCTATTATAGACGCCGATTTGGCGGTTTATACCGGTGCGATCGAAAAAGATCACCCCGAGTATAAAAGGGCAAGAGATTTGGGGATCCCCCTTGTTTCGCGCGCCGATTTTCTCGGCTGGCTGATGAAGGGATACCGCGAAAGGATCGGGATCGCGGGCACGCACGGCAAAAGCACGGTAAGCGCCATGTGTACCGTGATCGCCGAAAACGCAGGCGTTTTTCCGACCGCCGCCGTCGGCGCGTCTTTTCCCGACCGTCTTGACGGCTACCGGGAGGGGAAAGAGGATTATTTCATTTTCGAGGCCTGTGAATATTACGACGCCTTTTTGCGCTTTTGCCCCACGGTCGCGACGCTTACCAACGCCGAATGGGATCACCCCGATTATTTTTCCGATCTGGCTTCTGTCATCTCTTCCTTCCGCGCGTATCTTTCCCTCCCCTCGGTCAAAACGGCGGTCATCGGCATTGATTGCCAAAACGCCGTCAAAGCGTCGGTGGGGATCTTGAAGCCGATCCTGACCTTCGGGCTTTCCTGCGGGGCGGACGTTTCGGCCGCCGATCTTCGTAACTGCGGGGGGAATTATCACTTCACCCTGCTTGTCAATCGGGAAAGGATCGGGCCGATCGAATTAAAGGTTCCCGGTAAGCATAACGTAATAAACGCCCTTGCGGCCACGGCCTCGGCCTTGGCGGCGGGGATATCGCCCCACTGCGCGCTCTCGGCGCTTTCTGCGTTTTCGGGTGTCGGACGAAGGGGGGAGCTGCGCGGGGAAAAAGACGGGGTCGCCTATTACGACGATTACGCCCACCATCCCACAGAGATCCGCGCAACACTTTCGAGCCTTCGCGGCCGTGGGCGTCTTTTTTGCATTTTTCAGCCGCATACCTTTTCAAGAACCAAAAGCCTCTTTGCCGAAACCGCCTCGGCCTTGGCGCTTTGCGACGTGCCGATCGTGGTGGGGATCTACGCCGCCCGCGAGAGCGACGGGGGGATCGTCGACGGGCGCTCGCTCGCCGCGGCGATCGGCCGTGGCGCGCTGTATTTCGAAACCCCCGAGGAAGCGATCGCTTTTAGCCGAAGCGAGGCAAAAGAAGGGGATAAGATCGTGGTTATGGGGGCGGGGGATATTTCCGCCCGCGTCTTCCGCGGGCCGCTTTCCTTTTTGACGCCCCGCGAAAAAAAGTGAAGATTTTTGGGGATACCTTGATTTTTCGTCGACAGTATGCTATTATAGTAAAGATATATATTATTTGGAGTTATACGATGTCTACGGAAAATCTTACTTCCCAAGGCTTTGAAGCGATAACCGCGCATATTGAGCGGCGGCGTACCCTTGGCTTGCCGATCGGCGTTTACGTTTTGACCTTCGGCTGTCAGCAGAACGAGGCAGACAGTGAAAAGCTTACGGGGCAGGCGGCGTCCTTTGGCTTTATCCCCGTCGAGAAGGCGGAGGAGGCGGGGCTTATCCTTCTCAACACCTGCGCGATCCGCGAGCATGCCGAGCAAAAGGCGCTCTCGATCATCGGCAGCTTTAAAAAGCAAAAAGAAAAAGACGGAGGTCTCTTGATCGGCGTTTGCGGCTGTATGACGGCGCAGGATCACCGCATCGAGCAGTTGAGAAAAAGCTATCCTTACGTGGATTTCACGCTGGACCCCGCCTCGCTTCCCGATCTTGGAAAAACCATAGAAGAAAGGCTTAATAGAGAAAAACGCGTATTCGTAAAGGGAGAAGAAAAGCCCCCCATCGTCGAAGGGGCGCCCCCCTGCCGAAAGGAAAAGCACAAGGGCTGGCTCAGCATTATGTACGGGTGCAACAATTTTTGCTCGTATTGCATCGTCCCTTATGTTCGTGGGCGCGAGAGAAGCCGTAACAGCGCCGATATCTTAGCGGAAGCCCGCCGTATGATCGACGAAGGATGCCGCGAGATCACCCTGCTTGGGCAAAACGTGAATTCCTACCGCGGAGACTGTGATTTTGCCGAGCTTTTGCGGCGGATCTGCCGCCTTCCCGGTGATTTTACCGTCCGCTTTATGACCAGCCACCCGAAGGACGTGCCCGATGAGCTGATAAGGGTCGTTGGTGAAGAAAAGAAGATCGCCCCCGCCTTCCATCTGCCGCTTCAATCGGGAAGCGACCGTATCCTTTCGGCGATGAACCGCCGCTACGATACGGCGCGGTATCTTGACATTGTCAAAAAGCTTCGCAAAGCGCGCGAGGGAATCGTCCTTTCCACCGATATCATCGTCGGCTTTCCGGGGGAGACCGAAGAGGATTTTTTGGCGACGCTTGAAATTTTAAAAGCGGTGCGTTTTGATATGGTCTATTCCTTCATCTATTCACCGCGAAAGGGAACGCCTGCCGCCGGCTTAGAGGGGCAGATTTCCGACGAAAGTAAGGGCGAGCGGATGCGCCGCTTGCTCGATACCCAGACCGAGGTCGCCTCCTCGATCGCCAAGACCTATCTCGGAAAAACCGTTTGGGTCTTTGCGGATAGCCCTTCGAAAACCGACGAAACTATGATCAGCGGGCGGACAGACGGGGGAAAGTTAGTTCATTTTAAGGGGGATGGTGACTGTCTCGGTCGCCGCCTGCCGATTCAAATAGACCGTGCCGACGCGTATGCGATGTACGGTGTCATAAAGGAAAGTGAGAAAGAAAATGACGGTTAAAGAAGCAACCAAGGCGCTTGGGGTCACGCTGGGAAAGGACCCCGACATCATTGCCTTCAACGAAGCGAAACGGGCGTATGACAGCAACGGGGAGCTGCAAAATCTCCTGATCGAATACGGGGCCGAGCGCACCCTGCTTGGCGAGCTTTACGCCAAGCCCTTTGCCGATGCGGAGGCCGAGGCGGCCGCCGAAAAGGTCAATGCCCGCGTTTCTGAGCTTGCCGAGGCCATCACCTCGCACGAGGCGTACGTGGCCCTTGCGGCGGCGCAAGAAAAGGTGAACGCCTTAATGCAGCAGGTAAACGCCGATATCTCCTTCTACGCCTTCGGCGAGATCCCCGGCTGCACGCACGATTGCTCCAGCTGCGGCGGCTGCTCGCACTGATATGCAGGAGGCGTTAAAACGGATTGAGGAGATGACCTCTCCCTCTCCGATGATGCAGCAATATCTCGATATCAAAAAAGAGTACCCGGGGTATATTCTCTTATACCGCCTCGGGGATTTTTTCGAATGCTTTTTTGAGGATGCCGTTACGATCTCGCGCGATCTCGAATTAACGCTTACCGGGCGCGATTGCGGCGGCGGCATGCGCGCGGCGATGTGCGGCGTTCCCTTCCATAAGGCCGATCAGTATATCGGGGAAATGGTGAAGCTCGGCTACCGCGTGGCAGTCTGCGAGCAGATCGGGGACCCCAAGGCCCCCGGCATCGTCAAGCGCGAGGTCATTCGCGTCGTGACCCCCGGTACCGTAACCGATACCGAGGTCTTGGAGGGTGGGCGTAACAATTATCTTGCTTCTCTTTGTTTTGGTGAAGAGGGCATCGGCGCCGCCTTCGCCGATATATCCACGGGGCAGGTGTACGCCACGCTCGTTAGCGGGGAGGACCGTATGGCCCGCCTTTTGAACGAGATGGGGGTCTACGCCCCGCGCGAGGCGGTTCTGAATATAGGGGAAGAGAAGATCAGCGAGTTTTGCGATTTTGCAAGAGAGCGCTTCGGCACGCTTATCGAAGATAAAAACGCCCCGCTTTTCGATCTGAAAAAGGCGAAGGAAAACGCCCTTCTTTGCTTTGGCGAGAGGGCCGCTTTGCTTGATGCGAACGCGTTGCTTTCCTCGGTTGGCGCCCTTTTGGAATATATCCGCCTTACGCAAAAATGCGAGCCTACCTTCTTGCGTGAGCTGACCGTCTATACCGGCGGCCAGTATATGGAGCTCGATCTCGCCACACGCCGAAACCTTGAACTGGTGGAAACCATGCGAACCAAGGAAAAACGCGGCTCGCTTCTCTGGGTTCTTGATAAAACCAAGACCGCGATGGGTGCGCGCCTTCTGCGTTCCTATATCGTTAAACCCTTGATATCCTCTTCCTTGATCCGTCGCCGCCAAGGCGCGGTCAAGGACTTTTTCGGCGACTATATGCTCCGTACGGATCTGCGCGATTCGCTTTCGGGCGTTTTGGATCTTGAACGGCTTACCGCCCGCGTGGTCTACGGCTCGGCCAACGCGCGCGATCTGCTCGCGATCGGGACAAGCATACGCGATCTGCCAAGCCTTCTGCCGTTGCTTTCTCCTTGCAAAAGCGAATGCATCAAGGAGCTTCGCACCGATTTTGATACGCTGACCGATCTTTACGGGCTGATCGACGCTTCGATCGCCGAAAATCCTCCCCTCACGGTACGGGAGGGTGGAATGATCAAGGAGGGCTATAACGCCGACGTTGATTATCTGCGCAGTATTCAGAAGAACGGAAAGGGCTGGATCGAGCAGATCGAGGCCGAGGAAAGAGAAGCGACGGGCATCAAAAATCTGCGCGTCAGCTATAATAAGGTCTTCGGCTATTACATAGAGGTGACCAAGCTCAATTCCCACCTCGTCCCCGATCGGTATATCCGCAAGCAGACCCTTGTGAATTCCGAGCGGTATATCACCGAGGAATTGAAGGAAATGGAAGCGACGGTTCTCGGTGCCGCCGAAAAGCTTGCGGCGCTTGAATACGAGATCTTTGCCGAGATCCGCGATACCGTCGCCGCGGCCTCCGCCCGTATTCAGAATACGGCGGCAAGGATTGCCGAGCTTGACGTCTATCTCTCGCTTGCCGAGGCGGCGGCCAAGAATAATTATTGCTGCCCCGAGGTAGACGACGGGTGGGAGCTCTTGATCAAAGACGGCCGTCACCCCGTGGTGGAAAAATTCGTTTCGGACAGCTATTTCGTACCGAACGATACCGAGCTTGACGTAGAAAAGCATTCGCTTTATCTCATAACCGGCCCGAATATGGCGGGTAAATCAACCTATATGCGTCAGGTGGCTCTTATCACCCTTATGGCGCAGATCGGCTCCTTCGTTCCCGCAAGGGAGGCGATCATCGGGATCACCGATAAGATCTTTACGCGTGTTGGCGCGTCGGACGATCTGGCCTCGGGTCAATCGACCTTTATGTTAGAGATGAACGAGGTCGCCAATATTCTTCTTAACGCCACCAAGCGCTCGCTGATCATCTACGACGAGGTCGGTCGCGGTACCAGCACCTACGACGGGATGGCGATCGCGCGCGCCGTGGTCGAATACACCGAAAAGAAGATCGGCGCCCGCACCCTTTTCGCGACCCATTACCACGAGCTTACGGGAATGGAAGAAGAGCTTAAAGGCGTTGTCAACTATAACATCACCGCCAAAAAGCGGGGGGATACGGTTTTGTTTCTCCGCAAGGTGGTCAGGGGCGCGGCCGATGAAAGCTACGGCATCGAGGTAGCCAAGCTCGCGGGCGTACCGCAAGAGGTCATCAAGCGCGCCAAGCAAGTCCTTGCCGAGATCGAAACCGAAGGGAAGGTCGCTTTGCCCGCCCCGAAGAAGGAAAGGGAAGAGGAGGAAGGGCTTCTCGGCGCGATCTACAACAGCGCCGCTTGCGAGGCGGCCGACAAGATCCGCTTGGTCGATCTGAATACCCTGACCCCCATTGAAGCGATGAACCTTTTGTTCGAGCTGAAAAAAATCCTGAAATAAAGAGGAATTTCCGTGGGAAAAATCAATCTTCTGACCCAAGAGGTCGCGAATCTGATCGCAGCGGGCGAGGTCGTTGACCGCCCCGCCTCGGTCTTAAAGGAATTGATGGAAAACGCCATCGACGCGGGCGCCACCGCCATAACGGCCGAGCTTCGCAACGGTGGGGTCACGCTTTGCCGTGTCAGCGATAACGGCTGCGGTATTTCGTCTGAGGATCTGCCGATCGCTTTGCAACGCCACGCGACCAGCAAGATCAAAGAGGCCTGTGACCTTGATGAGATCGCCACGCTCGGCTTTCGCGGAGAGGCGCTTGCCGCCATTGCGGGGGTATCGGTGCTTGAGATCGTTACGCGCACGCAAGAAGCCCCTTTCGGCACGATGCTTCACGCCGAATACGGGCAGATCACCGAGGTCTCGGAGATCGGGTGCCAGCACGGTACCACCGTCCTTGTGCGTGAGCTGTTCGGCAACGTGCCCGCCCGTCGCAAATTTCTGAAAAAGGATGCGACCGAAACGGCGACCGCCGCTTCTTATGCCGAAAAGATCGCCCTTTCGCACCCCGAGATCGCCGTTACCTTGATCGTTGACGGGGATACTCGCTTTCAAACGGCGGGGGACGGAAAGCTGCTTAGCGTGATCTACGCCATTGAGGGGCGTGAGTTTGCCAACAAGCTTTTGCCGATCACGGGAAGGCTTGGAAGCATGGAGGCTTCTGGCTTTATCGGTCGAAGCGACCACGTAAGAGGAAACCGCAATCAACAAAATATGTTTATTAACGGTCGCTATATCCGCAGTAAGACTATGGTGGCGGCCTTAGAGCAGGCCTTTCATTCGTATATAGCCCCCGGAAAGTTTCCGATTGGATATCTATTCTTGACCATCACCCCCGGCGCTGTTGACGTGAACGTGCATCCGGCGAAGCTTGAGGTTCGTTTTTCAGACGAGAAGCCGGTCTTCGAGGTGGTTTATCACGCGGTAAAGGGCGCCCTTACCGAGGCTGCTTACCGCCCCGAGCTTACACCGAGTGTCCCGAAAAGCGCCCCCTCGCCCTTCACGAGAAAAGAGAGCGCTGCCCCCGCCGCATCCTACGGCGGGCAGACGCTGCTTACCCCCAAGCAATCGATCGAGGTGCTTTCCGCGCTTTCGAGCGTTCGGGAAAAAGAGGAAAAAAGCCACGAGATCGCCGTAAAACGAGAAGAACCTACGGTTGCTTCTCCCGAAAAAGACGAGGCGCGCTCTCTTCCGCAATATACGAGCCCCTTTGCGAAGGCTCCGACCGTGAAGGATGAGGCACCTTTTGTTAAGGTTGCCGCCCCTTCGTGTAAGGTTTCTTATACAAATGAGCCGATAAAAGAGGAAAAAGGACTACCGAATGAGGTGAAAAAAGGCGCGAAGGCCGAATCGGTCGAGGCGCCTTCTGCCAAGGAAAAGGACGAAGAAGAAAAGCAAGAAACGGTAGCGCCTTACCGCTTGGTGGGCGAGGCCTTTTCCACCTACGTGATCGTTGAGCAGGGGGATCGCTTGCTTTTGATAGACAAGCATGCGGCGCACGAGCGTATTCTGTACGAAAAGCTTCTTCGTGAAAGAGGGAAGGTCGGCGGCACGGCTTCGCAAGGGCTGCTTCTTCCTATGCCCGTATCGGTTACCGCGCCCGAAGGGGCGGCCGCCGAAGAGGCAAGAGGCGATTTAGAGGCGGTCGGCTATTCCTTCTCGGGAAAGGGGAACAAGCTTTATCTTGACGCCGTTCCCGCCCTGCTTAGCCCAGAGGACGCGAAGGAATTGTTCCTTGAAATGCTTTCGTCGCTTGCAAACGGGGAGACCGATCCCGCGCTCGCATCGCTTTCAAGGCAGGAAAGGGCGCTTTACAGCGTTGCCTGCAAGGCGGCGATCAAGGGCGGGCGAAGCTATGACGAGGCGCACATCGTATGGCTGATCGAAGAGGTTTTGAGGAACCCCTCTATCACGGTATGCCCCCACGGGCGCCCGATCGCCATGACCTTTACGAAAAACAAGCTGGATCGCGAATTTAACCGTATCCAGCATTAATCCCATTATAGTTTGGAGAATATCTATGTTTGAGCTTTTGAAAAAAGAGGGAAAGGCCCGTCGCGGCCGTATGACGACGGTTCACGGCGTTATCGAGACCCCGGTTTTTATGAACGTTGGCACAAGCGCCGCCGTTAAAGGGGGGATTTCCACCCGCGATCTTGAAGAGATCGACACGCAGGTCGAGCTTTCGAACACCTATCACCTGCATATCCGCCCGGGGGATGAGCTGATCAAGCGCATGGGCGGTCTGCATAAATTCTTTAACTGGAATAAGCCGATCCTGACCGATTCGGGCGGATTTCAGGTCTTTTCGCTTTCCAAGATCCGCAAGATCTACGAGGAGGGCGTTTACTTCAATTCGCATATGGACGGTAAGCGTATCTTTATGGGGCCCGAGGAGAGTATGCGTATTCAGTCGAATATCGCTTCCACCATCGCCATGGCCTTTGACGAATGCGTTGAAAACCCCGCATCCTACGAGTACGCCAAGCAATCGAGCGAGCGTACCATTCGTTGGCTTATCCGCAGTAAGGCCGAGCACGATCGCTTAAACGCGCTTCCCGATACCATCAATAAGCAGCAGCTTTTGTTCGGCATCAACCAGGGAAGCACCTACGAAGACCTTCGTATCGACAATATGAAGCGCATTGCCGAGCTTGATCTTGACGGCTACGCCATCGGCGGCCTTGCCGTTGGAGAAGAGGCCGAGGTCATGTACCGCATTATCGATGCGGTCGAGCCCCATATGCCCGAAAACAAGCCGCGTTACTTAATGGGCGTCGGTACCCCTCAGAATATTTTGGAGGCGGTCTACCGCGGCGTCGATTTCTTCGATTGCGTTATGCCCAGCCGTAACGCGCGCCACGGCAACCTTTTCACCTGGCACGGTAAGATGAACATCAATAACGAGCAGTATTATGCCGACGAGAAGCCGATCGACCCATTATGCGGCTGCCCCGTCTGCCGCCGTTATTCGCGCGCCTACGTTCGCCATCTCTTCAAGGCCAGAGAAATGCTCGGTATGCGCCTTGCGGTTATCCACAACCTCTATTTCTACAACGAGCTGATGAAGAAGATAAGGGAAGCCCTTGACGAGGGGCGCTTCACCGAATTCTATAACACCTGGCACGATCGGCTTGCCGAGCGAAGCACCGATTTTTCGCCCGTGCCGAAGGAGTTTGCCAACCGTACCCTCTACCGTGACGCCACGGTTCCAACACCTATCTGCATTCAAGAGGGTATCGACCTCGGTGCCCCCGCCGGCGAGGTCAAAAAGAAAAACAAGAAAAAAGCCCCGAAAAAGGAAACGCCCGCAGAAGAGAAGGGCGAATAAAGAAAAAGCAGCCATTCGGCTGCTTTTTTCTTAGCTATACATATCGTTGGCTTTCATATAGCAATAGATCCTTTCGCCGTGCTGCTGCTCCTCGGCTTGAATATGGTTGAGAAGCTTACGGGCGGCGGGGTCGGAAAATTCAAAGACGCAGGTATCGTAAAGAGCCGAAGCGTGCTTTTCGGTCGTCAGCATATCCTTGCAAAGGAAAGCGTCGGCATTTTTATCGTTCTCGTTCGCGTAGCTGACCTTGGTGCAATGATCGTTGTTGGCGCTGAGGGGGGCGCTGACGGGGGCAACGGTGCCGTTCATCATATCGTTGATCGTGCGAAGGTGGGTCTCCTCGGTTGCCTTCATCTCGTTAAAAAGCATCTTAAGCTCGTTCGATTTGGCGTCGTTTGCGTACTTTGCGTATTTGCCGATGCAAAGCTCCTCCTGTCCCTTGAGGTCCTTAAGCAGGCTGGATTCTTTTTGTGTGAGCGTCATTTTTTCTCTCCTTTATCAGAAAATCTATCACCAGTATGAGCAAGTAAAAGAAAAATATACCCTAAAAAACACTTTTTTGCTTGCTTTTTCCAAGGGAAATGTAAAATTTATAAAAATATTTGCTTTTCCTATTCCCAAACAGATCTCTTTGTGCTATAATAATTAGGAATAACTTTTTCGTAACTTGCAAAATTTGCCCGAAACCGCTTTTTTCTATGAAGCGGGGGCGGAAATTTTTTGTTGAGGATAAAAAACGTGAAAAAAACTCTCGTTTTTCTTTTGTGGATCGTAGAAGGCATCGTGGTTGGGTGCGGCGCTATTTTGCCGGGCCTTTCGGGCGGCGCGCTTTGCGCGGCCTTCGGGATGTATCGCCCGATCATCGAGGTGCTTTCGAGTCCCAAAGAAAATCTTAAAAAGCATTGGCTCATGCTCGGCTTCTTTTTCTTCGGGGTCGCTGTTGGCTTTGTCGGCCTTGCGGGCGTTACCGAATGGCTGATGGAAAAGAGCAGTGAGCTGGTGACCTGTGCCTTCGTCGGCTTTATCATCGGCACGATGCCGGGGCTCTTTAAGGATGCGGGAGAGAAGCAAAGAAGCTATGGCTCGTATATTTCCATGGTGGCCGCCTTCCTTGTTATGCTTTCCTTGCTCTTCCTTTTAAAAACCAATCAAACGCTGCAGCTTACCGAAGGATTTTTCGCCTTTTTGCTGTGCGGCCTTTTCTGGGGGCTCAGCTTTATCGTTCCCGGATTAAGCTCTTCGTCGCTTCTTCTGTTCTTCGGGCTTTATCAGCCGATGCTTCTCGGTATCAAGCAATTCGATTTCTCGGTGCTTATCCCGATGGGGCTTGGCCTTGTTGCCACCGTGCTTCTGCTTTCGCGCGCGGTCGCCTTTGCTTACAAAAAGCATTTTTCGCTTGTTTCGCACGCCGTTATCGGTATCGTTGCGGCCACCGTTGTGATGATCGTACCCGATCTTTCGGTTCCCTTTGCCCGCCTTTTGCTGTATTTCGGTATTGCCCTTGGTGGCGCTGTGCTTTCCTACGGTTTTACTCGCTTATGCGATAAAATAAAAGAAAAACAATAATTTATATGTAAGGAGTTGGTCGTTTAACATGGACGCTATCCCCCGATGTTGCTCGTATGAGGAATTAAAATTGAAGCAACGCTTCCACAATCGTTTGATCGTTTGCCGCCGTATTCCCATCCATATGCATTTTTTGCGGTGGTGATCCACAGCGAAAGAAACGAATGATTAAATGATTTAAAGGAGCTTATCATGTCTATTGCAGGACAGTTATTATTACAAATATTACTTATAACGCTGAACGCGTTTTTTGCGGCGACCGAGATCGCCGTTATCTCGCTTAACGAGAAAAAGGTGAAATCCATGGCCGAGGGCGGCGACAAAAAGGCCGATAAAATGCTCTCGATCATCAAGGATCCCACCAAGTTTTTATCCACCATTCAGATCGGGATCACGCTGGCAGGCTTCCTCGGCTCGGCTTTCGCGGCCGATAACTTTGCCGATCGGTTGACCGTGGCTCTCGTTGATCTTTTTAACGCCCCCCAGCATGCGGGCGTTATCGACACCCTTTCGGTTATCCTGATCACGCTTATCCTTTCGTACTTCACGCTGATCTTCGGTGAATTGGTTCCGAAGCGCGTAGCGATGAAGAACAAGGAAAAGATGGCCAAGGCCGCTTGCGGCATCATTTCGGGTCTTACGGCCGCCTTTAAGCCGATCATCTGGTTTTTAAGCGCGTCGACCAACCTCGTGCTTCGTATTTTCGGGATCAATCCTAACGAAAAGGAAGAGGCGGTCTCCGAAGAGGATATCGTTATTATGCTGGATGCGGGCGCCGATGACGGTACCCTGAAGCAAGACGATATCGAGTACATCAAAAACGTCTTTAAGCTGGAACGTCTTTCGGCCGCCGATATTATGACCCCCCGCAGCTCGGTCGTCGCGATCCCCGAGGATATCGACGAAGAAAAGCTGCTCGAAATCATTGAGAACGAGGGATATTCCCGTATGCCGGTATACAGCGATACCAAGGATAAGATCGTTGGTATTCTGCACGTAAACGAGTATCTCTTAAAGCGCTCGAAGCCCGATTTTAAGCTGAGCGACGCGTTTATGGAGCCCGATTTCGTTCCCGAGACCATTCATCTTGACGCGCTGTTTAAAAATATGCAAAGCGCCCATACCCATATGTCGGTCGTCGTAAACGAATACGGCCTTACCTCGGGCATCATCACGATGGAGGATATCATTGAAGAACTGGTCGGCGAGATCTGGGACGAGCAGGACGAAGCGACCGAGCCGATCATTCCCATCGGGGAAGACACCTATCGCGTAGAGACCGGTCTTTCGGTTGACGAATTCTTTGAGTATTTTAAAATGGAAGAGGATGACGAGATCACTTCCAGCACCGTAAACGGCTTCTTGGCCGAAAATCTTGGGAATATTCCCGAGGTCGGCAGCAGCTTCACCTATCAGAATCTTTCGGTCACGGTCACCGAGGCTGACGAGCAGATGGCCCACGAAATCCAGGTCACGGTTCTGCCTCCCCCCGCGGAAGAAGAGGAAGAGAAGGAAGAGGAAGGCGAAGACGATTGATCTCCCCCCTTGAAAAAAGAAGAGCGATTGCAAAAGGCAAACGCTCTTCTTTTTTTATTTTTTGTAGTAAGCCAAACGCATACCGATGGTATTGCCTACAATATCGCGCCCGTAGTAAACGCTGGTGCGGAATACCCCCGCGCAGCCGTAAATATGGTCATACCAGTTTCCGCCGCGGCAGGGGAATTGCTCGCGCGCCTTGTTCGGCCCCCAGAAAACGTCGTTCCCGTAGGCGCTTCCGGTTTTTTCTCTTTCGGGGGCGATCCCAAGCTCGATCAGCGGCTGCGGCATTTTTTCAATGCCCTCGTCAAGCCCGATGTCGCGTACGGGGCAACCGCGCTTTTCCTCGGAGTGCGAAAGGATACGGGTCGATACCACCCAGCGCCCGTCCCGCCAGTCAAGCTTCAACGAATCCCGATCACCGGGAAGGGTCAAGGAGCCGTCGGGCAGGATCGCGCGCCAAAGCGGAGATTCATAAGACATATCGCAAGAGGGAAGGGCCGTATCCGCGTTTTCGATTACTTGAAGCTCGCCGTCGCAAAAGCGGAAGCCCCCGCACCATTCGAACACGTTCCCGCAAAGATCGGCGATGCCGTCGGGGCGGCGGTTGTGATACCAGGAAAGCGGCCCCGTGCCCGTAAGCGTATGCGCCGTGACGCTTTCACCGTTCAGCGTTGAAAGGGTGGCCGCCTCGCCAAAGTTCAAGGGGTCCTCACCGTAATGCCCGTAGTGGGTGTTTCCTTCGGGCATCGTGGCGTTTTTCTTGCACCAAAGGGCCAGCGCCCCCCACAGGGAATAAGGGGTTATACACCACCCTTTTCCCTTCGAGAAGCACATAGCGGCGCTATCGTCAAAATTAAAGCCGGTGGCAGGATCCTTATTCGGAAGACTGTAAGGCCGCCCGTCGACGAGACAACTGATATACTTCCCGACCGCTACCGTATCGTATTCCTCCCCCTTTACGATAAAGCCCGGATGCGTGCGGCTATCCAAGCCGTTCGAAAGATCGGCCGAATTCATCTTCGGGATCAGCACCATGATCGAGGGGAGCCCGAAATCATCAAGAATGACCGTGTTAGTCCCATTGGAAAGCGCCTCTACCGCCGCCTTCATATCGGCGTAATCGTCGCTTGATGGGATCCCCTTGCAGAATTCGCGGTTGCGCGCGTTGATCAGTTCGGCCGCCTCGCGCGATTCGCTTCCGTCGGGCGCCAGAAAATCGTAAAGAATACCCTTTTCGGCACGTCTTGCCGCATCGTCCTTCATAAAGATGCTTGCCATATCAAGATCCCCCTTTATCCTCTTGGCGCCTTCGCGCTTTCGCGCGTTGCCTTTATAAGAGGTTTTTCTTTATTGTAGCACAGCTTTCCTAAAAGCTCAACAAATAATTGCACTTTCCCCAAAAAAGAAAAGCGCTTACGGAAGCCGTAAGCGCTTTTGGGTTGTTTTTGGATCAGACGCCCGAGTAAGCGGAGAAGCCGCCGTCAACGGGAAGAACGACACCGGTCACGAAGCTGGCGCCCTCGGAAACCAACCAAAGCAGCGCGCCGATCAGCTCGTCGGCTTCACCGAAGCGGTTCATGGGGGTGTTGCGCAGAATCTTGCCGGTACGGGCGGTGGGCTGCCCGTCGGGCGTGTAAAGCAGAGCCTGGTTCTGCTTGGTTACGAAGAAGCCGGGGGCGATGGCGTTAACGCGGACATTGGCGTTCGCAAAGTGCACGGCCAGCCACTGCGTGAAGTTCGAAACAGCGGCCTTGGCGGCGCTGTAAGCGGGGATCTTGGTAAGGGGGCAGAAGGCGTTCATCGAAGAGATGTTAAGGATGTTACCGCCCTTGCCGGAAAGAGCCATGCCCTTGGCAAAGATCTGGGTGGTAAGGAAGGCGGCGGTAACGTTCAGGTCGAATACGAAGCGAACACCGTCGGGCGTAAGCGAGAAGAAGTCCTTCTTGTCGGGATCGGGAAGCGTGTCGGCATCGAAATACTCGTTGTCAGTGGTAGCGCGCGGGCTGTTGCCGCCGGCGCCGTTGATCAGGATGTCGCATTCGCCGAGAGAAGCGACCATCGCCTCGTGTGATTTTTTCAGGCTCTCAACATCCAGGCAGTCGGTCTGGAACATTTCGGCGATACCGCCCTTCGCGCGGATGTCGGCAACGACCTTGTTGCCGGCCTCTTCGTTACGGTCGATGATGGCAACCTTGGCACCGCACATGGCGAGCGCTTCGGCAAAGGCGGCACAAAGAACGCCGGCGCCACCCGTAACGGCAGCGACTTTTCCGGTTAAATCAATTTGAAAGGGAAGCTTCATAGTTTTATTCTCCTTATTTTTTGTTTATCTTTTATAAATTACGATTACAGGGGAGGAAGGGTAACGGTTTTTCCTTCCGAGCGGTAAAGCGCCAGAAGGATTCGTACCGCAAGGGTAGCGGAGGAAAGCGAAACGGGAACCGGGAGATTGTCGCGCACCGCGTGGTAAAACTCACCGATACAGCGAAAATGTCCGCTGCCCCAGCAGGGCTTTCCGTCAATCTTCAAGAAATCCTCTTCGATCGGCTCGGGATCTCCATTTATGAGCAGTTTTTTTCCAAGCAGGGAGATCAGCTTTCGGTTTTTGGTCATGACCTCGATATAGTTTGGCGCGTCCTGTGGGTAATTATTGCTGGCACAGAAGACGATGCGTCTTTCATCGGGATAAGAGATAAGCAACGCGGCGTTATCCTCTACCTCCGAAAAGGAGGCGTTTTCATAAAGACCGATCTCTCCGCGTACCGAAAGCGGCTCACCATTCATCGCACAGAGCAATAGGTCAAGCGAGTGGATTGCTTGATTCATCATAACACCGCCACCCTCTTTCGAAAGAACGCCGTGCCAATCGTCGCCGTAATAGGTCTTCCCACGATGCCAGGTGACCATCGCGCGCCCACCGAGCGCCCCTCCGTTTTCCTCCACTAGCTCAAAGAAGCGGTGGGCTTCGGGCAACGTGCGGTTTTGAAAGGATACCGTGATGCGTCCGCGGCTTTCCTTTTCCGCTTGTAAAAGAGCGGAAAGGTCGGCTTCGTCAATGGCGGCGGGCTTCTCCAAATACACGTTGATATCGCGTTTTAGTGCCGCGATCGCCATTTCTGCGTGCAGGTAATGAGGAGTGCAGATATGCACGAAATCAGGCTTAGTGACGTCAAGCATCTCGACGTAGTCGGTGAAATGCGGGACTGAAAGCAAAAAACGCTCGGCCAAAGCGGTAGATTTTTCGGGGAGAATATCGCAAAGGGCAATGACTTCGGTGTAACCGGAGGTGCATAAAACCTGCAAATGCGCGCCGGCGATTGAGCCGCAACCAATAACGGCGGTACGAAATTTACTCATATTGTTACTTCTTTCCAATGTGTTGCTTTTGGATCGCCTTTCCTTCGCTTTTAAGCGTTCCTTAGGCTTCTTTTTAAAAGCTTTGATCAAATTTGGGAACAAAATACAATTGGGCAATAACCTTTGTAAAAAGGTTCTTTCTATAATTATTATTTTACCACAAAACGCCTATAACTATATGTTTTATTTAATTATATATTACAAAAATGAAGATTTCCATTGTTTATATTGATAAAGGTATTGCAAATATTGCTCTTGTATGATATAATACGAACAATACGGATTGGAGAGCGACTATGGGTAAATATATCGTTGAAGAATATGGAAAGATTCGCTTTTATCGGTCGGAGGACGAACGCCCGGTTCCCGGAAATTTTGCACGCCATTGCCATAATAACTATGAAATTATTTACGTGGTCAGCGGCACCGGGAAATATGTGGTGGAGGGGGAGCGCTACGAGCTGCGCCCGGATACCCTGATGTTTTTTCGCCCCGGTGAATTTCATTACGTAGACGTACAGGAGAGCTGCCGTTACGAGCGCTGTGTGTTTCATTTCAAGGCGGGGGCTTTGCATGGGGCAAAAGAGGCGCTTGAAAAGCTTTCGAGGGTCCCGCCGGGGGAAGGAAATTTCTTTGAGACGTGTGATTTTTCGATTTCAATCGCCCCGATCTTTGAGGGCTTTTCCCGCCTGTCTACGCTTCAGAAAAAGGATGCTGAGCGCTTGGCCCCCTTGATGCTGACTGAGCTTGTTTTGCTTTTGGCGGCGGCTGACCCGGTTGCGCGCGAAAAAAAGAAGGATGAGCCGATCGGGGCCCGTGTTATCCGTTATCTCAACGCCCATTTGTCCGAGCCGCTTTCGCTTGATATCCTTTGCAACATTTTTTACGTCAGCAAATATTATCTTTGCCGTGCCTTTAAAGAGCATAACGGCATATCTATCCTTGGATATCTCAACAGCAAGCGAGTGATGTTGGCTAAGCAAATGATCGAAAGCGGAGAAACTGCGGTCGCGGCGGCCGAAAAGGTAGGCTTTTCGGATTATTCTACCTTCTACCGTGCCTATCGAAAGTCCTTTGGCCGCGCTCCTACTTCCGATAAGAATATTAGAAAAAAAGGAAGCTCTTATGAAAGAAACCAATAAGTATCCGCTTCTTTCCAAGATAAATGCCCCCTGTGACCTTCGTAGCATGTCTGAAGAGGATATGGAGGCATTGGCTGCCGAGATTCGCGCCTTTTTGCTGGAAAAGGTGCCAAAAACCGGCGGACACTTAGCTTCAAACCTAGGTGTTGTGGAGCTTTCGATCGCACTTCATCGCGTTTTTGATCTGCCAAGCGATCACCTGATTTTTGACGTGGGGCATCAATGCTATATCCATAAGCTCTTGACCGGCCGTCGTGAGGACTTCGATACCTTGCGCACCCCCGGTGGCCTTTCGGGCTTTACCAAGCGTGAGGAAAGTGAATATGATGCCTTTGGCGCCGGTCATTCCTCGACCTCCCTTTCAGCTGCCCTTGGCTTTGCGCGTGCTGACAAGATGGAGGGGAAGAAAAGCTATACGGTCGCCGTTATCGGAGATGGGGCGTATACGGGCGGTATGATCCACGAGGCGCTGAATAACATTAGCCGTTCGCTTCGCTTAGTGGTGGTTTTAAACGAGAACGAAATGTCCATCTCTAAAAATACGGGGGGGTTTGCGCGGTATATAGCTAAGATTCGCACCTCGCTTCGCTATCGGCGCACCAAGCACTTGACTGCGCGCTTTCTTGAAAAGCTTCCGCTTGTCGGTCGCCCGCTTTACACTCTTTTGAGCTGGGTAAAGCGTTTTGTAAAACGGATCTTTTATACCCCTAATTACTTTGAAAATCTGGGTTTTTATTATCTTGGGCCGGCAGACGGAAATAATTATAAAAAGGTGGCCTTTCTTTTGCGTCAAGCAAAGGAAGAGAAATGTAGTGTTCTTTTGCATATTCGCACAAAAAAGGGGAAGGGCTATCCTCCTGCAGAAGAGAACCCTTGTGAGTATCATAGCATATACAGCCGAAAGCGAAGCGGGGTTACCTTTTCGGAAACGATGGGGAAAAAGCTTTGCTTGATAGCAGAAAAAGATAGTGCGGTTACGGTCGTTTCGGCTGCGATGCGTGAAGGGTGCGGGCTTTCTCCTTTCTTTGAAAGCTTTCCGCAAAGGGCCTTTGACGTAGGGATCGCCGAGGAGCACGCTCTTACTTTTACGGCCGGGCTTGCCGCTGCGGGGAAAAAGCCGTATATTGCGCTTTATTCCACCTTTTTGCAAAGGGGATACGATAATCTTTTGCACGATATCGCTTTGCAAAAATTGCCCGTACGGCTTCTTATTGACAGGGCCGGTCTTTCGGGGGGCGACGGCCCTACGCATCACGGTATTTTCGACGTGGCGTTTCTGTCGCATATCCCGCATTTCCGTATTCTCGCTCCCGCAACCCTTGGTAGCCTTTCGGCCATGATGCGAGATTCACTCTCTTTTTCGCTTCCCACCGCCATCCGTTACGAAAACCGCGAGGAAAAAGAAAGCATTGTGAAAGCCTTTTATCCCTACGGGGATTACGAGGGGTACGGTGTGCGTGCCGATTTTGTCGATCCCAATGCTTGCCGCGACGGGGTGATCGTTACCTATGGCGCGATTACAAAGACGGCATTGGAAGCGGAAGGAAGGCTGAGGGAGAAGGGAAAGGAGGTTGGCACCGTCCTGTTGGAAGAGCTGAAGCCCTATGAAAAGACCGCTGAACGCCTTCTTTTTTTGATCAATAAGGAAACGCCTCTCGTCTTTTTGGAGGAGGGGATATACGACGGTGGCGCCGGAATGATTCTTTGCGATAGGCTTCGGGCCTTGGGTCACTGCGGCCCGTATACGATCCTAGCCATTCGTGATCATTTTGCGTCCCCATCCACACCGACCGATCTTTATTCTTATTGCGGAATTTCAGTGGAGGATGTTATAAAAGCTTTCAAAAAATAAGAAAAACGGGAATGAAAAATTCCCGTTTTTCTCATTATGCTTTTCCGCACGAGCCGAAGAGCCGAAGCTTACGAATAACCTCGTTTTTGATCATTTCCATCTTGCGGTTACGGATGGTCAGATAATCTTCGCCGGCATCAAAGCCCTCTGCCATCGCGCGAGAGCCGGCCAAGAGAAGGTCGGTAAAGATGTTGACCTTGGCGATGCCGTTTTTGATCACGTCACGGAAATCGTCGTCGCTAAGACCCGATCCGCCGTGAAGAACGAGCGGCACGTCGGTAGCGGCGCGGATCTCACGCAAGCGTTGAAGATCCAGCTTCGGCTTGGTCTTGTATGCGCCGTGGGCGGTACCGATGGCGATTGCCAGCGCATCGACTCCGGTAGCTTCTACAAAGCTCGTGGCTTCATCTACCGTGGTATAGCGGTCGGCATCGTCGTGATTGTCTGCCGAGGCAAGACCAACGTGACCGATCTCGGCCTCAACCGAAGCGCCCATCGCGTGGGCGATGCGAACCACCTCACGGGTGTCGGCAATATTTTTGGCGGGGTCGCCGGCGCTTCCGTCGAACATAACGCTCGAGAAGCCAAGCTTTAAGGCTTCCATGCAACGGTCGAAGGTAAGGCCGTGGTCAAAGTGGATAACGACGGGAACCGTGGCGCGCTTAGCGGCCGCGACAAGCCCGGGGGCGATCAGCGAAAGATCCCCGTAAGGAAGAAGGACCTCAGCCGTACCGATAACGATAGGAGAGCGTTCCTCTTCCGCGGCCGCGATCGCGGCCTCCAACATATCCGAGTCGGTGGTGTTAAAAAGTCCGACGGCGTAGCCTTTCTTCTGGGCGTCCTTTAAGACATCGTTGAGATTTACTAACATACGTTTTTCTTCCTTTTATAAAGTTTTTCAAGCTCCAAAAGCTCGTTGAGTGGGCGCATACCGCTTATCGAATCGGCGGCCGAGAGATTGGCGGCGGCGCAAAGCGACCCAAGCGAAAGGATCTCTTCGTCGGTATAACCGTGCAAAAGCCCGTAAAGAGAACCGGCGCAGAAGGCATCACCCGCCCCCGTTGCCCCCACGATATATCCCTTCGGCAGATCGAGGGAGGGGACGGCGGTGAATTTTCCGTCCTTGCTAAGGCAGGTGCCAAGCATCGGGCAGTGGAGGATAACCTTTTCCCGAACGCCCATATCCAAAAGGCGGGCGGATATCGTTCGTAAAGTTCCTTTGTCGATTTTTCCTTCTTCAAGCGTAACACCGGCAATTTTTGCGGCCTCTACCTCGTTGATGATCAGATGATCAACGTACGGAAGGGCGGGCGCTACGACGCTTTTATAGCGGTCGCTCGGTTCGCTGATAAGGTCGATCGAGGTCGTGATCCCACGCTCCTTTGCCTTGGCAAGCAAACGCGCGGCGCGGCAACCGAACTCTTCATCATAGCGATCCAGCGTATCGAGTAAAAGCAGATAACCGAGGTGAAGATGCGTGGGTGCCAACGCGTCAAAATCAAAATCGTCAACGTCCAGCTCCGCATTGGCGCCGGGCAGGGTAAAGAAGGTGCGCTCTCCCCCCAGAATACTCATCGCGTCGGTAAAGCTCGTCGGGGCGCTGTCGCTTACAAGAAGGTGCGAAACGTCAAGCCCCGCTTTTTCCATTTCCGCCTTCACGAAATCGCCGTACTCGTCTTTGCCGATCTTACCGAAAACGGTGACCTTAAAATCCTTGTCCAGCTTTGCCATATCAATGGCGGTATTGGGAACGGCGCCCCCCACGCTGCGGGAGACCGATGAGATCTGTACCAGCTTTCCGACCTCGGGATAAAGCGGTATGGTCTTAATGGCATCGACGAGGATCGTGCCTGCGATCACAAGCTTTTTCATAAATATTCCTTCAAGGCTCGGTAAAGGCGATCAGTTGGTATCCGAGGTAAGGGGACCCGCCAGCTCCTTCATAAAGAAGAGCTTGCCGGGGATGGTGGGAATAAAGCTTGAGGTAATGTAACGGGTGGGGGTGTAGCGAAGCGTCATCCAGAAGCTCATGCCCTGCCATTGCATCCCGCGGGAAAGCACGCCGTCTGCCCCACCGATCGCGTAATCGGCCGAGAACATAAGGGCGGGCCCGATGGTGTTGGCGAAGCAGGGGATCATTGTGGTACGGCTGCGGAAGGAGGTAATGGCGTTCTGCTCAATGGTTAGGGGGTGCAGCTTAACGCCGATGCGGTAGGGCTGCTTCTTCCATTCCTCGTCGCTATCGAATTCGGCGCCGATCGTCGGTTCCCAGAACGCGATGTGGCAGGCGCGGCCGATACCGTAAACCAGAACCAGCTTTGCCCCCTCTGCGCGAAGGGCGCCGATTTTTTCGGGGTAAGTCGGCAGGTTATCCTTGGTGGCGAAATTGCGTTGGCAGACAGGTACGGTCAGCTCACCGAGCGGATTGTAGAAGGCGTTTTCCATCGCGCTCTGGAACGAGGCCTCGCCCGTGATGGTGTTGCCCTCGCTATCGGCCCATTCGTCCATATTGAAGCAATGAACGTGCTTGCAATCCTGGTTCCATTCCTTCAGGAAATACACGGCCCATTTATACATACCCATAGGACCTACGGGCAGGATAAAGACGATCTTTTTGCCGGCATCGGCGGCCTTTTTGATCTCGTTGGCGATCTCGTGACCCATTTTTACGTTGAATTCTTCGAGATCGTTGCACATAATTGGCGAGAAGCCCTCGTTCCAGAAGGCCTGACGGTCAAGCACCTCTTCGGGCTTATGGCTGCAGCACTCGTCGATCTTTTCCATATCCCATCCCTTGGGATAGAAGTTTTCCAGAAGGCTTCCTTTGACAGTAGAATTAAAATCCATTTTCTTTCTCCTCTATTTAAATTTATTACGGCAGTAATCGCTTCGTGGTGCCCTTTAAGTAAACCTGACAGGGGCGGAAGCCCTCGGCGTATTCGGCGCCGCACTGGTATCCGCGATAGCGTGAGCAGGTTTTTACCATATCGGGGAAGTCAATGTGATCGTGGTCACGCATCCATTTGATCTGTGAGACATGGCATTCCAGCATTTCGAGCTTTTTATCAATGTAAGGTGTGATATCGACGTACTCGGTGGGGTTGAAGTCAAGCCCTGCCAGTGTGTCCATGTAATAAATAGGTACGAGATTGGCAGCCCCGACGATCCCGGATTTATATGAGGGGCAGGTGGCGGCAAATGCTGCATCAAACACCAGCTTCGAAACCGAGGTATGATCGGGCATATAGTCGTTGGGTGCATGGGTGATGATCAGATCGGGCTGTGTGTAACGAATGATATCAACCATCATATCTCTTGCGCGGCGGTTGTTTTCAAAGATTTCAAGATCGTGAAAGCCACCCCACAAAACCTCTTGGTAGCCCGCAAGCCTTCCTGCGGCTTTAGCTTCCTCTTTCCGAATTTCTGCCAGCTCATCGGGCGGGATGATAACGTGCCCAAGATTTCCGTCGCTCGCATGGCAAACAAAGACCTTGTCGCCCCGCTCGACGCATTTAAGAAGAGTGCCGGCGCAGGCAATTTCAATATCGTCGGGATGGGTGCCGACAGCAAGAATATTCATACACTATCTCCTTTGCGTATACTTCAAATTAATTATACTATTTTATAAAAAAGAAAACAAGTAAAAATAGTCCTGTTTTAGAGTAAAAAAATCTTTTTAAAAAAAGCAAAGAGTATATTGCACTTATCTGCGTTTTGATATATACTGTTGATATGGAAACGACAAAAAGAGTAAAATATTACAGACACAAGATCGAAAACCTTCTGCGCATATCGAAGATCGTCACCATTCATTATTTTGAATTTGATAAAAATTTTTCCTCGGAGGGGGAAACGCACAATTTCTGGGAAATGGTGTACGCCGATAGCGGTGAAGTGATTTGCCTGGCAGACGACAAGACCATCGTTTTAAGGGAGGGGGAAGCGGTCTTTCATCGCCCCGGGGAATTTCACCGCCTTTCCTCGAACGGAAAATCTGCGCCTAACGTTTTCGTTGCTTCGTTTGAATGTATGTCGGAATCGATGCGCTTTTTTGAAAAGCGGCGGATGAAGATCCCCAAAGCGCTTCGAAAATACATTTATGGGATCTATGAGGAGGCAAGTGCTACCTTCCAGATCCCCTTAAGTGACCCGTTCTCCAAGAAGATGGAGCTCTTACCAAGCCCTGCGCTTGGTGGCATGCAAATGTTAAAAAATCAGCTGGAAATGCTTTTGATCGCCTTGATGAGAAGCGAAAGCGGAAAGGATACCGAAACGCGCTTTCTTCGCTTTGACGAGGTGGGGGATTCGATCGCCTCGCGCATCCTTGCGGTACTGGAGGAAAATCTTACCCGTGGACTGTCGGTTGACGAGATCTGCGAGGGAATCACGTACAGTCGCTCATATATTTTCAAGCAATTCAAGGCTGCTACCGGTAAAACCATCGCCGATTGCTATAACCGTATGAAGATCGAATACGCGCGCCGCCTGATCCGCGAAAACAAGCTGAGCTTTTCCGAGATCGCCGAGCTTTTGCATTTCGATTCTTCCAATTATTTTTGTAAAACCTTTAAGCGGTATACAGGTGTTACCCCGAAGGATTACCGCGCAAGGTACCGTAAAGAATAAAAAAAGCAGCCTGTTCGGCTGCTTTTTTTGGCTCATTTTGCGGTGGTTGCGTCTTTTTCAACGATGACCTCACCGTCATACGCGCCGCACTTTCTGCAAACGCGATGGGAAAGGATCAGGGCGCCGCACTTCGAGCATTTCGTAAGGGTGGGCAGGGAAAGCTTCCACGTGCTGGAACGTCTTTTGTCTCTGCGAGCCTTCGATTGTCTTCTCTTCGGAACTGCCATTGTTCTACACCTCCTTGGTTATAAAAGCACTTGTATTATTTATTTAAAATTTCTTTGCTATCGATCATTTATTTTCCGCTTCTTCTTTTTTCAGCTGCTCAAGCAACTTGGAAAGGGGGCCTGCCAAGCGGGGGTCGGGCGTATTCGTTTTGCAATTGCAGGGGCCGTCGTTCAGGTTCTTTCCGCAACGGGGGCAAAGCCCCTTACAATCGGTTTGACATAGGATCTTAGACGGGAAATGAAGCTCGAGCGTGTCAGAGATCAACTCGTTCATATCCAAAAAGCCGTCTTCGGTCACCAAATACTCGTCTAACGCCTCTTCGTCAATATCCGCGGCCTCTTTCGGTGTAACGATCGCGCGCTCGACCGTAAAGGAGAGCGTATCGTTTACCTCGGAAAGGCAACGGGCGCAGGAAGCGCTGTACGCCGCCGAAAGGGTAAGCGTAAGATGAATGTAGCCCGCGTTGTTCACGATCTCGCCGTTTATGGCAAGCGGGGCGGAGAAGTCTACTTCATAAAGGGGGCTTAACGAATTTTCTTCTTCCTTTTTTCTTTCCAGCGTGAAGGAAAGGGGAAGAGTGCGGATCTCTCCCGCCAGAAGCGAACGAAGGTCAATTTTCATACTACCTCTACGCTCTAAAAAGCAAAATTTAAGCTACGTTGCAGAGCGTACAAATCATTATACCGAATTATCTTTTAAAAGTCAATAGAAAAAACAAAAAATAATCGGCGAAAAGTAAAGTTTTTCTTTTGAAACCGCTTCCTCTGTTCTTAGCCGCGCCGCGTATTTTCCGTTTGACAGCGAGAAAAAATTATGTTACAATAAAAGAAATGAAATCAAAGGGGACGCTATGAAGATCGCCGAAAAAATAATCAAGGGACTTATTTTGCTTTTGATCTTTTCGATCATTGGCTTTGTTATCTTTCGTATATGGCTCTCTTCCTATTATCCAAAGGAAGCAAGAGGCTTGATCTTTACCGAGAGCTTGACGGAATACTATGAAGAGCGGGGGGGCGTGGACGCAAAGACCCAAGCGCTTCGTTTTGATTACGATGATTCGAAGGAGGGGTACTTCTTCGCGGGTGAATTGGTCGTTGTGCCAGAGGCGGGGGCTTTGCAGATCAGCGTTCGCTATAACGACAGTACGGTCGATGCTCTTCGTGAAAAATATCCCGATAGCTTTTCGGGGGAGGGGGAAGCTCCCTTTGAATTCTGCTTGGTCGGCACCCCGCCTGAGGAAGGGGCAAGCGGCCCCTCTTATCGCCCTGTCGAAAGTAAGCCCTCGCGTTTTCTGATGTATAACTATGAACGGCTTTGCTTTGACGGCGTTGATTTTACCGATATGCCTTGGCTGCGTATCGAGGTCTATCTGCCCGGGGAAGAAAAGGCGATCTGTACGCTTCTCGTCTATGAAAACCATGCGGAGTATAACGCCTTTTCGTCCTATTCCGTAAAAAGATCGGAGATGCCGTGATGGAATACCGCTACGCCCCGAAGCCGCAAAATAAAAAAGCTTCGCTTCTCGTATCTTCGCTTGCCGCCCTTGCGCTGCTTTCGATCGTCGGATCTATGACGGGATACGGGCCGCAATCGCTTTGGCAATCGGCCTGCCTTCTTTTTGTCAGCTTTTCGATGTTCTTCTGGTTCCGCTTTTTCGCCACGAAGTATCTGTATACCGTTACCGACGCGTACGGCGCGCCGACGCTGATCGTGACGAGCGTGCAAGGCAAGCGTATCTCTACGCTCTGCCGTGTTGAGCTTTACCGTCTTCTTGAAATCGAAAGCATCGAAAACGCCGAAAGCGAAGAGGGAAAAGCCGCTCTTGCGCGCTTTCGGTCGACCGCCGCCAAATATTCGTATATGGCAACGCTTTCGCCCAAAAGCCTTCAGATCCTTTATGGCGAAGAGGAAGGGCGCCCCTTTGCCGTGCGGCTGGAAGCGGACGGCGGCTTTCTCGCCGCTCTTCGTGAAGCGACCGAGCAAGCAAAACGCCAAAAGCAAGAGGAAAATGACGATGAATGAAGAAACAAAGAAAAAGCTGATCTCATTGGCCCTTGAAGCGAAAAAGAAGGCCTACGCCCCCTATTCCCGCTTTTCGGTCGGGGCGGCCCTTCTGTGCCGTGACGGGGAGATCTATACCGGCGTTAATATCGAAAACAGCTCCTATTCCGCCACCGTATGCGCCGAGCGTACCGCCCTTTTCTCCGCTATTGCCGCGGGGAAGCGCGCGTTTTCGGCAATCGCGATCGTGGGGGGAGAAGAAAACGCCCCCTGTTTCCCTTGCGGGGTCTGCCGTCAGGTGCTTTGCGAGTTCGCGGGGGAGGATTTCACGGTTCTTTTAATGAGGGGAGAAGAGATCGTTGAGAAGAAGCTTTCCGAGCTGCTTCCCTTTGCCTTCCGCCTCTTTTGATACGAAAAACAGTTAAAAAAACGAAAAAGGCGAATTTTTGGAATTCGCCTTTTTTATGTTGGAGTGCTTGTAATAGAGCAATCGCTTTTAGCTTAACCCTAAAGTGCCTAAAACAAACCGCTTGCCCGAAAAAGCAGTGAAAGAAAAAACACGGATTTTGATGAAAAACTTTAGCTTTCCCCTTGAAAAAAACGCACAATAGTGATATACTGTTTTCATTAAATAATATGATGGACGGCTCTGGACGGTATGAAAAGAAAAGAAGACAAAAAAATCGGAAAACCATCCCGCCTTCTTTGGTTTCTTGCTTTTTTGGTGCTTTATCCCTGGTATCGCTTTCGCTATCGCGCCTCTTTTGTAAAAAAAGGCGTCAAAGCGATAAAAGGGCCCGCCCTCGTGCTTTGCCCGCATACCGCGATATGCGACCCGTTTATCATCGGGGTCGCGCTGTATCCCGCGCGGCCGAACTACGTTGCCAGCGCCCACGTTCTTGCCAAGCCGCTTTTTCGCCGTCTTTTATCCTTCGTGCATATCATTCCCAAGCGGATGTTTACCAAGGATATCAGTACGGTTCTGAATATTCGCCGCGCCATGCGCGAGGGGAACGTTGTCGTTCTCTTTCCCGAAGGGCGTCTTTCCTGCTGGGGGCAGTCGCTTCCGCTTATAGAAGGGACGGCCGATATGGTCGCCCGCTTGGGCGTGCCCGTCTATAAGGTCGTCAATAACGGGGCGTATCTCACCTTCCCGAAATGGGGAAAATATCCCCGCGTCGGTAAGATCCGCGTGGAAACCAGCCTTCTTTTTGAAGAAAACGAGCTGAAGGGTCTTTCGGTCGAAGAGATCCGATGCCGCCTTGAAGAGGCGCTGTGCCATAACGATGAGCGGGCGATGGCGGGGCAGACCTACCGTTGCCGCGATATCTCGGCGGGGGTCGACGGTATCCTTTACCGCTGTCCCGTCTGCCAAAAAGAGGGGACGATCGGCGCCAAGGGCGGAAAGATCTTTTGCGATTGCGGCTTTTCCTGCACGCTTAATCGCGACTACACCCTTACGGGCGCCCCCTTCGCTTCGATCGACGGCTGGTACCGTTGGCAGGAAGCGTGCTTAGACCTTGATACCCCCTTAAAAAGCGCCGTTACGGTCGGAAGCCCCGATGAAAAGGGCGATATGAAAGACGGTGCGGGGGGTGGCGAGATGACCCTGACAAGGGAGAGCTTTTCCTTTAACGGCGAGGTGTTCGGCAAGCCGCTTTCCTTTACGTTAAAGCTTTCGGGGCTTGGATTTCCGGTTACGGTCTCGCATCATTTTGACGTTTATTATGAAAACAAGCTTTATTGCATGCAGCCCCTGCCCGATCGGCGCATCGCCGTAAAATGGGTAAGCTTTCTCGACAAGGTGAACGCCGAAGAAGCCAAAAAGGCGCTTACCCCTATGCCTTAATACGTATTTTATTCTGGGAGGAAAAAACATATATGGATAGCAATAAAAGACCCGATAGCATGGTAAGAATTACGACCAAGGCCTTGGCCGACGCGTTTATTGAAGAGCAGGTTGCCGCCCTTCGCGCGCAGATCGGCGATAAAAAGGTTCTGCTCGCTCTTTCGGGCGGGGTCGATTCCTCGGTCGTTGCCGCGCTGCTTATCAAGGCCGTCGGCCGTCAGCTCGTCAGCGTGCACGTCAATCACGGCTTGATGAGAAAGGGCGAGAGCGAGGCGGTCATCGAAGTATTCCAAAATCAGTTGAACGCTAATCTCGTTTACGTCGATGCGACCGACCGTTTCTTGGATCTTTTGGCGGGTGTCGAAGAGCCCGAGCGTAAGCGCAAGATCATCGGCGGCGAGTTTATCAAGGTCTTTGACGAAGAGGCCAGAAAGCTCCAAGGCATCGAATTCTTGGCTCAGGGAACCATTTACCCCGATATTCTGGAAAGCAAGGGCGTGAAGGCGCACCATAACGTCGGCGGTCTGCCCGAGGATATGAAGTTTGAGCTGGTTGAGCCGGTTAAGCTTCTTTATAAAGATGAGGTTCGTGTCGTCGGCGAGGCTCTTGGTCTGCCGCACGCGATGGTCTACCGTCAGCCGTTCCCCGGCCCGGGTCTCGGTGTTCGTTGCCTCGGAGCCATCACGCGTGACCGTTTGGCCGCCCTTCGCGAAGCCGACGCCATTCTGCGTGAAGAATTCGATAAATGCGGTCTTGCCGAGCACGTATGGCAGTATTTCATCGCCGTGCCCGACTTTAAGAGCGTGGGCGTCCGTAATGACAAGCGCTACGAGGGCTGGCCTGCCATCATCCGCGCCGTCAATACGACCGACGCGATGAGCGCCACCATCGAGGAGATCCCCTACGAGGTCCTTCACCGCATCACCGACCGTATCACAAACGAGGTCGAGGGCATCAACCGCGTCCTCTACGACCTTACCCCGAAGCCGATCGGCACGATCGAGTGGGAATGAAAAAATGCCCGAAAGGGCATTTTTTCAGTTATGATCGCCTGCGGCGAGTTATGAGTTATGATACGCTTCGCGTAGTTATGATGTACCTTCGGCACAGTTTGAAGTAACATTGCGATCATATCATAACGAGTGCGAAGCACTCTCATAACATTTGGCGTAGCCAAATTCATAATCTTGATATAAAAAATGCCTTCTTCATAGTTTTGAAGAAGGCATTTTTTGCTGCTTTCGTTTATCGAAAAATTTTTTTAAGGGACCCAAGGTTTAAAGGTGAACGAAGGCCACAAGCCTTTCGACACAACGATGGTTTTTATCTGTTTTGGTTGTTCTGATTGCTCTGATTGTACTGATTGTTCTGGCTATTCTTGTTATTCTGGCTATTCTTGTTATTCTGGCTGTTCTGGCTGTTCTGACTGTTCTGGTTGTTCTGATTGTTCTGATTGTTCTGGTTGTTCTGGTTGTACTGGTTATTCTGGCTGCTCTGGCGATTCTGATTGTTCTGGTTATTCTGATTGTTTTGGTTGTTCATAATAAAATCCCTTCTTAATTATTAGTGGCAAGTGTAGTTTTGCCCCTTTTCGGATAAACTATGCATGAAAAATCAGGTGTTTCATTTTGCTTTTGTTGAATATAAAATAAAAAGAAAAAATATGTAAAAAGACCCCGGTTCATCAAAAGGATGAAACGGGATCTTTTTGTTTTGCATATTTCGTTGTTTACACGATGACCGTTCTAAGCCATTCCAGCGTGCAGTTTACCATGTGCTTACCGGTTTCTACGCTGGCTTCCTTGGCGCTTTCGGCAAACCATTCGGTGTTGCGCTCGCAACGGCTGAGGTCTACCAACTCGGGATAGGTTCCCATCATAAGGCTGGTCTCCCATTTTCCCGCATGGTCAAAGCCACCGCACTTGATCTGCGCGTCTGCGCCGATGAGGGGAATGACCTTGATGTAAGAGAAGGGATCGTCCTCGCTGCCCATATCCTCGTAATAGGAGGCGTAGGCGTCGCTGCCCCACCAGCCCTTTCCAAGCTTTTCTTCCATGTATTCCATGGTTACCTTCTTGGCGGCCTTGTGGCAAGCGATGGTCATAGGCATAAGACCCGCGCCCTCGGTCTGATGATGAGCCACGAGATAGATATTCTTATGGCCCGCATAGATCATAGACTTGAGTATGTAGTACAGATAGTCTACGTAAGCATCCTCGTCTACGTGGAAGTGGCTGGGCTTGGGTGCGCATACGGCATACGATGCAACCCCGTACCAGATAGGAGGGCAAACGACGATTTCCTTCTCCTTTTCCAGCTCTCGAAGGCATCCGGTGATTACAAGGGTATCGGTTCCGCAAGAGGCATGGCGGGCGTGGTATTCAAGGGTACCGATCGGAATGATGAAGGGAACCTTTCTGTCCACCGCGTCTTGGATCTCGTCATATAACATTTCAAGCATTTGCATAGGTTTTTTCTCCTGTTCTTTCATATTCGATATAAACATTATATGCAAAACCGTCTTAAAAGTCAAGAGAAGAGAAGATTAAATCTGCGCGATCGTTGTTTTTGCCGCAAACCTCTTGTAATCCTTCCTATTTTATGGTATAATATAGCAAGCAAAAAACGCTGAGATAAGCGAGTGGAAAATGTAAAACCAGGAGGACGTTATGAACCGTTTACAAGACAAAGTGGCCATCATCACCGGTGGTAATTCCGGGGTAGGCGCGGCAACCGCCGTTAAGTTTGCCGCCGAGGGCGCCAAGGTCGTTATCACCGCGCGCCGTGAAGCCCCGCTTTTAGAGGTTGCCGAAAAGATCCGCGCGGCGGGTGGAGAGGTTCTTCCCGTTGTCAGCGATATCTCTAAGGCAGAGGATGCCAAAAAGGTTCTTTCAGAAACCCTTAAAGCCTTTGGAAAGGTCGATATTCTGGTCAATAACGCCGGTGTTCTTGATGGCGGTCTTAAAGCGATCGACAGCTTTACCGACGAGGATATGAACCGCGTGATCGACATCAATACCAAGGGTACGATGTGCATGATGCGCGAGATCACCGCCGAAATGGCTAAAACCGGCTACGGCTCGATCGTAAACGTAGCGTCGGTTGCCGGTGTTATGGGCTGCGGCGGCGCCGCTTATGTCGCTTCGAAGGCGGCGGTCATCGGTATCACCCGTCACACCGCGCTTCGCTTCGTTGGCACGAACGTTCGTTGCAACGCCATCTGCCCCGGCACGATCGTGACCCCGATGGTTGCCGATATGAACCCTGCCAACCTCGATATGAATATCTTTGGCCAGATGATGAAGCACAACGACCTCAAAGTACAGCCCTGCATGCCCGATGATGTGGCCAATATGCTTCTGTTCTTCGCTTCCGACGAATCGCGCGCCATCACCGGCCAGACCATCGTGACCGATTTCGGCTCTACTCTGTAAGCTCAGTCTTTCGATAAAGAGAGAAGTGTGACCGTACGATGAATCAACAAAAAAGACAGCAGATGAATACAAAAATCAATAAGATCTTTTATCTGGCCGTACATATTTTGGAATATCTCATCGCTATTATGACGATGATCGTTCTTCTCGGCCTTCTCGGATACGAGGTTTATAAGATGTTTTCGGTAGACGGTTATTTTTCTGCGGCCGATACGTATTTGCAAAACATACTTACCATTGTCGTAGGTCTTGAATTCGTGCGAATGCTGATCAACCTGACCCCCGCCAACACGTTGGAGGTATTGATCGTGGCGATCGCGCGCCAAGTCATCATCAACCACGAAAGCCCTCTTAGTAACATCGCTTGCGTCTTGTGCATTGGCGGGCTTTTTGCGATTCGAAAATTCCTTATTTCGAAAAAGGATTTTCAAAAAGAGCTTTCAGAGGATACCGATGATGCCCAGAACCCCGAAAACAAAAAATAAAATATAGGAGAAAAAGCATGAAGAACGTATGTGTTATTACCGGTGGCGGTAGCGGTATGGGCCTTGCGGCCGCGAAATGTATGCCGAAGGAAAAGGTTCTCGTTATCTCGGGCAGAACCGTAGAGAAGCTGCAAAAGGCGGTTGACGAATTGAAGGAGCTTGGCTTTGAGGCGTATGCCTTTGCATGCGATACCTCGAACCGTGAAAGCGTTAAGGCGCTGGCCGAATACGCGGCATCTCTCGGCGAGATCAAGAATGTCATTAACGCTGCGGGTATTTCCCCCGCGATGGGCAAGGCGGGCGATCAAGAAAAGATCCTTCGTATCAACGCCCTCGGCACGGTTTATGTCAATCAGGAGTTTTCGAAGAAGATGAACGCGGGTAGCGTTATCTGCGATATTTCCTCGAATTCGGCTTACGCGCTTCCCGGGTTTATTCTTCCCAAGAAGGCGTATCCCTTGGCCGAAACCGATGAAGAAGCGTTTCTTGCCAAGCTTATCAAGCGTTCGAATATGGCCAGAAACGATTACGAAAAGAACGGCTTTGCCTACGGTCTTTCTAAGAATTTCGTTTGCTGGTATGCGGCGAAAAGCGCCTTTGATCTTGGACCGAAGGGCATCCGCGTTGTATCCCTGAGCCCCGGGCTTATTGCGACCGATATGGGCAAAATGGAAGAAGAGCACGGCGGATATCTGATCGGCTTCTCCTGTGAGGGACGTATGGGTACCCCCGAGGAGCTTGGCTTTGCGATCGCGACGGTCGCGGATGAGCGCAACGGATATCTTGCGGGCGTCGATATTCTTTGTGACGGCGGCAGCACGAGAGGGCAGAAGGAATTTAAAAAGAAAAAATAAAAGAGAAGCACCGCCATGGCGGCGCCTCTATCCCCAAAAAGGGGACGCAAGTAAGCGCTTGCGTCCCCTTTTTTTCTTTCTTCCGTACAAAAGAAAGAGAAATAAGGATCTTGTATTGAAATGAAGGCCTCTTTGTGTTATAATAAGTCGACTAAATTTTGGATGGAACGATCATGAAGCTGTTTTTGTGGGGGCTACGCAGAGGTTTCCCCGTTGCCCTTGGATATTTTTCGGTTTCCTTTACCTTTGGTATTATGGCCGTCTCGATGGGCTTTCCCTGGTGGCAAGCGGTCGTTATTTCGATGACCACCGTGACCTCAGCGGGTCAGCTTGCCGGGCTTAACGCCATGGTGGTACCGGGGCAGTATATGGCGATGCTCGTTTCGCAGATCACGATCAATCTGCGCTATTCCTTTATGTCGATATCGCTTTCCCAAAAGGTAAACGGCCGTTTCGGTCGATTGAAGCGCTGGCTGCTCGGCTTTTTTATGACCGACGAGATCTTTGCGATCGCTTCGTCCGAAAAATCGGTGGATCCCAAATTCTTTTTCGGTCTTTCGGTTCTGCCGTATATCGGCTGGGCCGCGGGAACCCTTTCGGGCGCCTTGATCGGTAACGTATTGCCGCCGCTTATTATGAACGCTGTGTGCCTTGCTATTTACGGGATGTTCTTGGCGATCGTCGTGCCCCCCGCCCGAAAATCACGCTCGGTCCTTATCGTTGTTTTACTGGCCGGCGGCTTGCATACGCTCTTTTATTACCTTCCTTATTTAAGGGATATCTCTTCGGGGATTTCGATCAGCATCTGCGCGGTTATCGCCGCCCTTCTTGGCGCGTTCCTTTTCCCCATAAACGAGGAGAGTGAGGAGGTTGAGTGCTGTGAGTGATTTTTGGATCTATCTTGCCATTCTCGCGGGGTCGACCTATCTTATTCGCGCCGTCCCCTTTGCGACGCTTACCCGAAAGATAACCGACAAGCACGTTCGCTCCTTTTTATATTACATTCCCTTTTCGGTTTTGGCGGCCATGACCCTTCCTGCCGCCGTTTACGCAACGAAGAACCCACTTTCGGGCGGGATCGGCCTTTTGGTCGGCGGTATTTTTGCTTATAAAGGGAAGGGGCTCACGGTCGTCGCGGTTGTTTCTTGCCTTGGCGCGTTGGCCGTTGAATTGCTTTTGCTTCTCGTACCGTAACTCCCCCTTCGGTGGAAAAAAGAAAGGAATCTTTATGCAAAACACCTTTGAAAAAAGATTTTATGTACGCACCTCGGATTTTGATTGCTATAACCGTTTGCGCCCCTCCTCGATCCTTGATTTCTTTCAGGACGTGGCGGGCGAGCACGCGAAGCACCTCGGCATCGGGCGCGAGGAAATGATAAAGCAGGATATCGCGTGGGTCTTGACCAAGATCCGCTACGAAAGCGTTGGCGAGCCCTGCATGTTTGAAAAGATCACGGTAAAGACCTGGCCGCATCCCCCCGCGCGCCTTGGGTTTGTGCGCGATTATACGATCACGGGCGAGGATGGGCGGCTTCTCGTTAAGGGAAGCTCTGAATGGGTATTGATCAGCCTTTCTCGCCGCCGTCTCGTTCGTATGGAAAATCCCTATCCGCTTACCGACTTTTGTGCCGATCAAAGCTTTCCCGAGGGATTTTTGCGGTTGCCCCGCCCTATGGGGCAGGGGGAAGCGCTTTCCTTCGTTCCGCGCTTTGCCGATCTTGACGTAAACGGTCACGTCAATAACATTCGCTATACCGATTACGCCTTGGAGCTGTGCCCCCCCACCGCCGATACCCCGATCCGCGCGATGCAGATCGAGTTTCACCGCGAGGTTTTGCCGGGCGTTTACCTGCATATGGGTGAGGACGAGGCGGAAAGCGGACATTTTATCTACGGAAAAAACGATGCGGGAGAGCTTTTATTCTCCTGCCTTATCAACGGTTGAATAAGAAAAAGGCGAGTTTAACTCGCCTTTTTTCTTATTAGTCGTTGGTGTAGTTATCAAAATATCCTTGGATCCAGATGATCGGCGTACCCTTGTCACCGCTACCGGAGGTCAGGTCGCACAGCGAGCCGATCAGATCGGTCAGGCGGCGGGGCGTGGTGCCCTGTGATACCATCTGCCCAACGAGGTCGCCGTCCTTTTGACGGATATAATCCGAGATAGCTTCCTTCAGCTCGTTGCCCGAAAGGTGCGCGAAGTTGTTGTCGGCCAGATACTTCAGCTTGACCTCGTTCGGTTGACCCGCAAGCCCTGCCGTATGGAAGGGGGAGACCACGGGGTCTGCCAGCTCCCAGATCTTACCGACGGGATCCTTGAAGGCGCCGTCGCCGTATACCATGACCTCAACGTGCTTCCCGGTCTTTTCATAAAGCTCGTCGGCGATGCGTTCCACGATCGGCTGCGCGTCGCGCGGGAAGAGCTTTACGGTATCCTCGGTCGCCTTATTGCTGCCGAGCAAGCCGTAATCGGCGTTGTAGCCGCTACCCATGACCGATTCGCTTAAAATATCGTCAAGCCCCAGAACCGTCTCGGCGCCCGCCGCTTTAAGCAGACGCTTGGTGCGGAAGCGCGAGTGAATATCGCAGCAAAGCACGTCTTTGGTGTAGGGAAGAATGGCGCGGCAATCGTTTGCCAGAATGATCTCGGCTTCGCAGCCTTCCTTTTCGATCAGTTCCTTATAATAAGCAACGTAATCAACACCGGTGAAGGGGTGGGTCTTATAGCCGAAAAGCTCGCGGTAGCGCTCTTCGCTCAAAACGTCGGAATAGGGATTGATGCCCGCCTCGTCAATATCGTCGAGCGAAACAAGGTGGTTGCCAACCTCATCGGAGGGATAGCTTAACATAAGGGTGATCTTTTTGGCGCTTTTCGCAAAGCCCTTCAAGCAGATCGAAAAACGGTTACGGCTTAAAATGGGGAAGATCACACCGATATGCCCCTTCGGGAACTTGGCGGTGATATCAGCGGCGATCTGCTCGATCGACGCGTAGTTACCCTGCGCACGCGCAACGACCGCTTCGGTCATCGCGATAACATCACGGTCACGAAGCGAAAGCCCTTCGCTTTCGGCGGCCGCCAAAACGCTTTCTACAACGATTGCGGCAATATCGTCACCGCTGCGGATAATGGGGGCGCGCACACCGCGCGAAACCGTACCGAATAATCTTTCCATAACGAATCCTCACAGACGGAAAATTGAAAAAAGCCGACGCCCGTCACCTGTCGCGCATTCTTATTATACACCCTTTTTTGCAATAAGTAAAGAAGTATTTTGTTATGTTTTCCATAATTTTAAGTTATACCTAAAAACGCGGAAAAAAGGGGCGTTTTCTTTTCGATTTGTGCAAAATGACGAAAAACTATTTTCCACGTTTTTCACAGCTTGTCGGTGGAAAACTCGTGGGTTGTTGCGGAAAAAGAAAGCAAGATTGCCTTTTTTTCAATAAAATTAGGATATGTAAAGCATAAGTTACACACATTTTCCACTTTTTCTCGGTGGAAAACTTTTTCTTTTATTTTTCGCCTTTTCTGCATTTTGCCCACTTGACAAAAAAATACACCGAACAAGAGAAGAAAAAATATCTCTTCAAAACCGCCTTTTCTTGCCAAGAACGGGAAAAAGAAAATTCAAAAAATCAAAAAGCAAAAAAGACTTACCTCCCCTCGCTAACCCCCTCGCCGTTTTGTCGAAAAAAACAGAAAAAAGACCGATTTTTGTAAACAGCGATTTACAACAAAAAAGCACGGATTCCGTGCTTTTCTTTTTTTTGTTATTCCTCGTCGATCGAGATCTGATCTCCGCTTCCGTAACGGATACCGAGATGCTCGTACGCGCGACGGGTAACGCAACGCCCGCGGGGCGTGCGGCTGATAAAGCCGATCTGCAAAAGATACGGCTCGTAAACGTCCTCAATGGTGATGGCCTCTTCGCCCGTCGTGGCGGCCAGCGTTTCAAGGCCGACGGGGCCACCGTCATAATAACGGATCATCGCCTCTAACATACGGCGGTCGGTACCGTCGAGCCCAAGGTCGTCGATCTCCAGCATCGCAAGCCCTGCCTTGGCGATATCCTTGGTGATCACGCCGTTCCCCTTTACGAGGGCGTAGTCGCGCACGCGCTTTAAGAGGCGGTTGGCGATACGCGGCGTCCCGCGGGAGCGAGAGGCGATCTCACGTGCCCCGTCTTCGTCGATCTCCACCTCAAGGATCGAGGCGCTGCGGATAACGATCGAGGCAAGCTCGTCGGTCGTGTAAAGTTCAAGTTTTAGGGGAATACCAAAGCGATCGCGAAGCGGCGTCGTCAGCTGCCCGGCTCTGGTCGTCGCGCCGATCAGGGTAAAGCGGGGAAGGGGGAGGCGAAGCGATTGGGCGCTGGGCCCTTTACCGATGATAAGGTCAAGGGCGTAGTCCTCCATCGCGGGGTATAAGATCTCTTCGATCGAGCGCGAAAGGCGGTGGATCTCGTCGATAAAGAGAATATCGCCCTCGGCAAGGTTGGTTAAAATCGCGGCAAGATCCCCTTGCTTTTCGATTGCGGGACCCGAGGTCGTACGGATGTTGACCCCCATTTCGTTGGCAATGATATAAGAAAGGGTGGTTTTACCGAGCCCCGGGGGGCCGTAAAGCAGAATGTGATCAAGCGGCGCGCCGCGTTTTTTGGCGGCTTCGATATAAATTTTAAGGTTTTCCTTGGCTTTTTCCTGCCCTACGTATTCCGAAAGGCGCTTCGGGCGAAGACCAAGATCGATCTCCCCGTCCGCCTCGGTCGCCTCTTGGGAGAGCAGGCGGTTTTCAAAATCAAATTCAGTCATTTCCATCGGCTATACCTCACGCTTTCGCAAAGCCCTTTAAGGCGGCCTTGATAATTTCCTCTAAGGTCATATCGGCGGTGTTCAGTCCGCGCAGAACCTCGGTGGCCTCGGCGCGGCTGTATCCAAGGCCTGTCAAAACCTCGGCGGCCTCCGAAAGCTTTCCGCTCATCTTCGGGGTAGCCTTCGTCGCACCGCCGACCGTCGGCAAAGCCGTGATCGCGTCGCCCGAGATCTTTTCCTTTAATTCAAGAATGATGCGGGCGGCGGTCTTAGCCCCGATACCGGGGGCTTTGGCAAGCGCCTTCGTATCCTCACTGCAGATGATCCTTGTCAGCGCTTCGGGAGAAAAGGCGGAAAGAATACCCATTGAGGCCTTGGGGCCAACCCCCGATACGGTATTGAGAAGGCGGAAAAATTCCAGCTCCTCATGCGTACCGAAGCCAAAAAGCTCTACGGCGTCCTCACGCACCTGCAGATGCGTAAAGAGCTTGACCGTACTCCCAAGACGCCCCGAGAGCGAATCGGCCGTTAAAAGCGAAACCGTCAGCTTATAGCCGACGCCGCCAACGTCAATCACAGCGAACGAGCTTTCCACAAGGCAAAGCTCACCCTTCAGATGATAAAACATACGCAGTATCCTTTCCGGCGGCTACGGCCGCCCCTTTCCTTTTTTTAAGGAAAAATTCAAGCATAACGATTGAAATAAATGTGCCGCAGCCACCCGCCGTTATCCATAGGGCGATGCGGTATTCGTTCGGGAAATAACGAAGCGTTAAGGTGTGTGTTCCGGGGGTAAGATCAAAGGCGATCAGGGCATCCAGCGTTTTGTAGGTTTCGATCGGTTCACCGTCTACCTCTACCTGCCAGCCGGCATCGTAGGGAATGGTCGTAAGAATGGTTTCCTGCCCCTCTTTGACCGTAATTTTGCCCGAGAAGAAATCCTCGGTACATTCCTCCACCTCGTAAGAGGAGGCGGAAAGCGTTCTGATCACGCGGTCATACACCTCTTTATCAAGATAAAAGAAGCAATCGGCATAGCGGTCAATGTTGATCCCATCCTCGCCAAACGTAAAGGAAACTGTACAGCTTTCGCCCGCTTTATAGGTACCGAGGCAAAGGTATCCCGTCGTTCCGTCGGTAAAATATTCGTCCTTTTCCACACCGTTGAGCGCCCAGGTCGCTGTGGTGTAGCGATAGTAGGGGACGGGGAAATAGGCGTACAGCTCACCGTCGGCGGGGGCGGTAACGGTAAAGCTTGCCACACCCTTTTGCGAGGGGTCGATCGGCTTATAGGCAGAGCTGTAATTGTATTTGGAATTCTTTCCGCTATACGTGTATTTGATGGGCCTAAAAAGCTTGCATTCTTCCCCGATCAGCGCCGAAGCCAGCGCGTTCATCCGTTCAAAGGGAGAAACGTAATTAAGGACCTCTCTATCCTCTTCGGTGTCTTTATCGGGGGAGACGAAGGTGATGCCGTTGATCTTTTCGGATACCCCAAAGGCAACCGACAGGGCGTTGGGATTCTTATATACCACTACGTCGCCGTTATCGTATACCTTGCGGTAGGAAGCGGGGAAGACGGTTTTTTGGTCACCCGCGACGTATTTGACCGAAAGAAAGGAATCGGTAAAGGGGTTCGTTCCCGTGTAGCGCGAGGTATGCGAGGCCGAATAGTGCCCCATGCGGTTAAGGAAATAGATGGTCTCGCGGTTAAGGGTCGATGTTGAGCCCGAAAGACCGCGGATTCCAAACATATAAGGGTCATTGAGGTTCCGTCCGCTTAATTTTTCAAAGCGGTAAAAGGGATCTTCGTCCCCCGCCTTTACGGTGTTGATGGCATCTGCCCAGCGTTCCTCGTATTTTACATAGGAATCGTGCGTCGCGATCCCAACGTCCCACGTCAGCTCTGCCATATTGCAAAGGCCGCCCAAAAACAGCTCAAGGCAAACGAGTAAGCAGAGATAGAAGGAGGAAAGCGAGCGAATATCCTTTCGGTTTCGGTTGCAAAGAAACCAAGAAAAGACCGAGATATAGACCGCAAAGCAAGCGATCGTGCAAATAACGGGCAGATAGATCTCCTCTAAATTCCTAAGCTCAAAATGCTCTCCGAGAACGACGAGGAAAAGCCACGGCAACGCCGAAAGAAGCAACGTGCGCGATCGGTGGCGCGGAACCGACGAAAAGCCCTTGGCGGCCATCGTGACCATCAAAAAGCTAAGCATATAGCTATAACGGTAGTTTAGCCAGTTCGGCGCCTGAAAGCCGTGCCAGATAAGGTCGACGGTGTTAAAGGAGAAGGAGAAAACGAGGAGAAAGATCAAAAAGGAAACGCCGATCTTTTCGCGCGGCTTGATATCCCGATTGAGATAAAAATAGGGGATAAGAAGCAAAACGAAGATGCTGCAATAAACGATCGGGAGCCCCTCGGGGCGTACCGTATCGTATGCGTCAAATAAAAAGCCGCTTAAAAAATCAATAAGATCAAACTTCGAATAAAAATCGAAATTGGGGTCGGTAAAGGTGTTTTTTCCAAAGGTCAGCGAATAGGCGGCGGGGATCACGATCAGCGACCCGATCGCCCCCGCGATCAGCGAAAAGGCGCCGAAGCGGAAGAAGGTACGGGGCAGATGAAGGCGAATGCCGCGCGGGTTTCTTTCTTCCTTGGAAAGCGAGAAAAATTGGTAAAGGAAATAAAAGAAGGTGAAAATACAGGTCATATACCCGATATAGAAATTGGAAAGAATGGCAAGCGCCAAAGAAAGGGTATAAAGCTTGTATTTTCCTTCACGGATAAGCGAATAAAGCCCCACGGCGATCAGCGGCAAAAGAATGAGGTTGTCGATCCACATCGTGTTATGCTGCATAACGACCGCGTATCCCGAAAGGGCGTAGACCGCCGAAAAGAGCACCGTCGGCATCTTTTCGGTCGCGGTGGTCTTTTTAAGAAAATACCCGAAGCTAAGCCCCGAAAGACCGCATTTGAGGATCAGCATAAAGAAGATCGCCTCGGTCATATTTTCCTTTGGAAAAAGGGCGACGATATAGGAAAGGGGAGAGGCTAAATAGTAAGCGTAGATCCCCAAAAATTCGCCGCCGAGCGCGCGGGAAAAGGAGTAAAGTAGGCTTTTGTCACCCCATACGCAATCACGTAGCGCCTCAAAGAAATAGATATACTGACCGTTCAGATCTAGCGTTAAAACGGTGCGGAAGCCAAAGGGCCATGCCCCCATAAAAACGTAGATAAGAAGCATCAAAAGAAAGGGAAGGGCAAAGCAAAGGGCAAGATACGAGGAATCGTGCCTTTGATAAAAGGAAAGGCAATAGTCGTATATGCGGCGCGGCAGCGCCTTTGCCTTTCCGTAAAGGGCGCTGCATACCGCACCAACCCTCCTTTTCATATCAGCGGCGGCGTTTCTTTCGGGATTGGCCGTAGGTGGAGGGCTTATGGGGAGCTTTTGTTGTCTCGTTTTTCGTTTTTTCGGTTACCGCTTCCGATCTATCGGTCGGTAAGCACCATAGGAGGAAGCGGTTTTTGGGTGCGATCTTTCCCTTTTTCGTAAGGATTTCAAGGGTAATCAATCCACCGAACAGCAAAACGCCGCCGATCGAGAGGAGAAGGCCGACCGTATAAATCGCGGGGCGGTAAGAAAGGGTTACTTCGTATTCCCCCGCCGCCGGCAGGTCAAAGGCAAGCAGAGCGTCTGCGGTCTTATAGGTTTCAACCGCTTTTCCGTCTACCGAAACACGCCAGCCGGCATCGTAGGGAATGGTGGTCTGTACGGCGGTCATTCCTTCTTTTGCATTGATCGTACCCGCCATAAAGTCGTCTTCGAATCTGTCAAGCTCCAGTCCACTGTCACGAAGAAGCGCGGTGGCGGTCGCAAGATCGGTTTCGTCCAACGTGTAGAAATAAGGGGTACCGTTATCAATGAGATAAAATTCCCCATATTTAAAGCAGGTAAGAGAAACGGTTACGGTCTCGCCGGGGGTAAAGCTGCCAAGGCAGACGATGGACGCATACGCGGCGCATCCGGGATAAATCACGGTATCGTTAAAGGGCTGGCCGTTGAGGTAAAGGCGAGCCTCACGCGGGTATTGCGAGGGGAAATAGCAGTATACCGGTTGCCCGTTATCGGGGGCGGTGAAGGTAAAGACCAAGCGGTCGTTGTTGCTGTCCTTGTTTTCGGTTTTCACGCCGATCCGCCCAAAGGAGGGAATCTCCTTTTTCAGGGCTCCCATCGTTGAGATCGTAGAAGCGATAGGATCATAAACGGTAAGATCGGCGATCCCCGTCAGGCCCGAATACAGCGCGTTGATCCGTTGGAATGGGGAGAAGAGCGAGTCGGCGTATTCTTCCTTCAACTGCCAGCCGTCGTCCCCCATTTCATAGGTTTCGTCGGATTCCTCGGGAACGGTAAAATCAAGATCCTTGATCGGCTTTGCCGCAAAGGCAAGCGGCAGGGCGTAGGGGTTTTGATAGATGACGGTGCCGCTTTCGGTATTTTCCTTTACAAGGCAGTAAATAGGATCGACCGTCTCTCCGTTTTTCGCGATCCAATATTTCACCCCGAGGAAAGCGCCCGAGGCGGGGGTAGCCCCCGTCGCCTCGCTCCAATGCGAGTTGGCCTTCAGCCCCAGCTTGTCCATAAAGTGAATGACAGAGGCGTTAAGCGTCGAGGTAGAGGAGGCAAGACCGTTATAGCCCAAAACGAAGGAGTCGCACACCGTATGCTGGAAGGTCTTATCCACGCGGTAGAAAAGATCGGGGTCGTTTTGTGCCAGATAATGAAAGTCATCATTATATACGTCGTAAAAGCCGTGATAGGATTCGTAATTCGAGATCACGACGTCCTCGTTTTGCCGATTGAGGTAATGGATTCCGCTAAGCAAGGTTTCGGCCGAGATGAAGAGGGTCAGCGCCATGGCGATCGGCTCGATCTTCGGGGAATTCTTCTCATGCTCGCCAAGCAGCATGAAAATCAGGGCGTAGATCAAAACGAAGCCGAGGGTGAACCAAACGCCGTACAGATCGTCAAAGTATTCGTAAGAGGTGCCGTTGGTTTCGCAGGTAAGCCCCAGCTTTTGCAGAACAATGGCGATCATGATCACCCCACCCGCCGAGGCAAGAATTGGCTTATAGCCAAGTTCGTGAAGGCTTCCGACCGTACGCGCCGAAAGCAAGAGCACAACGAAGATGAAGAGAAAGCTGTAACGGTAGTTCAGCCAGTTGGGGGCTTGCATACCGTGCCAGAAGATATCGATGGGATCGATATACATACTGAGAAACAGCGCAAGGAGCAAAAGACCCGAGGCGATCTTTTCGCGCGGGGCGCGCTTGGTAAAGAAATAAAGCGGCAGAAGAAGCAGGGCAGGGATACCCGCGGATACGAAGGGGGTTCCCTCGGGGCGCACCGTGTCGTAAGCGCCGGGGAACATTTTTACCAAAAAGTCGAGAATATCGAAATTAAAGCCAAAGGCATAATCGGGGTTGGTAAAGGTGGTCTTTCCAAAGGTAAGCGAATAATAAGCGGGCAGAAGAAGGATCGCGGCGATCAAGGCGCCGATCAGCGAATAAAGCGCAAAGCGCCCCGTCGAATAAAGAAAATGATGCGCCTCCTTCGTCGGGTTCACCTCATTTTTCTCATGGGAAAAGAAATCGTAGAGGAAATAAAGAACGGTGAAGATCGAGATCATGTATCCGATATAATAGTTGCAAAGCAGAATAAGAGAAAGCGTTGCGATATAAAGGATCGGGCTCTTGCGGCGGATGATACGGTGAAGCCCCAGCATCAGAAGAGGCAAAAGCATCATGCCGTCCATCCACATGGTGTTGTGCTGCATCACGATACTGTAAGAGGAGAGGGCGTAAAGGATTGAAAGCGCAACCGTTAAGGCCTTGTGCGGGCGCTCGGTATAATGCAAAAACGCGCCGAAGGAAAGCCCCGCGGTCCCGGCCTTTAAAACGAAGATAAGAAGTAACGCTTCAAGGATCCCCTCCTCCGAGAAAAGACCGACGAGCAGCGAGAAGGGAGAGGCAAGATAATAGGTGTAAATGCCGAGAAACTCACCGCCAAGCGAGCGCGAGAAGGAATAAAGCAGGCTTCCGTCTCCGTGCAGCATGGCGCGGAAGGCGGCGAAGAATTGCACGTATTGCCCGTTCAGATCAAGCACGAGGACTGAGCTTTCGCCAAAGGGATACACATCCTTGGCCACGTAAATAAGGAGCATGACGGCGGCAGAAAGGAAAAAGCTCCAAATGAGAAAAGAGCCGTCAAAGCGCGCAAAAAAGGCGTCGACCTTATCAAAAAAGCCGGGCTTTTTATCGGGATCCTTTTCGGGGGGCGAAAGCTTTTTCGCGACTTTTTCGAAAAAGGATTCTACGGCAGAAAGGAATTTATGCATAAGGGGGGCTCCTCCAAGCGATATTTATACTTGTATAGTATATCATATTTGTGAAAGGAAAGTAAAGGTATTCGTGTATTTTTTTGAAAAATAAGGAAAAAAATTTTGACTTTCCAAAAAATAGTGCTATAATATAATTGTGTAATATTGTTTAGTGAAAAGCCGAAAGGGGGGATCGTATGCGCATCTTGGGAATTGACCCGGGGCTTGCCATCGTCGGATGGGGGGTTATCGAAAAGCACGGTATCCGTTCTATCCCCGTTGCCTGCGGCGCTATAAGGACCCCCGCGCATACCAAAACCGAGGATCGGTTGTTGCAGATCGCCAAGGATATGGATACCCTGATCAAGCGGTATCACCCCGACGAAATGGCGGTTGAAGAGCTTTTCTTCAATACGAATATCACCACGGGCATCACGGTGGCCGAGGCGCGCGGCGTTATTCTGACGGTGGCGACCCACCACGGAATAAAGATCAGCGAATATACGCCCTTGCAGGTAAAGCAGGCGGTGGTTGGCTACGGAAAGGCCGATAAGCGGCAGGTGATCGCGATGGTTACCTCGATTTTAAAGCTACCGGAGCCCCCGAAGCCCGACGATACGGCAGACGCTCTGGCGATCGCCGTATGTCACGCCCAGAGCGCCTCGTCGCTTCTGGCATCCTATTTTAACAAATGAACGGAAAAGAGAAGTATGTGGACAAGCGATAAATGGAAGGATTACGAGCTGCTCGATACCTCCGACGGTGAGAGGTTGGAGCGTTGGGGAAAGTATATTCTGATCCGCCCCGATCCCCAAGTCATTTGGCATACCGAGCGCGATCCCGCCCTTTGGGGGCGTGCCGACGCCGGCTATAAGCGCTCTCGCAGCGGCGGCGGAAAATGGAGTGAGAATAACCTGCCCGAGAAATGGAAGATCACCTACCGTGACCTTACCTTCCGCGTGCATCCGACCGGCTTTAAGCACACCGGTCTTTTCCCCGAGCAGGCGGCCAACTGGGATTTTATGCGCGATCTTATCACAAAGGCGGGGCGCCCCATTAAGGTATTGAATCTGTTTGCCTATACGGGTGGGGCGACGGTCGCTGCCGCGAAGGCGGGGGCATCGGTCTGCCACGTAGACGCCGCGCGCGGTATGGTCGAGGCGGCGCGTGAGAATGCCGCCCTTTCGGGTCTTTCGGATGCGCCGATCCGCTATATCGTAGACGATTGTAAGAAATTCGTAGAGCGAGAGATCCGCCGCGGCAACCGCTACGACGCGATCATTATGGACCCGCCGTCCTACGGTCGCGGCCCCGGGGGTGAGGTATGGAAGATCGAGGAGTGTATCGACGGGCTCTTGACGCTCGTTTCCCAAGTGCTTTCGGATAATCCCTTGTTCTTTTTATTGAATTCGTACACGACGGGGCTCGCCGTTTCCGCTATGCGGTATATGACCGAGCTTCGGATTGGCTCCCGCTTCGGCGGTAAAAGCGAGGCGGAGGAGTTAGGCTTGCCGGTTAAGAAGACCGGCGGTATTCTGCCGTGCGGCGGCAGCGTTCGCCATATCTTTTAGGAGGAAACATGGAGGAATTTATCAAAACCACGCATCTTTCTTTTTCGTATCCCGATGAAGAAAGCGGCATTCCTGCCATTTCAGACGTAAACTTAACCATACATAAAGGCGAATACGTGGCCATTCTCGGTCACAACGGCTCGGGTAAGTCGACGCTTGCCAAGCTTCTGAATCTTATCCTTTTTCCCACCGCGGGATGCATCACGATCGACGGGATCACGGTTGCGGGAGAGGATATTCCCGAGGAAACCGTCTTTGATATCCGTCGCTGTGTCGGCATGGTCTTTCAGAACCCCGATAACCAGCTTGTCTCCACGGTTGTGGAGGAAGACGTCGCGTTCGGCCCCGAAAACCTCGGCTTGCCGCGCGAGGTGATCCGCGCCCGTGTTGACGAGGCGCTTTCTCTCGTTGGGATGAGCGAATACGCAAAAAGGGCGCCGCATCACCTTTCGGGCGGGCAAAAGCAAAGAGTTGCGATCGCGGGGGTCATTGCTATGCGCCCCTCCTGTATTATTTTTGATGAATCGACCGCGATGCTCGATCCCCTTGGGCGGCGCGAGGTGCTTGATACCATGGAACGCCTCAACCGAGAAGAGGGGATCACCGTCCTGCATATCACGCATTATATGGAAGAGGCCGCCCGTGCCGACCGTATCGTTGTGATCAACGACGGAACCGTTCTTTGCGACGGTACGCCGAGTGAGGTCTTTTCGCGCGCCGAAGAGCTTCTTGAAGCGGGGCTTGAGCTTCCGCAGGGGGCATCCCTTTTGTACGCGCTTGAAAAAGAAGGTTTTTCCTTGCCGCGCGGCGTCGTTGACCCCGCCCTTTGCGCCGAGGAGCTTAGTAAGCTGATAGGGGGCGATACGCATGAGTGAGATCATAAGAATTCAAGACGTTTCTTTTTCCTACGGCGCAAGCACCCCCTTTGAGACCGCGGCGCTTCAACATATCAGCGTAGGGTTCGAGAAGGGGAAGATCACGGGGCTTATCGGGCATACGGGCTCGGGTAAATCGACGCTCGTGCAGCTTTTGAACGGTCTTATCCGCCCCGAAAGCGGCCGCGTTTTTCTTGACGGTGTCGATATCTGGGAAAAGCCGAAGGAGATCACCTCGGTGCGCTTTCGCGTGGGGCTGGTCATGCAATACCCCGAATATCAGCTTTTTGCCGAGACCGTGCGCGAGGATATTGCCTTTGGCCCTAAAAATATGAATCTTTCCGACGAAGAGATCGAATGCCGTGTAAAAGAAGCGGCTGCCTTCGTCGGGCTTACCGAGGAGATGCTCGATAAATCTCCCTTCGATCTTTCGGGTGGCCAGCAGCGCCGTGCCGCGATCGCGGGGGTGGTGGCGATGCGCCCCGAGGTTTTGGTGCTTGATGAGCCGGCGGCGGGGCTTGACCCGCGCGGTCGCCGTCAGATCCTTTCGGGCCTTGCCGAATACGGCAGAAAGAGCGGCTCGACCGTGATCTTCGTCAGCCACAGCATGGAGGATATGGCTCATTACTGCGATAACGTCGTGGTGATGGATCACGCAAGGATCCTGATGCAGGGAAGCGTTTCCGAGGTCTTTTCGCGCAGTGAAGAATTGGAGGCGGCGGGGCTTGATATTCCGCAGGTTGCCAAGATTGCCTCCGCCCTTCGCAAAAGGGGAATCGAGCTTTCGGGTGACCTTTATACCGTGGATGGGGTAAAAGAGGCCTTGCTTTCTCTTCTTAAAGGAGGAAATCGCGTATGATGAAGGATATTTCCTTGGGACAGTACTATCCCACCGACTCGTTTTTGCACCGCCTTGATCCCCGTATCAAGCTGCTTTCGACCATCGTTTTTCTGGTTGCGGCCTTTTCGGCAAAAAGCCATTGGTGCTTTCTTTTCCTGACGGCGGTGACCTTCTTTTTGATCGCGTTAAGCAAAATTCCCGTCCGTACCATTCTTCGCGGGGTAAAGCCGCTTCTTTTCGTTTTGATCTTTACCGCCGTGTTGCTTCTCTTTACCACGAAGGGGGAGGGGGAGCCCTATTTTTCGCTTTCGGTTTTTTCGCTCTTTTCGCTGGAAATATACCCGATGGGTGTTTCCTACGCCTTCCTCTTTTCCTTGCGTATCGTGCTTGTGGTGATCGTGACCGGTTTGTTTCTCACCTATACGACTACCCCCACCAAGCTGACCGACGCCCTTGAAAGCGTTTTCCATCCCTTGACCTATATCGGGATCCCGGTTTACGATTTCGCGATGATGATGACGATCGCGCTTCGCTTTATTCCCACGCTCACCGAGGAGACCGATAAGATCCTTTCGGCTCAGAAGGCGCGCGGCGCCGACTTTACGAACGGCTCGCTCTTAAAAAGGGCCAAGGCGCTGTTGCCGATCCTTATTCCGCTTTTCGCCTCCTCCTTCCGCAGGGCGGGAGAGCTTGGCGTTGCGATGGAGTGCCGTTGCTATCGCGGCGGGGCGGGGCGAACCCGTCTTTACCGCTTTCACCTTCGCTTTGCCGATGTTGCGTTTTTGGTGCTTTTTTGTATAGGGGCAGCCCTAGTCTTCCTTGGAAACGCTTATTTACCGACCCCTTATATGCTGTGAGGAAATAGAATGAAGTATTTGGCCCTTATCCGCTACGTCGGCACCGATTTTTGCGGCTTTCAAGCCCAGAAAAAGGGTAGGACCGTGCAAGGCGCCCTTAACGAGGCGACCGAGGCACTTTTCGGCTGCCCGTGCCTTATTACGGGATGCAGCCGTACCGACAGCGGTGTTCATGCCGAGCGGTTTTGCCTGACGATCGAGCCGACCGACGAAAATGCCCCCGCGATCCCGCCCGAGGCGCTCTCGCGCGCGATCCTTCCGTTTTTGCCGCCCGATCTATCGCTTTTTTACGCTTGCGAAGCGCCCCAAGACTTTCATCCCCGTTACGGTACGGCGGGGAAGGAATACCGCTATAAAATGCGCTTTGGGTGCTTGCCCGATCCCTTTTTCACGCATCGGGTATGGCAGCTTCCCTTTAAGCTCTCCGACGAAGGCTTTTCGGCTATGCAAGAGGCGGCCGCCGATCTTATCGGAAAGCATGATTTCGTCAGCTTTATGTGTACGGAGGGGACGGTGAAAAGCACCGTGCGTACGATCTTTGACGTAAAGCTTTCAAAGGAAGGGGATCTTGTGACGCTTTCGGTCACGGGGGACGGCTTTCTTTATAATATGGTTCGCATTATCGCGGGTACCTTAATGGAGATCGGTATCGGCAGAAAGCCGAAAACCGTGATAAAGGAAGCTCTTTTGGCAAAAAAACGCGAGGCGGCCGGTATGACGGCGCCGCCCGACGGACTTTATCTTTATAACGTTATCTATCCCGATCCTTATCAAAAATTATTACCAGCCATAAACTAAAAAACGCCGATGCATACTATTTTCAGTATGTGTGGGAGAACCTGCACCGAACGGTGCAGTTTTTTTATTTATGAAGAAAAAGAAGAATAAAGAAAAAAAGCCGTATGGGAAGCGCCTTTTGCGCGCTTTCGTTACGGTTTTTATAATCGGGGCATGCCTTTTTGCCCTTCTTTTCGGTGGGGTTGCGATCTGGCTTTCGCAAACCACCGATACCGAAAGCGACGTTGCCCTTTTCGAATCCTTTCGGGGAAGCCGCACCACCCGCTTTTATTTCGACGCTACCCCGACCGATTCGATCTATACGCCGAGGGAATGGGAAAGCGAGCGTGTTTGTGGGGGTGAAAATGCGATCTGGTGCCCGATTTCCGATATGCCAAATCATCTGCAAGATGCGTTCGTCGCCATTGAGGATAAGCGCTTTTTTCGGCACGACGGGGTGGATTGGCTGCGTACGGGCAAGGCCTTTATCAATTATATCCTTCGCTTTGACTCTCGCTTCGGCGGCTCGGGCATTACGCAGCAGCTGATCAAGAACATCAGCGGGGAAAACGAGCCTACCCCCAAGCGTAAGCTTAAAGAGATATACCGCGCCGTGATGCTTGAAAAACGCTATTCCAAAAAAGAGATCCTTGAAATGTATCTCAACATCGTTCCGATGGGGGAAGGCTGTGCGGGGGTCGGGGCCGCCGCCGAGCGCTATTTCGATAAAAAGCCCCAAGATCTATCGGTTGCGGAATCGGCCACCCTTGCGGCGATCATCAATGCGCCAAGCCGCTATAATCCTTTGAAAAATCCCGAAAACAACAAGGAAAGAAGAGATCTCATATTAGAAAAAATGTACGGTGAGGGTCTGATAAGCCACGAGGAATATAAGGAGGCGCTTGCCGAAGAGCCGATCCTTCAAAAGGAGGCAAAGGCCCCCGCGGGGCAGATCCGCTCTTGGTACACCGAGACCGTGATCAGCGACGTTCTTCTTGATCTTGTGGAGGCGGGGTACAGCCAAAGCATGGCGCGGCAGCTTCTTTATAACGGAGGATTGCAAATCTATACCCTCGTCGATCCCTTCGTGCAAGAAACACTGGAAGAAAGCGCAAAAAGCGTTAAGCTTGCCAAAGGGCTTACGCTTTCGGGGGTGGTGATTGATCCGGGGAACGGCAATATTGTGGGGATCTGCGGCGGAAGCGGGGAAAAGGAGGGGAACCGCCTTTTGAATTACGCAACCGTCAATCGGGCGCCCGGCTCTGCCTTAAAGCCGCTTTCGGTCTACGCCCCCGCGATTGACCGCGGGCTGATCAGCTACGCCAGCGTTTTTGACGACGTGCCGCTTTCCTATACGGGGGGTGAGCGTGAATGGCCGCGCAATTCCCCCACCGTTTACGACGGGCTTTGCGATATCAAAACGGCGGTCGCCAAATCCAAGAACACCGTGGCCGTTGAGGTTTTGCGCCTCGTCGGAAAGGAAGATTCGTATGCGCTTCTTTCACGATCCTTGGGGCTTACGGGCTTGGTAAGAAGCGCCGCGGGCGGCTCGCTTACCGACCTTGGGGAAGCGCCGCTGGCGCTCGGTCAGCTGACCTACGGCGTATCGCTTCGTGAGCTTTGCAGCGCCTACACCCCGCTTGCTACCGACGGCGCTTATAAAGCGGGGCGCACCTATCTTGCCGTATACGACGGAAAGGGCGAGCTTCTTTTGGAAAACGAGAGTGAAAACCACGGTGTTTTCTCGAAGCAGACCGCCGCGATCATGACCAAGCTTTTAGAGGGCGTTGTCACCGAGGGAACGGCTAAGGGGATATCGATCAAGGGAAATATTCCGGTCGCGGGAAAGACGGGAACGACGTCCGAGAGCCACGATAAATGGTTTATCGGCTATACGCCCCATTATATCTGCGGTATTTGGTGCGGCGCCCCCGATAAAAATATCTCGGTGGCAGGTAAGCCCCAGCTTTCCTTTTTTAATACCGTGATGAATAAGATCCACGAGCCGCTTATCGAAAGAAACGAGGAAAAGACTTCCTTCCCGATCCCCGAAGGGGTATACGAATGCCGTTACTGTAAGGACGGCGGCGCCCTGCTTTGCGAGGACTGTATGTACGACCCGCGCGGAAGCCGCGCATCCCGCGGTTGGTTTACCGCCGCAACGCTTCCAAAAAGCCCGTGTGGGCGGCATATCAGCGTGCTATACGATACAGAAGGTGGCGGGGTAGCCGAGGAAATGAACGGCGAAAAGCTTTGTGTTGGCGAACGGTGCGAAAGAGAGGGGCTTGTGCGCGTCAGCCTTCTTTCTATTCCCGAAAGAAGCTTTAAGCGACAGGTCTTTATCACCGACGCGCAATACGTCTACCGCCCCTTGAACGGAAACGCCCCCGCCAACGGCGCGGATCTTCCGTTTTTCGCCAACGCCCTTTCGGGGCAATACGTCGGTATATCCAAGACGGTAAGCGGGCGGCAGTATAACGCTTCTTCCCCCGGATATATCCCGAAGGAATCCCCCTTTCCGTGGGAGGAAAATCCCTTTTTTACCGAAGCCTTTCCGAAAGAAGGCGAGAAAAGATCGGTCCTATCCCCCATTTTTAAAAATTTTTCTTTAAAAAAGGCGTAGAGTATGCTACAATAAAGAAAAAAGGGGGTGCGCCAATGAAAGAATACCGTATTGTAAGAAGCGATAGGCGTACCCTTGCCATTACGGTAAGCAAAGAGGGGGAGGTCGTCGTTCGTGCCCCGCGGCGCGTGCCCTTTAAGGATATCGAGGCTTTTATCCGAAAACACGAGGGCTGGATCCAAAAGCATCTTGAAAAGGCCGAAAAAAACAAAATGCCTCCGCTTTCCGAAGGGGAGATCAAGGCGTTGAAAAAGCGTGCTAAGGAGCTGCTTCCGACACTTACCGCCGAGTGGGCCGCCCGTATGGGCGTCGAATACGGTACGGTCAAGATCACCTCGGCTCAAAAACGCTTCGGCAGCTGCAATTCCCTGGGAAATATCTGTTATTCCTATCGCTTGCTTCAATTCCCGATGCAAGCGATCGAATACACCGTGGTGCATGAGCTTGCGCATCGTTTTGAGATGAACCACAGCAAGCGCTTTTACGCGATCGTTTCGCGCTATTTACCCGACTATAAAAAACGACACGCCTTGTTGCTTGGCAAAGGGAGGAACGAATGAGCTTTCAGTTACCGAAGAGCGTTTTGATCGCCCTTGCAAGCCTTAACGATGCAGGACACGAGGCTTATTTGGTAGGCGGGAGCGTGCGTGATTATTTGCGTGGCGTTACGCCGCACGATTTTGATATCACCACCTCGGCTACCCCGGAAGAGACCCTTGAAGTCTTTTCTTCCTACCGAACGGTAAAAACCGGGATCAAGCACGGAACCGTCACGGTGTTGATCGATTCGATGCCGCTTGAGATCACCACCTACCGTATCGACGGCGATTACCGTGACCGCCGCCGTCCTGACAGTGTTTTCTTCACCAAAAACCTTTGCGAGGATCTCTCTCGCCGTGATTTTACCGTCAACGCCATGGCCTATCACCCCAAAGAGGGGATCGTTGACCCGTTTTCGGGGAAAGAGGATCTTGAAAGCGGATGCATCCGCGCGGTCGGTAGGGCTGAGGTGCGTTTTGAGGAGGATGCCCTTCGTATTCTGCGCGCCTTGCGCTTTTCGTCGGTTCTCGGGTTCCCATTAGAAAAAGAAACCGAGGAAGCCGCCCTTCAAAAGGCAAAAAATCTTTCTGCCGTATCCCCCGAACGGATACGGGAAGAGCTTGCTAAGCTCCTTCTGGGTGTGGCGTGCGATGCCGTCTTGAAGCGGTACTCTTCTATTCTTTCTCTTATCGTTTCTCCGGGGGAATGCCCCGTTCCGATCTCGCATCTTCCGATCGATCTTTCTCTTCGCCTTGCCGCCCTTAGCGCGCACGAAAGGCTTGAAGACGTTCAGGCAATGCTTACAAGGCTTCGCTTTGATAACCGAACGCAAAAAGAGGTGCTTACCCTTTGCAACCTTTCCAAAATACCGTTGCCCGCCGATAAACCCGCGGTGCGCCGCTTGCTTTTTTCCTACGGGAGAGAAATTGTTGAAAAATGGCTTTTTTGGCAAAAGGCCGAAGATACCTTGGGGGCGGATGCGGCAACCGCGCTGCTTGAAGCGGTCATTGAAGCCGGGGATTGTTTTTCTCTTTCTCACCTTGCTATCGGGGGGGGAGAGCTTTTGGGGCTCTGTCAAGGGAAGACGGTCGGAGAGGTGCTTTCCCGCTGCCTTTTCGCGGTGATGGACGGTGTGATCCCCAACGAAAAAGAGGCGTTGCTTGCTTTTTCCAAAGAATTTCTTAAAAAGAAGATAAGCGAATAAACGAAAAGTTTTCTTGTCCTTTTCATACATATAAACGAATTTTATCTTTAAAAGGAGTTGATATGAAAAAGACAATAAAATCGTATACGGTCATAACCCTTGGCACGCTTCTCCTTGCCGTGGGGGTGCATTTTTTTGAATTTCCCAACCGTTTTTCAATGGGCGGGGTCAGCGGTATTTCCTTGGTGGCTGGGGCAGCCTTCGGCTTTCCTTCTCCCGCGCGCCTTGCGACCTTTTTGAATTTTCTCTTGCTTCTTATCGGCTTTTTTGTCTTGGGGCGCGGCTTTGGTACGAAAACCGTATATTCGGTGACCGTCTTTTCCTTTTTGCTGAATTTTTTTGAATCCTATTTTCCTCTGTCCGCCCCTTTGACAAAGGAAACCATGTTAGAGCTTTTCTTCGATATGCTCTTCATTTCTGTCGGAGCGGCGCTCCTTTTTCATGAGGACGCAAGCTCCGGGGGGACCGATATTCCCGCTTTGATCCTGAAAAAATATACGGGACTTCCGATGGGACGCTGTCTGCTTCTCATTGATTTTTTGGTCGTCCTCGGCGCTTTTTGGGTATTTGGGATCGAGATCGGGCTCTTTTCTCTTTTTGGCATCGGGCTTCGGGCGTATGTCGTGGATCTTGTGACCGAGCAGTTTCGTGCGGTTCACTTGTTTTTGATCGTCACAAAAAAGCGAGAGGAGATGCTTTCTTTTCTTGCTAACCACGTTTCAAAAAGCCGTATTCTTTTCGTTACCGATGGATGTAGCGCTTCCTTTGAGGCTTCGCTGATCCTCGTATCGCTTACAAGGCGGGGCGTCTCGCTTTTTCGCCAAAGCATTCTTTCAATTGATAAAGAGGCGGTCGCCTTTTTGGGAAAAGCCGGGGATATTATTTCAAAAATACCGCTGTCTTAGGCGGCGCTAAAGGAGGATTTATGAGTAAACGGGGTCTTAATAAGAGCAAAGGGGAGAAATCCCCCTTTGACGTACATATTCCGTACAGTTACAGCTTTGTTGCCCGCTTGATACAATCACCCGATAGCACCAAGCGCTATTACAGCGCCTTAAAAAACGAGCTTCTTTCCTACCGCCTTGTCAAGTCGCGCATCAGCTGGCGCTACGATACCTATAACCTTGGAAGGAAGCAGCTGGTCAGAATGGCTGTCCGTGGGAAAAATTTGTTTTTATACCTTTCGTTGGATCCTTCTGCCTATCCCTATGAAATTTACCATCATACGGATAAAGGGAACGCACGCGCCTTTCAGAAGGTGCCGATGCGTATATGCGTAAAAAGCGATCTGGGGTTGCGGCGCGCCATGGGGCTGATCGCCGAGGTCATGCAAAGGGCAGAGATCGAAAAGGGCGCGACCGAGGAGATCGACTATACCGCTTGGTACGGCTATCTTGATACCGAAGCACTTATCGAAAAAGAGCTGGTAAAGCCGCTTGACGGTGTCGAAGAGGAATAAAAAAAGGACCGAAAAGGTCCTTTTTTACTTTAACAAGGAAGAAAGCGCACGATAGATCCTTTGGTTTGCATCGGGCGGGGAAAAGGAGGATGCCCCCGCTTCCATGCGGCGCCGCAAAGCATCGTTTTCGATGAGCTGCTTCACGGTTTCAAAAAGGCGGCCGCTATCCAGCGCTTCTTCCTTTATCATCACGCCGCCGCCCGCTTTTTGAAAGGCTTCGGCATTTTTTGTTTGATGGTCGGATGTCACGTTCGGGGAGGGGATCAGGATCGCGGGGCTGTGGGTAAGAGACGCCTCGGTCAGTGTCATGGCCCCCGCGCGGCAGATAAGAAGATCGGCGGCGCACATGCGAAGGGGCATATCGTCAAGATAAGGCAAAAAGGTGATACGTTTCGGCAGATCTCCAAAGCTTTGGTTGAGACTCTCTTTAAATTCTTTTTCGTAACGGGCACCGTACCCATGCATAAAACAGATATTTGGATTTTTAAGAATATACTCTCCTAAAAGAGATAAAACGGCTTGGTTTAAGGGCGCCGCCCCAAGGCTACCCCCAAAGGAAACGATCAGCCTTGCCCCCTTGGGGATTCCAAGCCTCTTTCGTGCCTCTTCCTTTTTATAACGGCAAAAGGAGGGAAGGGTCGGACATCCGACATGAAGCGTATTGCAGGGGGGAAGATGCTCCTTAGCGGAGGGGAAATTCAAAAGAACGAGATCCATACGTGCCGATAGCTTCCTCGTTGCAAGCCCTGGAATCGCGTTTGATTCGTGCAGAGCTGTCTTAATTCCAAGCCGTGAGGCGGCCAGAAGTGTTGGCCAGCAAACGTATCCTCCTGTTCCGATCGCAAGATCGGGCTTGATGTTTCTAAGAATTCCTTCGGCCGCAAGGGGAGCGGTGGCGGCCTGATACAGCGCTTTCACGTTTTTTAGGGAAAGAGAGCGTTTAAGGCCGCTGATTTTAATGGGATAGAAGGGAATTTTGGCCTTTTCAACAAGCCGTCGTTCCATTCCGTTTGGGGTTCCAACGAAAAAAAGCTCGGTATCGGGGCGGTTTTCCAAGAAGATTTCGGCGATTGCTAAAGCGGGATTCACGTGTCCCGCTGTGCCGCCGCCCGTGAGCAGAAGCCTCATAGATCCTCCTTTTATCGGTATGTAAGCAATGAAGAACGAGAGATTGAAAGCAAGATTCCCATTTCAGCAAAAAGCATTAAAAGCGACGAGCCGCCGTAGCTAAAAAAGGGAAGAGAGATGCCGGTGTTCGGAATTGCGTTTGTGACAACCGCGACGTTAAGAAGCACCTGCACAGCTACCTTAATAGAGATGCCGACGGCGGCAAGGCGGCAAAATGGGTCCGGATTTTTGATGCCAATGAGAAAGGCGCGGCGAATAAACAAAAAAAAGAGAAGCAGAATGGAAAAGGCGCCGATAAAGCCAAGCTCTTCGCAGGTGATGGTGAAGATGAAATCGTTCGCGGGCTCGGATACCCAACTGTATTTCATACGGCTTTTAAAGAGTCCCAACCCAAAAAAACCGCCTGAGCCGATGGCCATAAGCCCTTGTAGGGTCTGCCACCCGCCCTCCAAGGGATAAGCGGCAGGATCAAGCCACACGGTGATCCGTTCCTTAGCGTAAGGGAGCATAAAGGCCAGGCAGGCGACCCCGCAAATACCGCCTCCACACAAAAGGCCAAGTATTTTTTTGGAGGAGCCGGCCGCAAACATAATAAGAAGCCCAATAGAGGAAAGAATGATAAGTCCGGACAGATGCCGTTGTAAAACGACCAAAAGGCAGATGGAGCCGATGTAAAGGAAGGGGTAAAGGATTCCGTAGCGAAGAGCCCCCTTTTTGCTTCCGATTTCTTCTTCGCCGTGCCGCGAAAAATACGATGAAAGCGTTAAAACAAGCGAAAGCTTCGCAAGCTCCGAGGGCTGAAAGGTAAAGGGGCCAAGGGCGATCCAGCGCTGTGCCCCATTCCCCGTCAGACCAAAGGCAAGGGTTGCCAAAAGCAAAAGAACGGTTACGAGAAAAAGGGGGGCAGCTCCCTTTTTAAAAAGGTGTGGCGGCAGAAGTGAAACTCCCAGCATAAGGCATATACCGATGGCGACAAACAGGAGCTGCTTTCTGGAAAAATAGCCGCTATCTCCGTAACGAGCTTCGGCATAAGCGAAGCTTGCCGAAAAAACCATGACTGAGCCAATCGTAATGAGAGAAAGAACCAAAAGCAGTAAAAGGCGGTCAAACGGGGGGCGACTTGGGCCTTTCAGCTCCCTACGCCCTTTTCTCTTTTCATTTGGACGCCGATCGCTTTTTTTGGAAGAGGAAGGCGGTAAGCTTTGTTTAATCATAGGCTATTTTACCCCAAGAAACGCAAGAAATCCAAGCAAAACCGTTGCTATGGCAAAGGCCTTTACGATCCGATCCTCCGACCAGCCGCACTTTTCTAAGTGATGATGAAAGGGGGCCATACGGAAAAGGCGTTTTTTTGTCAACTTGTAATACCCGACTTGTAAAATTACTGATATTCCCTCGAAGATATAAACGAACCCGACAACGAGAAGCAGAAGTGGGGAATCCAAAGTGAAGGCACATCCAACGACCGTTCCGCCCAAAAAAAGTGAGCCCGTGTCCCCCATAAACACCTTGGCAGGATGCCGGTTAAAGAAAAGAAAGGCAAGACATCCGCCCATAAGCGCCGCCGAAAGCACAAGGGTGCTTTCGTTGAAAAGGGTGGCTGCCGCCAAGGAAAAAAAGGCGCCCACAAGGAGCGTGACGGTCGTGCAAAGGCCGTCGATCCCATCGGTAAGATTGACACAATTTACCGTACCGACACAAAGTATTAGCGCAAAGAAGTAATAGGAAAAGCCAAAATCAACGACGGTGTTGAAATAAGGGATATAAAAGGCGGTATCGATATAACCGTATATGCGTAAAAGGACAAGATAGGCAGTGGCAAAGGTGATCTGCAAAATAATTTTTTGCGAGGGGGTAAGCCCCTCGTTTTGCTTTTTTCGGAATTTTGTCAGATCGTCAACAAGACCAACGACGGCATTTAGCAGTGCATAAAGAAACGCAAGGATCAAGGGACGCAAAAAAAGAGTGCTGGTAACCTTGATCAAAAGAATATAGGCCAAAATGACCGCAAGAAAAATGCCCCCCAAAAAGGCAAGGCCTCCCATAGTCGGCGTCCCTTCCTTGGCACGGTGCCAAGCGGGGCCGATCTCAAGGATTTTTTGCCCCAAGTGACGCCGACGTAAGATAGGCAACAAAAGACGCATAAATAAAACCGTTAAGAAAAGGGCCGCAAGAAAGCCGCAAAGAAACGAATATACGGTAGTCATAAAAATCCTTTCTTTATTTTGACGCGTTATGCGTATCCCGAATAAGTTCTTTCACGATCATATCGCCCCCCGCTACGTGCGAGGCCTTAATAAGGATCACATCATGGGGGAAAATGTTTTTGCTGATATAAAGACAGCATGCTTTAGCCGTTTGAAAGGTATGTATGTCCTTTTGAGGAAGCCCCCCTGAAAGTGCCCCCTTTTTGTAAGCGTCGGCCATTTTTCCGAAGGCAATAAGAAGGTGCGCCGCACGGGCGGCTTCTCGCCCGATCTCTTCATGGATAGCGGTCGAACCGTCCCCAAGCTCTGCCATATCGCCGAGAACGGCAATACGCCGTCTTTTCTCTCCCACTTTTAAGAGCAAAGAAAGGGCCGCCTTCATCGACTCGGGCGATGCATTATAAGTATCGTCAATTATCGTGTATTCATTCAAAGCAAGAAGCTGCTGACGCCCCTTTACGGCAATCGGCTCCCCAAAGGCTGTAAGGGCCTCTTCCCAACCGATTCCGAGGTGGCCGGCCAGCGAAAGAGCGAAAAGAAGCGCCCAAAGCCCCACTGGGCTTACAAGCGGAAGCGAAACGGGAAGTGCCCGTGTTTTATTGCATAGCGTAAAGCTTGCTGTTTGATGAAAAAAATCTATGCTTTCGGCATAAAGATCACCTACGCCCTTTTGTGAAACGAAGAAAAATCGGTGATCCTTCGTCGGAGAAAGCGATCGAAGCCTTGCGTCATCTCCGTTTAGGAAGGCGGTAGCGCCCTCAGATAGATTTTTTAAAATCGAGGTTTTTTCCAGAAAGATTTCTTCTTCTCCCCCAAACATACCAAGGTGGGCGTGCCCGATGGCCGTCAGGATGGCGGTGTCGGGGCAAAGAAGCGAGGAGAGGAGGGCGATCTCCCCGGGATGATTGCTGCCAAGCTCCGCTATCAGAACTTGGCATTCCTTCGGCCTTGAAAGAAGGGTCTTTGCAAGGCCCAAAAGATTGTTTTCGTTTTCCTTGGTCTTATGGACGTTATAGCGGAGGGAAAGCGCCCTTGCTACGTATTCCTTCGTTGTGGTTTTTCCTACGCTTCCCGTTATTGCGATGACATACGGGCGGTTTAATGATAAATGAAGAGAAGCAAGCCTTGCAAAGAAAAGAGCACTATCCGTAACTGTGTGAGCGGAAGGAAAGCGACGCTCGCCCACCAAAAGCGATGCCCCCCTTTCCAAGGCTTTCTCCAAAAAGGTGTTTCCGTCTTGCTTTTTCCCACGAAGCGCTATAAAGATATCTCCCTTTTCAACGAGGCGGGAATCGGTGGTTATGGCGGTAAAAAAATCGGGAAGATCGGTTGTATCGATCGCTTCGTCCAGCGAAGAAAGAAGCGCCTTGGGAAAGGGGATCTCAAGCTTAATTCTCATTGGTTACAGTATCTCCGTTTTTTCTTTTTTCAAGCGCGTTTTCAACGATTTTGCGTTCATCAAAGCGGCACACGCCGCTTTTTTTGATCTGATAGGTTTCGTGACCCTTTCCGCAAAGAAGAATGATATCCCCCACCTTGGCATGGAGAATGGCGTATTCGATGGCTTCCTTCCGATCTTTTATTACCGTATGGGAGGTAGGGTCCTCCATACCCGAAAGAATTTCGTTGATAATATCCTCACTCTTTTCGGTACGGCTGTTATCCGAGGTCACAATGCAAAAATTCGCAAGCTCCTCGGCAATCTTGCCCATTTTGGGGCGCTTTCCCTTATCACGATCTCCGCCGCAACCGAATAACAGTACGATCCTTTCTGACGGCGCCGCAAAGGCACGCACGCTCATCAAAAGCGAGCGTAGGGCCTCTTCGGTATGGGCGTAATCAATGAATACCGAAAAAGTCTTATCGAATTCGCCGAGTGGGAGCCTCTCCATTCGCCCTCGGACGGTCGCCTGCTCAGAAAGCGCTTCGGCTGCGGCAAGCGGGGAAATGCCCAGCTCCTTAGCCGCTGCCGTTGCCAGCATCGAATTATAGACCGTAAAGCTTCCGGCGATCGGCACGCGAACGCGCAGCTTCGCCTCGGGCAGCGAAAGTGTATAGGAAACGCCACGGCTGCCAAGCAGGCTGATCGAATCGGCGTAATAATCGTTTTGCTTTTCCAAGCCGCAGCATATCATACGGCAGGGGCTTTTCTCCATAAGCACTCTTGAAGCCTTATCGTCCCCGTTTAAGATCCCAATCTTTGATTGCTTGAAAAGCTTTTGCTTGGCGGAAAGATAGGTGTCGATATCACTGTGAAAATCAAGATGCTCGGGCGAAAGGTTGGTAAAAATACCTATATCAAACGTAAGGGGATATACCTTTTCAAGCGATAAAGCGTGAGAGGATACCTCCATGACAACATGAGTGATCCCCTCCTCCTTCATTTTTCGGAGAATGGGGTATAGGATATCGGGGTCGGGGGTCGTCATAGAAAGCAGGCGCTTTCTCTGCTCCTCGTCTTCGGGTAGGGCATAGCGCTTTCCGTCGTAAAGGCATTCGACTGTACCGATAAGCCCCGCTTTTATGCCTGCTTTTTCCAAAATATTATAAAGCATAACGGCGGTGGAGGTTTTTCCGTTGGTTCCCGTGATGCCAACAAGACAAAGATCCTTTTGTGGATCGCCGTAAAAGCGGCTGTAGAGAAGTGAAAGCGCGATCCTCGTGTTTTTTACTTCAAAGATGGGGATCCCCTGCAAGGGGCTATAGATCGCCCCGCTTTCCACAATGATTGCTGCGGCCCCTCCCTCCTTGATCTTCTCAAGAAGGGTGTGTGAATCAAAGCGTAGACCTCGCAGGCACACGAAAAGGCATCCTTGGCAAAGGCCACGCGTATCGCTTGCAATGTGGGATACCTCAATTTTTTCGGGGGAATGCAAAGACGTATATTCCCCCTCGTATAAAAGTTCCGAAAGCTTCATGGGGCACCTCTCTCTTATTCTTTGTCGTTATAAAGAAAACGAACTTCTACCGTACTGCCACGCGGCAAAAGCGTTCCTTTTTGGTGCGATTGGAAGGTTGCGGTCGGTGGATCGGCCCCTTTGGTTTTATCGAGAGAGCCGAGAAGACGAATATTCAGCCCCGCATCGAGCAGCTTTTCGTTGGCTTGCTTGACCGTAAGGCCGATAAGATCCGGTACCTTTACCTCGTTTTCCTTTTCTTTTTCGGTATACAGCACCACGTGGCCCAGCGATTTATGTAAGATCGTGCCCGCCACGGGAAGCTGAGACGTGATGACGTCCCCGTCATCGCCCTCTATAAAGGCAGAGATACCCAGCGATTTTAAAGCGGATCTTGCTTCTTTTACCGTCATGCCGACGTAATGGCCGATGCTGATCGGCTCCATTTCGACCTCTTTTTCTGTATAGACGGCCTCGTAGCCGAGATAGGGCATGATTTTTGCGGTAAGCGAGGAGATGTAAGGCGCCGCAACTGTTGCCCCAAAATGGGCGGTGGTCGGCTCATCTACCAGAATGATCATGGCAATCTCGGTGTCGTCATAAGGGGCAAAGGCGGCGCAGGAGCCGATACGAAGCGAGAAATTCCCGTTTGCGTCAGCCTTATCCAGCTTTTCGCTGGTTCCGGTTTTTGCGGCAATACGGAATCCTTTGGCGTATGCGTTACGGGAAGCTCCTGTGCCCGATACCCCCTCTTCTAAGATCGCGCTGACCGTATCGGCGGCCTCCTTGGAAACGGCCTGCCTTTTGACCGTAGGCTCATACTGATACACGACGTTTCCATTTTCGTCTGTCAGCTTATCGATAAGATGTGGCGTTACGAGATAGCCGCCGTTGGCTACGGCCGCGATGGCACAAAGCTCTGCGAGGGGGGTGACCTTGAAGCGCTGGCCGAAGGAGGAGGTGGCAAGCTCTACTGTCCCAAGTGCTTCCTTGGTATGGAAAAGCGAAGAGGCCTCAGAGGGCAGATCAATGCCGGTTTTTTCAAGAAAACCGAAGGCCTTAAAATAATTGTAAAAATTGTCACTGCCGATTTTTGCGGCTACTTGCATCAGGGCGCAGTTGCAGGATTGCTGCAGACCGAAGGAAAAGGGAAAGCCGCGGCCATGGCCGATCTTTCGCCAGCAGGAGATACGCACCCCTTTTACCGGAGAATAGCTTCCACCGCAGAAGTAGGAATGATCGGAAAGGGTAGTGGCCCCACAGTCAAAGGCCATGGCGGCTGTCATGATCTTAAAGGTGGAGCCGGGCTCGTAAAGCTCGCTGACCGCTTTGTTCTTCCACATTTCAAGCCGTAGCTCATTCTTTCTTTGCGTATATTCGCTACTCCCCTCGCTAAGCCCCTCGCCGGCAAGAAGCGCTAAGGAAAGCGGGTCAAGCGTGTAGGGGTCGTTCAGATCGAAGGTGGGAGCTGTAGCCATGGCTAAGATCGCCCCGGTCTTTACGTTCATTACGATTCCCGTCGTGCGGTTTTTTACGTCAAAATCCTCAATGATGCGAGAAAGCTCGCTTTCCAACTCACTTTGAATATAGGTGTCTATGGTAGTAACGAGGTTTAAACCGTTTTGCGGGGCTTTATAGGTGGTGTAGCCGTAGCTTTGCGCGTTTCCGTGGGCATCGACCGCCGAAAGATAGGCACCGTCTTCTCCCTTAAGATCATCGTCGTAGTAATATTCAAGGCCGAAAAGTCCTTGATTGTCACTCCCCGCAAACCCAAGTGTGTGGGAGGCAAGCCCTCCGTAAGGATAGTAGCGCTTGGTGGACGCCTCTGTATTCACAAGCCCCGTTAAATCGTTATCCGCGATAAAGGAAAGAACTTTTTGGCAAAGCGTCTCGTCCACTTCCTTTTTGAGGGTGACGTCCAGAACGCGGACGCGTTGCGTTTTTTTATATATTTCGTCACGCGAAATCCCTAAAAGAGCGGAAAGTCCGTCGGCGATGGTATCGGAGAGGGAATACCCGACCTTTTTCTGGCGGATCGCAATGTTTTTCGGGCTGATATAAATGCGGTATACGGTTTGACTTTCGGCTAAGACATTTCCGTTTGCGTCGTATATTTTTCCCCTTTGTGCCCGCAGGGCAGAGGAGACGGTTATTTGATCCATAACCTTTTCTTGATAGGCGCTGTAGCCAAATACCTGCAGGCAAAAGATGCGGATCGCAAGATAGGCAAAGGTTAAAGAAAAAACGATCAGTAAAGCAAGGGTACGCCGACCCGTATTGCGGGAGCCCACGGGGGCTTGTTTTAATGCCGTTGGCTTCATAATTCCTCCCAGAAAACAAAAAGCGACAGACGGTGTGCGTCTATCGCTAATTTATTCAGTAAACAAAGGAAATATGCGAAAGGCATGGAAGCGAAGAGGGGTGCCGCCCCCTTCGCTTCCTATTGGGGTCAAAGCGAAGGCAGAATCTCTTCCTGCAGAACCATCATTTCCTGGGCTTCATAGATCTCCAAAGAACCCAGGCCGTTGCTCTTGCTTTTCGAAAGGGCAGAGAAAGAGAGAAACAAAACGAAAGAAAGGCAAAGAAGAAGAGCAAGAGAAGCAGAAAGAAGCGTCCGCTTTTCGCAAATAGGAGAGCGAAGAGAATGAGGAGAACGAAGGACGGCCGCGCCCCCTTCCACCGTGGGAAGAAAATTGGCGTGTGTGATATGGCTTTCGGCTGTCATACAATGCAAATCGTTCCGCTCAGGAGAGCCGATGGGGAAGATGTTCCCCTTTGCGCGCGAAAGCATCATTTCCCCAACCGTATGTCCGTTATAGGAAAAACGGCTGTAAAGCTTTTCGTAAAGCGGATTTTCGGCATACGAGGCCGATACGTTTTTATCTTTCATCGTACAGCTCCTTTCGGTAAATCGATCTTTTCCGCCACACGCAGCTTGGCGCTTCGTGCGCGAGGGTTGTCCTTTAATTCTTCCTCTGAGGGAAGAATGGGTTTTTTGGTAAGAATTCTGATCTTCGGCGTTTTATGGCAAACGCAGACGGGGAAATCGCGTGGGCAGGTACAGCCCGAGGCAGCATCTTGAAAAGCGTTTTTGACCAGCCTGTCCTCTAACGAATGAAAGGAGATGATCGAGATGCGTCCCCCCTCGACCAAAGCATCGACGCCACTCATGATCGCGGGTGTTATAGCGTCTAGCTCACGGTTGACCTCAATACGAATGGCTTGGAAGGTTCTTTTCGCGGGATGTGGGCCGTCCTCTCTTGCAAAGGCGGGGATCGACGAACGGATCAGATCCGCCAGTTGAATCGTTGAGGTGATCGGTGCCGCTTGTCTTTCCTTTACGATGCGAGAAGCAATGCGCGAGGCAAAGCGTTCTTCGCCGTATTCTTTAATAATATGGAACAGCTCGTCCTCAGCATAACGATTAACGACATCGAAGGCCGAAAGGGGAGAGCCCTTATCCATGCGCATATCAAGCGGGGCGTCGTTCTGATACGAGAAGCCCCTTTCGGGGGTGTCAAATTGAAAGCTGGAGCAGCCGAGATCGGCAACGACACCGCCTAGGTTATCAATGGAAAGCGCGGAAAGCACATTTTCAAGATTTTCAAAGTTTTCGTGGACGAAGGTGATCTTGTCCAAAAAGGGAGAAAGGCGTTCCTTGGCCGCCGATAAAGCGTCGGCGTCGCGGTCGAAGCAGATAAGGCGTCCGCCCTTTCCAAGGCGGCGGGCGATCTCATAGGAATGTCCGCCCCCACCCGTTGTCAGATCGACGTAAGTAAGGTCGGGTTTTACGGCAAGGCCGTCAACCGTCTCGTTAAGAAGCACAGAGGTGTGCTTGAATTCGATCGCCATATCAAAGCCCAAGCGCTGCAAATTTGCTGCGCATTTTTTCAAGATTTTCGGTCTGGTTCTTTTCTTCGGCTGCCAGCGTTTCCGCCGCGTAGATCAAAACGTATTCGCTGACCCCGACAATCGCGATCTCCTTGTCGATCCCCGCGTAATCGGTCAGATCGTTTGGCAGAAGAATACGCCCCTGTGCATCGGGGGTGGCACATACCGAATGAGAGAAAATGAATTGCTTGATATCCTCGATCTCGCTGTCGGGATAGGCGTTCAGCTTTTCGCGAAGCTTTTCCCATTCGGCAAGCGGGTAAACGACGAGCGCGGGTTTGGTTAATTTGCGGGTGATAAAAAAGGATTCTCCAAGATTGGAACGAAGCTTTGCGGGAACAAAGAAACGGTTCTTGGGATCGAGCGTATGATAAAAGGTGCCGTAAAAGCCGTTCATTGCAAAGCCCCCTCCTTTTTTTGTTTTTTTGGCATCCAAATTCACCACTTGGAACCACAATTATACACTTTGACTCCATTTTACTCCATTTTTTGTGATTTGTCAAGAGAATTTTTCGAAAAAACTGCATTTTTTTAAAAATACGATTTTATAAACTTTACGGCACTATCTTTACAAAAAATAAAAAATATGATATAATATCATTACTGAATTAATGCTTATACGGAGGAAAAAAGGATGGGTCTTGGCCGTTTGCTGGGGTTTCGTGAAAACCCCAAAAGTAAGGCGTACCGTATGCGTCGCGCCAAGCAGCTTCACGGGTTGGTGATCCGCTACGTGACCGAGCGTCGCGGCGATAACGACGACGTGATCGGGCGTGGGGGGAATCTATCGGTGCGTGACGATGAATTCTTGGTTTTTTCCTCGGGCGAGATCCTGCTTCGTGCCGATATTGCCGAGCTTGAGATCAGTGAGCTTATGTCGGGCGACGGGGTGATCTTAACCGCCCCCAATCTTGAAGAAGGGGGAAAGGTACGCACGATGACCGCCCATTACGTGTACCACCGCAAATAATGAAGCTGACGCGTTGTCTTTCGGGGCTTGTCCGAGCTTTATCTATGCAAAGCCGCCCCTATACCGCGGCGGTGTTGCTGGCGGGCGGCGCAGGAAGCCGTATGAATAACACGGGAGGCCCCACCAAGCAATGGATGATGCTTGGCGGGAAGCCGATCCTGTATCACGCGATCAAGGCCTTTGAAGACTGTCCGTATATCGACGAGATCGTCGTCGTTTGTCGCCGCGAGGAGATGAAGGAGGCGGCGGAGCTTGTCAGGACCTACGGCTTTTCCAAGGTAAGAAGGATCGTTGTTGGCGGAAAGACCCGCCAGCATTCGGCCTATAACGGCGCCAAGCGTGTTTCCGAGGGTATCAAGTATATTGCGATCCACGACGTAGCGCGATGTCTCGTAACGCCAGACGATATATGTGCCGCGGTCTCCGCCGCCTATTCTTATCGGGCGGCGATGCTCGTTGGCCCCGTGCAGGATACGATCAAGCGGGTCGGTAGAGATGGCTTTATCCGTGAAACGGTTGATCGGGAGGAGCTGCGCTGCGGGCAGACCCCGCAGGTCTTTGCCCTGCCGCTTTATATCGGCGCGGCGACCGCCGCCCTCAAAAGCGGGTATACGGTAACCGACGACAGTATGCTGCTTGAGCATATCGGGCATAGGGTGCGGGTAATCGAAGCCAAGGACGAAAATTTCAAGATCACCACCCCCGCCGATCTTGAGGTGGCCGAGGCTCTGCTTTCCCGGCGAAAAGGAAAAAAGAAAAAGGAGAATTCTTGATATGTCCTTTCGGATCGGTCACGGCTACGACGTGCACCGTTTGGTAGCGGGGCGCCCCTTGATTCTCGGCGGCGTTCTTATCCCCTATGAAAAGGGGCTTCTCGGCCATTCGGATGCCGATTGCCTTTTGCACGCGATCATGGATGCGGTGCTCGGTGCCCTCGGCCTTGGGGATATAGGCCATCATTTTCCCGATACCGACGAAAAATTGGCGGGCATTGACAGCTGCTTGCTCGTCGAACGCGTTGCTGCTCTTATGAGAGAAAAGCAGTATAGCGTTTTGAATATCGACGCCACCGTTATCGCGCAAAGGCCCAAGCTTGCCCCTTACCTTGATGAGATGAAAGCTGTCGTTGCTTCGCTCTTTTCGGTAGAGAAGGAGGCCGTGAATATTAAGGCTACGACCGAAGAGGGTCTCGGGTTTTCGGGAAGCGGTGAAGGGATCGCCGCCCACGCCGTTTGCCTTTTAACTTTACAAAATTAAGGGGTGGTTTCCCACCCCCACGTATGGTCGCACGCCACAAGCCTTACGTCTTTTTCTTTACCGTCGGGACGTGCGACGAGTACGAAGATTTCTTTTCCCCGCAATAATTAGGTTATGGAAACGGTGGCAGAGTGCCACCCGAAAAATGAGAATATTTTAACGAGAGGTTCTATCATGACACAAATTGCACCTTCTATTTTATCCTGTGATTTCGCCAATATGGGCAATGCTGTCGTGATGATGGAAAAAGCGGGGGCAGATGCTGCCCACATCGACGTTATGGACGGGGTATTCGTGCCCAACATCAGCTTCGGCTTTCCGATCATCTCGGCGATCCGTCCTTATACCGAAATGCCCTTTGACGTACATCTGATGATCACCGAGCCCGAACGGTATATCGAGCGCTTTATTAAGGCGGGTGCCGACTGGGTCACCGTACATTACGAGGCCTGTAAAAGCGTGGATACGGCTATCGATCTTATCGCGTCGGCCGAAAAGAAGGTGGGGCTTTCGATCAAGCCCGCGACCCCCGTATCAGCCATTTTGCCCTATCTTGACCGTTTGGATATGGTTCTAATTATGACGGTAGAGCCGGGCTTTGGCGGCCAGTCGCTGATCCCCGAAACGCTTGAAAAGGTCAAGGAATTAAAGGCGATCCTTCTTGAGCGCGGGCTTTCGCATATCAAGATCGAGGTAGACGGCGGTATCAACAAGGAAACGGCGAAAGCGGCGGTTGCGGCCGGAGCGGATATTCTGGTAGCCGGCTCGTCTGTCTTTTTGGCACCCGATATGAAAGAGGCGATCGAGTCGCTTCGCGCCTGATCTTAAAATAAAAAAACCTCTTGCATTTTTCTTTATCTTATGTTATACTGTTGAAGCAATTGAATATCTTATCAAGAGCGGCGGAGGGACTGGCCCTGTGAAGCCCGGCAACCTGTTAATTCAAGGTGCTAAATCCCGATAGATGAGAGTTTTAGGATCGGGACGCCACTCGCGCCCCGATTTTTTTAAGGATTTTTAGAAATAGAGGACATAAAAATGAACAAAAAGCTGTTTACTTCCGAATCGGTCACCGAGGGACATCCCGACAAAATGTGCGATATGATCTCGGATTCGATCCTTGACGCGATGCTGGAGAAGGATCCCTTTTCCCGCGTAGCGTGTGAGACCTTCGCGACCACGGGTGTGGTCACCGTTATGGGGGAGATCACGACTGAGGCGTACGTGGATATCCAAACCATCGTGCGTGATACCGTCCGCTCGATCGGCTACGATAACGCTTCCTACGGCTTTGACGCCGATAACTGCGCGGTACTTACCTCGATTCACGAGCAATCGCCCGATATCGCGATGGGCGTTGACCGTTGCGCCGAGGATAAAGCGGGAGAGCTTTCCGACAATTTGAACACGGGCGCCGGCGACCAAGGGCTGATGTTCGGCTACGCATGCCGCGAGACCGAAGAGCTTATGCCGTTGCCTATCTCGCTTTCGCACCGCCTTGCCAAGCAGCTCTCTAAGGTCAGAAAGGATAAAACACTTCCGTATCTGCGTCCCGACGGAAAAACCCAGGTAACCGTTGAATATGAGGGGGATACCCCCGTTCGCGTTGATACCGTTGTCGTTTCCTCTCAGCACGATCCCGACGTGACGATGGAGCAAATGAAGGCGGATATTATCAAAGAGGTCATCACCCCCATCATTCCTGCCTCGTTGCTTGACGATTCCACCAAGATCTACGTGAACCCGACCGGGCGCTTCGTTATTGGCGGCCCCGCGGGCGATACCGGTCTTACCGGGCGTAAGATCATCGTGGATACCTACGGCGGCTATTCCCGCCACGGTGGCGGCGCCTTCTCGGGTAAGGATCCGACGAAGGTAGACAGAAGCGCCTCGTACGCTGCTCGCTACCTTGCCAAAAACGTCGTAGCTGCGGGTCTTGCCGACCGTTGCGAGGTACAGATCGCTTACGCCATCGGCGTGGCCAAGCCGGTCTCGGTTATGGTAGAAACCTTCGGTACCGCCAAGGTATCCGAGGAACGCATTACGAACGCGCTTGCAGCACTCGTTGATCTGCGCCCCGGTGCCATCATCAACCGTTTCAAGCTCCGCCGCCCGATCTACCGTGCCTTTGCCGCTTACGGGCATATGGGACGCGAGGATCTTTTGGCCCCTTGGGAAAAGACCGACCTGAAAGAGGAGCTTTCGAAGCTTCTGTGACCGCAAAAACGCCGCCCGCATATGCTATAAAAAACGGGAGGCGTTTTATGCTATACGAAATTCTTTGCTTGCTGATCGCGGCCTTTGCCGTATACGGCTTTTATCGGGCCGTCCGTCAGTTTCTTTTCGGCGGCGTTTCGGGGGATATCAAAACGGTTCCCGCGCTTCGCTTTACTGTCTCTTCCTCGGAAGAGGAGACCGAAGAGCAATTACAAATCCTGCAGCTTCGTACCGATGCTATGGGGGATGAGCCCCCTGTGCTCTTGATCGATTGCCCCTTGCGGGGGGAGGTGCTTCGCCGGTTGGCCGCCGGCGGAACCGAGATTTATCTTTCATACGAGGAATACTATGAAAAAACAAAAAACTGCTCCATGCGTTAAGTGCGGAGAAAGGATAACGCTCAGCGGTAGCGTGGAATCGGTGATCTTCCGCAGCGAAAGCAGCGATTACACGGTGATCGAGCTTTTAAGCGACAAGGGCGAGCGTGTCGTTGCCGTGGGGAATATGCCCTATCTTTCCGAAGGGGAAGAGACGGTTCTTTACGGCGTTTATACGACTCATGCGGAGTACGGAAAACAATTTTCGGTTGAGACCTATGAAAAGCACCTGCCGACCGGGGCGGCCGCTATCCTAAAATACCTTTCCTCCCGTACCGTGCGCGGGGTCGGGGCCGCGACCGCTATCAAGATCGTTGAGCGGTATGGAGACGATACCTTTGAGGTGATCGAAAACCGTCCCGAATGGCTCTCAGATATCCCGGGGATCTCTCCCAAAAAGGCCAAGGAGATCCATCAGTCCTTTTGTGAGCAATCGGGGATTCGCAATCTGATGATGTTTTGCCGCGATTATTTCGGCAGCACTATCATCAACCGCATCTATAAGCAGTGGGGAAACGGGGCCGTGGGGATCATCAAGGAAAATCCCTACCGCCTTTGCCGCGACGTTTTCGGCATCGGCTTTGAGCGGGCAGACGCCATCGCCGCATCCCTTGGGATAGGGCGCGAATCGAGTGAGCGCTTGGTCAGCGGTCTTACCTATATTCTTCAGATGGGCGCCGCCTCGGGTGGGCATACCTGTATGCCCGAGGACAAGCTTCTTTTTGTGGCGGAAGAGCAGCTTTCGGTTGCTTCTTCGTTGATCCAAAACGCCCTTTGCCTGGCCGAAGAAAGCCGCATTCTCTTTAAAAAAGAAGTAGACGGGACGGTATATTGGTATCTTAAAAAATATTACGATGCCGAAGAGTACGTAGCAAGGCGTTTATTGGATATTGATAAGGGGTGTCCTTCCTTTCACTATAACGATATTGATCGGTTGATCGAGAAGGTTGAGATCGAAAGCGGCATTACTTACGCCGCTACCCAGCGCCTTTCACTTCGGGAGGCTATGCGAAGCGGGGTGTTGGTTCTGACGGGCGGTCCCGGAACCGGTAAAACCACGATTATTAAAGGGCTTTTGTCGATCTTTGGCAGCATCGGGATGCGGGTAGCCCTCGCCGCCCCTACAGGGCGCGCCGCCAAGCGAATGAGCGAGGCGACGTCTGCAGAAGCCAAAACCGTTCACCGTCTGCTTGAATGCGTGCGCGGTGAGGGGGATACGCCCCACTTTTCCCGCAATCAAAAAAATCCTTTGGACGAGGACGTTCTGATCGTGGACGAGCTTTCCATGCTTGATATGCTACTCTCCGAGGCGCTGCTTCGCGCGGTAAAACGCGGCGCACGCTTGATACTTGTCGGGGATTCCGATCAGCTTCCCTCGGTGGGGGCAGGGAATGTTCTCGGCGATCTTGTCGAAAGCGGACGCTTAAATACAGTCCGCCTTGACGAGATCTTCCGTCAATCGCGCGAAAGCCTGATCGTTATGAACGCTCATAAGATCAATGAGGGGAAAATGCCGACCCTTACGGTATCCGATAACGACTTCTTCTTTCTGCCGAGGCGCGAGGAGGAGATTCCGAAAACGGTAGCCGATCTTTTGGCAAGGCGTCTGCCAAAGGCTTACGGAAAAAGCACCCTTGAGCAAACGCAGGTCATCACTCCCTCCCGCCGTGGGAGCAGCGGTACCGAGGCCCTCAATGCGCTTTTGCAATCGGTGCTGAACGAAAAGGATCCAAAGAAAAAAGAGCTTTTTCTTGGAGAACGCACCTACCGCATGGGCGATCGCGTGATGCAGACGAGGAATAACTATGGGATCGAGTGGGTAGAAAATCCCACCGATAACGACGGGGTGTTCAACGGCGACATCGGCGTTATCACCGATATCGGCGAGGGGGGCGGATTTATGGACGTCCTCTTTGACGGGGGGCGCATTGCCCGTTACGATAAGGGAAGCTTTGACGAGCTGGAGCTGGCGTATGCCATTACGGTGCATAAAAGCCAGGGAAGTGAATATGGGACGGTGATCCTGCCGCTTTACAACTGTCCGCCGATGCTAAAGACCCGCAATCTTTTATATACGGCCGTAACACGCGCAAGGGCACGGGTCATTCTGGTCGGTCGACAGGATGTTTTGCAAACCATGGTCGAAAACGACCGCCAGCTTTTGCGCTATACGCTCCTTTCGCATAATTTGCGAAGCGAACAAAATTAAATCGGGAAGATTTGTTTTTCGACTTGCAAAGTGCGGGCTTAGCGTGTATAATAGTAAATACTGATATTCAGGGTAAGTAGATCAAAAGCATAAATGCTTTTAGAAAGGGGGAGACACGATGAAAAGGGTCGGCATAGACCTCGGGGCGTTCGAGATCGTTACCGCCACGAAAAACGAAAACAAGCTTTTTAGAGAAAAGGCTTGTGTGGCTATCGGTCGGGATGACGGGTCCTTTCTGGGCATCGGTGCCGATGCGCAACGATATATCGGAAAAGGAGATCCGCCCGCTGTTTTGCGTCCTATATTCGAAGAACGAATCGTGGTTCCCTCATATACCAAGGCCGCGATCGCCCATAGTCTTATGCGTATGGGAAACGCCGATGGGGCCTGCTTGTTTATGAGTGTGCCCTGCAGCTTCGAGGAGGTCGAAGAAGCGGCGCTTGCCGAAATGGCGATCCAGGCAGGTGCCTCGGACGTGCATTTTGTGTATTCACCCTTGGCGGCGCTTGCGGGAAATGATCTTGATCCCCGAAACAGCGGGATCGTGGTGGATATCGGGGCCGCCCGTACCGACGTGATGATCCTTTGCCACGGCCGTATTTTTTATAAAAATACCTATGCGGCGGCGGGGGGCGCCTTTGACCGTGCGATCACCGAATATCTTTTAAAAAAGCATAAGGTTCGTATTTCCCTGCAAAGCGCCGAGCTGATCAAGCAAAAAATAGGCACAGTCTGGGTCGGGAACGAAAAGAAATACGTGGATGTACGGGGAAGGGATGCGGCGAGTAACGAATGCTGCTCGGTCAGGATCTGCTCCGAAGAGATGTTCACCGCGCTTGAAGAGCCGATGGCCGCCCTTATCGAGTCGGTGTGTGACGCGATCACCCGTATCCCCAGTGACGGCGTGCAAGAGGTCTTTGATACCGGTATTCTGCTTTGTGGGGGCGGATGCCTGCTTGACGGGCTTGACAAAATGATAAGCGGTGTTACCGGGGTAAACGCCATGCGCCTTCGCAATCCTTGTGAAACGGTTGCTATGGGGCTTGCCTCGTTACATACGAAGATCCCGAACGCCAAGGAAGCGGGCACCTTGAATATCTCCCGCTATTTTATCAAAAATGCGGCTACTCCGCAGGAAGGAATGCTTTTATCATGAGTAAGATGACAAAAAAAGAAAGAAGACGCCAGATTTTCGCCCTCGTTATGGCGGGCATGATGCTCGTCGGTATCCTAACGACCACGCTTTATTACCTCATTCATTAAAAAATGAATTGAAAAAGGCGACCGAATCTTCGGTCGCCTTTTTTATTGGTTATACAGGGAAACAATAGAAAAAAGGGTTGTTTGTAAACAAACTTTTCCTTTTTTTCTACGAATAGGAAGCGGCGCTATTCTTGCTTTTCATGCTTCTTCGGACTACAATGGAAGCACCAAAGAAAAGGAGAAGAAAAATGAAAGCAAGAAGGATACTTACCGCTTTATTACTGCTTTCGCTGCTGGTTTCGTGCGGGGCCTTGCCAAGCGAAACCACGACGGAAAGCGGGGCGGTGACCACCGAGGGGGTACCGGAGTCGATTTTACCCGTTGTAACCTTGCCGCCCGTTGGTGCCGATAAAAACGAAGCCGAGGGAGAAGCACCTCCACCCATCGTAAAGCCGCCCGTGACCTCACCCGAGGAAGAACCAAAAGAAGAGCCACCCGAAGAAAATCCCCGTAAGGAGATCATCGTTTGTCTTGACGCAGGGCATGGGCTGAAGGACCCAGGGGCTATCGGGAAGCTTTCAGGGGTTACATATTACGAAAAGAATTTCAATCTTTCGGTGGCGCTGCTACTGCGGAAAAACCTTGCGGAGCTGGGGTATACGGTCTTGATGATACGCGAGGCGGATACCTCTTTATTGGGCGGAAGCAATTACGACGCCCAATACAAAACGACCGATGAAGCCTTGGCAAGGCGAAAATACGCCAAAAGCATGGGAACAGACCTCTATCTATCCTTGCATTGCAACGCCTATGCGGGGGAGGGGAGAGCCTTTGGCCCGATCGTTTTTTATAACGGGCGCAGCGATACGACCTACCGCGCCCAATCCTTGGCCGAGGTCTTTTCGGGGGAGATGAACGGCTTGCGAGCGGCCTTTCCCGCAACCGGCGCCCCCCGTATTCGCGAGGGAAATTCTTATATCGTATTAAAGGATACGGCCTTGCCCGCCTTGCTTATTGAGCTTGGGTTTATGACCGATCATAGCGACCTTACACTCCTTAGCCGAAAGGATTGGCAGGAGGCCTGCGCCCGCCGCCTTTCGTCGGCTGTGGAAAAAAGCTATATGGAGGGGTTGATTGGCTGATCAGTCCTCTTCAATTCCCAAAAGCTCGTTTTTGCGACGGCGGCAGGTGGCGATCGAAAGGACGACAAGCGCGATCGAAAGGGTGAAGGGCAAGACCCAGAAGGTGCCGTAAACAGGCGTGTAAACGCTTCCTCCCTCATAATTCGGGTTCATTTCCACCTGCCCCGTATACCGCATCAAAAACATATCGGTAAAGGTGGTAAGGGCGGTGGCGGCTGAAAGAAGAATGATGAAGAGATCGACTCTTCTCTTAATTTTTTCCTGCCCGGCGTGCCAATTCTCCTCATATTTCGTTTTAAAATCCGGAAGGGAGAGGTGTTCCTTCTCATAATCCTTAAGAAGATGGACGAGAAAGAGGACGGAGAGGAAGAAGAGGGCTTCTTGCAAAAAGCTTCCCAAAAGCATCGGCAGATAAGCGGCGTAGGCCTCGGGGATACGGATCACGCCGTCAGGGCTCATAATATCGCTTTCCTTGAAGCTGCCGTAGAACTGAGAACGGAAGATCGAAAAGAGAATGGTGGATAGAAAATAGCCACCCGAAGCGATCAGCGAAGCGCGCCCTTTGATGGGATGCTTTGTAACGAGGTAGATCGCAGCGGCAAGGAAAAAGGCCGCCGAAAGATAATCGGGAAGGATCAGGAGGTTGTCGACCACAAGATCAATCGAGAAGAAGAAGCCAGCCCCGATAAGGAGATACGGAAGAGCCGTAAGGAAATTATTTCTTTGCTCGGTAAGGTCGACCCCCTCGGGCGCCGAAAGCGTCCGAAACCCCATGTCCTCTTTGATCGCGCGGAAGTAGGCGCGCAGATAAGAAAGCCAGAAGATCCCGATGATCAGTACCAAAAGGGCAAGCATCGAAATGATCAAAAGATAGGAGGTCCCCGAAACCGTCGTCCCTTCCTTCGTAAGCGGATCGTAGGGGAAGAGGAAAACGAAATCGGGAAGCGTGGAGGCCACGGCCTTGGCCGAAACGAAAATATAGGTAAAGAAGCGAAGCGAATCGGGCCCCTTTACCGTATCGGTCGGGGTGATGGCGGCGGGGCAGCCAAAGCGTTGCCCAAGATAGGAGAATCCCTCAAAGAGATTAGAAAAGGCGGGCAGGAGAAAGATAAGCTCCAGAATCGCGAAGGACAGCGAGAAAAGGGTGATGGCGATGCGATCGTTAAAGAGGGTGATCATCACAAAAAGGGCGGGGAGCTTCATCAGCGTGATATAAAAAAGCTTCTTAAAGCCCTCCATCGCCTCCTCCATATACGGTACGAAAAGGGCAACACGCCGAAGCGCCAACGCGAACAGCAAAAAGCCGACGGCATCGGGTAAGGGATCAATAATACTTATATTCGGATTAAAAAGAAACCAAAGCCCTACCGACATCAAGCCGATCGGAAACAGTTTTTTAACAGCTTTCATTTTTTCTTTCCTTTTTTCTTGTTCTTTCGTGCGGTTTTCTCACGGCGGTATTCGGCGTCGGCCTCGCTTCGCCGCTTGGCAAAGCTCTCCCATAGCGCGTCAAGCCGTTCGTACAGCTTATCCAGCGGCTTGAAGGAAGAGCGGCGTCGCCCCATATCCTCTTCACCCTCAAGGCAGATCCACATATAGCAATTGTAGATCAGCTTGGCGTTAAGAATCATAACGGCAAAGCCGAAAAGAAGAATAACGAGGCTGTAATAGGCAAAGAATACGGCGTTTCCTTCCCACGGGATCTGCCCAAGGATAAACAAAAGATAATAAAGGCAGGTAAAGATGCGGTTGCGGAAGGCGCGTACCTCTAATACGTATACCCCCGTTTCCTTGGCGATGGCTTGCAATCCTTTAAGCAGATAGAAGGAGAAAACAAGCTCTAAAACGCTGGTGATCACCGAGGAATAGGTAACGGCGTCGGGGCTTACGGGGAGAGAAAGAAGATCCGCTGCTTGCAGATAAAGTAACACTCCACCCATAAGGGAAAGCGGAATAAGAGTGATAAAGGCGCTTTTAAAGGGGGCGTTATAAGGGCGCAGTTTAAGAAGCGCCAAAAGCATAATAAGATAGGCGATGATCTTGGTAAAGCCCGTGAAGGCAATGGTATTGATCAAGATCAGATAGCCGAGAAAAAGCGTACCGAAGCCCATAGTTTTATCCTTGCTGATTGCCGTCGGCAGCGCCGCAGCATTTTTTGTATTTTTTCCCGCTTCCGCAGGGGCATGGGTCGTTTCTGCCAACCTTCTCGCCCTTTTTGTTTACAGGCTTTTTCGTGGGCATCTTGCCGCCCTCAAAGCCCTCGATCAAGGGCTTTGCGACCTCTTTTCGTACGATCGGTCTTGCTTGCGGTACGGCCGAAAGAAGGGTGCGCACCGTCCGCTTGCGGATATCGGTGATCATTTCTTCGAACATATCGTTACCGATGATACGGAACATATCCAAGGGGTTGCGCTGGGCATAAGCGTTCAGCCCGACAGAGCCCTTTAAGTCATCCATCGCGTCAAGATGCTCCATCCAAAGCGCGTCGACGTTCCGAAGCAGGATGACCCGTTCGATCTCGCGCATACCTTCTTCCCCGAAAAGCGCGTCCTTGCTCTTATAAAGGGCAAGTGCCTTTTCGGTAAGATCCTCCAGCAGCGCCTCGCGATTTTCGGGCAGAGAAGCGGCATCGGGCAGGGGAAGAAGGCCCATAAAGCGACTTTTGATTGCATCAAGATTCCATTCTTCACGCGCATCCGATTGGCAAGCTTCGTTAACCGCTTCCTCTACCTCCTCGCGGATCATGCGAAGGATGGTATCGGTTAAAACGTTGCCGTCCAAAACGTCGCCCCGTTGCTTATAGATCAGCTTTCTCTGCTGATTCATCACGTCGTCGTACGAAAGCACGTTCTTACGGCGCGAGAAGTTTTGGCTTTCAATGCGACTTTGGGCGCTTTCGATCGAGTTGGAGAGAATACGCGCGTCGATCGGGGTATCCTCTTGCATTCCAAGGCGCGAAACGAGCGAAACCACCCTTTCACTGCCGAAAAGGCGCATCAGATCGTCATCAAGCGAAAGGAAGAAGCGCGATTCGCCGGGGTCACCCTGACGGCCGCTTCGGCCGCGAAGCTGGTTGTCGATACGGCGGCTTTCGTGCCGCTCGGTCCCCAGGATGAAAAGGCCACCCGCCGCCCGAACGGCCTCGGCCTCGGGGCGGATCTCTTCCTTATATTTTTCATGCAAAGTCTTGTATTGCGCGCGCGCCGCAAGCAGCTCTTCGTCCTCGGTATAGGCAGAGCCCGTCGCCGCGGCGATCAGCTCTTCGTTATAGCCTTGGCGGCGCATATCGGCCTTTGCGAGATATTCGGGGTTTCCGCCCAGCATGATATCGGTACCGCGCCCCGCCATATTGGTGGAGATCGTAACAGCGCCGAGCTTACCCGCCTGGGCAATGATCTCGGCCTCTTTTTCGTGATGCTTGGCGTTAAGAACCGTGTGGCGGATGCCGTTTCTATCCAGAACCTTTGAGAGGAATTCGGATTTTTCGATCGAAACCGTACCAACCAGCACGGGCTGTCCCTTTTTATGACACTCGGCGATCTGGCGAACGATCGCGCGGTATTTTCCGTTTTGATTGATGAAGACCACGTCGTTTCGGTCGGCACGGATCATCGGCTTATTGGTCGGCACCTCAACAACGTCAAGGGCGTAGATCTCACGGAATTCGTTATCCTCGGTAAGCGCCGTACCCGTCATACCCGAAAGCTTGCGGTACATACGGAAATAGTTCTGGAAGGTAACCGTCGCAAGCGTCTTCGATTCCTTTTCGATCTTTACGTGCTCCTTGGCTTCGATCGCTTGATGCAGCCCCTCGTTATAGCGGCGGCCGGGCATCATACGCCCCGTAAAGCTGTCAACGATAACGACCTGGTTATCCTTCACCACGTAGTCGATATCGCGCTTCATAATGCCGTGTGCGCGGATGGCCTGATTGATATGATGATAAAGCGTGGCGTTCTCGGGGTCGGAAAGGTTTTCTACTCCAAAGAATTTCTCGGCCTTCGCAATACCCGATGGGCCAAGGGTAACCGTATGCGCCTTTTCGTCTACCACGTAGTCGCCCGAAAGATCGTCCTGATCCTCTTTTTCGTCCAGTTCCTTAATAACAAGCTTAGAAAGACCTCTCGCAAAGCGGTCGGCGCGGTCGTAAAGCTCGGTCGATTCGTCTCCCTCGCCCGAAATGATAAGCGGGGTACGCGCTTCGTCGATAAGGATCGAGTCGACCTCGTCCACGATCGCGAAGGCGTGACCTCTTTGTACCATGCGGTCTTTATAAATGACCATGTTGTCACGCAGATAGTCAAACCCAAATTCGTTGTTGGTGCCGTAGGTAATATCGGCGGCGTAGGCGGCTTTCTTTTCCTCGGGATACTGGCCGTGAACCACAAGCCCGGTCGAAAGACCGAGGTAATCGTATACACGCCCCATCTCCTCGCTGTCACGGCGGGCCAGATAATCGTTTACCGTAACGATATGCACCCCGTTTTCGGTAAGGGCGTTAAGGTAGGCGGGCAGGGTAGCGACAAGGGTCTTACCCTCACCCGTTTTCATTTCGGCGATGCGCCCCTGGTGGAGAAGGATACCGCCAAGCAGCTGTACGTAAAAAGGGCGCTTGCCAAGCACGCGGGTAGCGGCCTCGCGCACGGTGGCAAAGGCGTCTGGCAAAATGCCGTCAAGCGTTTCGCCGGCGGCAAGCCGTTCTTTAAGGATCGCCGTTTGCCCACGCAATTCTTCGTCGCCCATCGCCGCATACTTTTCGCTAAGCGCCTCTATTTGATCGGCCAGCGGGCGGATACGGTTGATCTGCCGCTCGCTATACGTGCCGAAAATCTTTTGAAATAATCCCATACAATGCTCCTTTGCTTTGTATACATACCTATCAATGATAACAGTATATCACAATAATTATCCAAAAACTATAATAATTAGTAAACTTTTTGTTGACATTTACGGATTTTAGGATAAAATGAAGGGGAATACACGAAAGGCAGGAAGCTTTCTTGAAGGATATTAACATCGTTTTGCATTGTCCCGAGATCCCGCAAAATACGGGCAACATCGCCAGAACCTGTGCCGCCACGGGGGCGGCGTTGCATCTCATCAAGCCCTTGGGCTTTGAGATCGACGATAAAAAATTGAAGCGCGCGGGGCTTGACTACTGGCAATACCTCGATATCACCTTTTACGAGAACGAGGAAGAGTTCTTTGAGAAAAACGCGGGGGAAACGATCTATTATTTTTCCACCAAGGCTCGCTATACGCATACCGAGCCGAAGTACCCACAACGCGTCTTTTTGATGTTCGGACGTGAAACGCGCGGTCTTCCCGAAGAGCTTCTTCAAAAAAATCCCGATACCACCGTCCGTATCCCCATGCGGAGCGGCCTTCGTAGCTTAAACCTTTCCAATTCCGCGGCGATCGCGGTATACGAGGTGCTTCGCCAGCGGAATTTTGCCGATCTTTTGGCAGAGGGGGCGCCCACCACCTTCACTTGGTAAAGAAAAAGCGTGAATTTGTCGGCAAAAACGGCAAAAATCACGCTTTTTTTCGTCAAATCAAATAAAAGAAGAAAAAAACCGATGTTTTTTTAAAAAAGGACTTGACAAACTACACGGAAACAAGTATAATATCAATCGTCCGCGAGAGTGGCGGAACTGGCAGACGCACACGTTTGAGGGGCGTGTGGATTCTCCGTACGGGTTCAAGTCCCGTCTCTCGCACCAACAAAAAAGGATAGCTTTGGCTATCCTTTTTTGTTTATAACGGGAGAAGAGTCGGGACTTGAAGCGCCACGGTAGTGAATAACGACCTGAACGGTCGTTAGAGCCGTGGCGGACCGAAGAGAGAAGAAAAGGCGAAATTCTCTCGCCTTTTCGCACGCTCGATGAGACCCAGTCCCGTCTCTCGCACCAACGAAAAAAGGATAGCTTCGGCTATCCTTTTTTGTTTATAACGCCCCACGGAAAGCCTTGCCCCCTCAAATTGACAATGAGACAAATTTATGCTATAATGATCCTAGAAAATCATGGGAGAAACCATGAGAGAGGAACGCAGCTTATGAAACGCTTAACAAGAATTATCGCAGGCATCTGTATGGCGATCCTTTTGGCCACAAGCATGAGTGGCTGCAAAGGCGGCCCCGATTATGATGGGTACAAAGGTGCGTATCCCGGGGCCTACACCCTGATATACAGCCAAGTTCCCGATATTATGGGCGTGAAAACCGATATTTCGTGGCGTTCTGATCCCCAAATCGTTCTTTTAGATACCGATGATAAGGGGCGCGCGCTTTACGTTTATCTTGAAAACACCGATGAGCTGCTTTCGATCGGTATCGTGCAAAAGGAAACGGGGGATAAGATCTATTTTTATCCCGAGAAATCCACCCTTTCCTGTTGGATCCCTGATCGGTATTATCAATATAAGTTTACCGATGCGGAATTGTTATCACTTGTATATGAGCTTTTCCCAAACGAACAGATCAAAGTGCTTAAGGCGGCGAACGATTGGGGAGAGCCGATCAACGAAGAGAAGCTTGACAGCGCGCCGATTATTACTCCCCCTATAGAAATTGTATATGCACTTTGCGGAAGAGAAGATGGTGTCAATCTAACACGCGAAGTGTGGCATCAGCAGTTGGTTGCTGTCGCGCAAGAAAACGGGCACGGGTTTGCCGATTCGAGCTATCCAATTTATTTTAATTACGTAAGATGGATGGAAACCGATTCGTATGGGCGACGTCTTTATTACGTTGATGGCGAATATACGACGTATCCAACCGAGGAAGACGACCCACATATCCGCTATTTTACCCATTATCTTGAAATGATCGCTATTATCAATCCGGACGGCAGTTTTAACGAAGACACCTTTATGGCAGAGCTTGCGGACAAAGCCGACTATCAGGAACCGCTTCGCGCATTAAAGGAAACTAACGGTTGGAATCAGCCGTTTGAATAAGGAGGAGCACTATGAAAGCTTTTTTGAAAAAAATCAGTGTTGTCCTCCTTGTGTTTGCGTTGCTTACCGCAATTCTGCTTTTGGCGGGATGCACCCCACCGCCGTATCAAGGCTATGAAGGGGAGTTTCCAGAGCTTTGCGCGGTGGCGTGGGCTAAAATTCCCACGACAAAGGGATATAAGTATGATGGTGTAGGCGGGGATCCTTATGTTTCGAGTTTAGAAACCGATGGCTTTGGGCGTGTCCTTTTCTTTTATTCTGAAGATACGGAAAACGAAAAGGGCTATATTGCGATTATGCAACGCACGGATGGGACGAATGCCTATTATTATGCAGACGATTGTTATGTCCCCATCACTCGTCCGTCTGCCGACAAAGCGATCGATCTGAACACGAGAGAGATTGCCGCGCTTAAAGAAAGCAGCGATTGGGGGCTTCCCCTAAACCAGGAAAAATGCAAGGTGACCAAGATCGATAAGTTCCCGATACCCGGAGAACTGGGGCTCACCTCTGACTTTTTTGAAGATCTGCTGAGAGAATATTACGAGCACAGTGGTCGATACATCCATCCTAAAAACGAAAACGTTATATATTATTTTCGTTACGTTATGACCGATGATTACGGACGCGAGTTGTATTTCGTTGGAAGCGTTTTTGATGAATATTCTCCCAAAACAGCAACCGTTTATGATTTTTATTTTCTAATTGTGGTAAACCCCGATAAAAGCTACGATGTTTCCAAGGTCGTTCTGCTTGAAAACGAAAACGACCCCCTCGAGGACGAGAAATGGATCAAGGAGCAAAATGGGTGGAATACCGCACCCTGACCGAATATCATTTGCTTTTTGTAAACACACCTTTGCGATAAAGAAAAAGGGCTGTGCGATTTGCACAGCCTTTTTCTATTAATCAATCGCCTTGAAGGTGAGACACCACTCTTCTGTAATACGCGTCTGCCATTTGGAGATAGCCCTCGGGCGATGCGTGGAAGGCGTTGGTGTTGATCGTTTTTATGATGGAGGAGCGTACGTTGACGGGTAGATCTTGCATTTGCAGGCTGTAATCACTGTCAAACTGCCCCAGGATGCTTAAAAGCTCGACCTTGCCGCGATAGGCGGGCTCTTGCGATATATCGTGATACCATTTGTCAAGATTGAATATAAATTCCATCTTCTCCCACCACTTGAAACGAATGCCGTAGTTGTGGCCCGTTCCGTCACGGCCGAGTGTGATCAATCCTGTGAGCGTTATACGGCAATCCGGGAATTCGGCAAGAAATCCGTCAAGAAAATCGCGAACCAATTGCTTATACGCGTATTCGCTCATATAGGTGCTGTTGCCGCCAAGCATGATGAGAAGCTCGTCAATGTGATCGACCCCCATCCGCTCCGCGTATGCGCGGAAGTTGTTGCGCCCAAGCTCCTCATCCTAGAAGGGGTTTGCCTCAGCGGGTTTTACCTCGGTATACACGATATCGGCATGGTTGGTGCCACCGCTTGCATGATGAAGCACGGCGGGGGCAGGCGGGATCGTGCCGCCATACGCGGTGCGAATAAGCTTTATGCGGTTCTTCGTGATCGACTCAAGCTTCCAGGTTCCGCCGATATCATCGGAATAAAAGCTGTGCCGGTCTGCGGTTTCGTTCTTGTCCGAAAAATCACCGTAGACGTGTAGATAAAGCGAGGATCGTTTTTAGAATCTACAAAAGATTTGAAGCTTCATCCTCCGTAGCCTTCGTGGCGTACGCCGTATTTCTCATTGTTTCCGATAAAACGGATGTTTTTGAGCGCATCACCATTCGGTGTGCCACCGGTGCCCGTCAGACGGCGGTGCAGCTCGGAGGGCCGGATACCGGGAGAAACGCCCGAATCTCCCATACAAAGCACGATATACTCGCTTTTTGGTGATTGAGGCTTGTTCCAAACGCGCATATTGACCGTCTTTTCCTCAATCGGAGCCCCGGTATTGTCACGCAAGATGATGCGAAGCTTGCGCTGACCGACGTCCTCTTCGGTCGGCGTAAAGACGAACTTACGACGGTAGGATGCGCCGCTCTGCTCGCCCGTCAACCAATCGAATTCCAGGTCATAGAACGAGGGCTCGGCGCACTTTAAAATACCGCGGTGGAACAGTTCAAACGTATCGCCGACGACCAGATCATACGCATGAGGAAGATTAAGGATGCTCATAGCTGTTTCTCCTTGCTTTGCAATTGATTTTTGATTTGTTTTAGGATATTATAGCATGCGGTAAAGGCTTCGTAAAGCGATTTATGAATTAGATGCACCAGAAGTTGTCTTTGCGGGTCAAGGGCTTTCTCGTGAGGTAACGCCCCTTCGTGAAGTCGGGCGCCATAACGGGGCGTTGCCGAGCAGGTCATTGTTTGCGGAAAAAATTGTACGAAGTTCAATTCAAACGCAGGCTGCATTTGTAGCGATAGGGGGGGATCCGTCTGCCTGCAACGCACGTATCGGTGAAAATGTTGCGGATATGACGACCGAGCTTTGACCCACCGAAAAGCTCATCATCCGTGAGGATGTGGAAAATAACATTATTACCCTTAAAGAAGAGCGCGCCTTGGCACGGACGATAAATATACGCTTCGTTCGCCGAAAGCTTTTTGCATTATGGCGACAATCTGAAGTTCAATAAACGTCAAGCAGGTCCTACACCAAAAAGCAGGTGCCCTGTGTGTTTTAAAACGGAAAAATCCTACATAAAAGTAGTAAAATCACGAAAAAAATTTTCAATATTATTATATAGAGGCCTATCTTTTTGAAAGGGATGTTTTAAAAATGCAAATCAAACATTACATATCTGCGGTTTGGTATAAAATAAAACACACAGGTCGGCATATATCGAAAAAGAGGATAATTAAAAATGTCTCTTAAAAATTTTCCGCGTTTTTTTCGTTACTTCGTTTTCAAAAAAAGATAAAAAAATGCCTCGTTTTTTTAAAAAAGATATTGACATTGGAAAAACGGTAAGTTATAATATATTATACTATACAAGGTGTATTCTGGGATTTCTGGGGGTCTTAGGTACATCGAAGGGTTAGTTTTAATTTAAAGTTTTAGATAGGAGAACGCCATGAAAAAAGTAGTGATTTGCGCTCAATGCGGATCGAAGATGCGTGCCGGCATCAAGTTCTGCACCAAGTGCGGCTACGGGTTGAGGGACGAGCAGGCCGAAGCGTTGGCTGCCGCCGCCCTTGCGGAAGAGATCTCTGCCAACCAATTCACCGAAGAAGAATTGGCTGCGTTAGAGGCTGCTGCCGCCGAGGTAGCGGTAGAGGAGCCTGAGGCGGTTGTCGAAGAGGTCGTAGCGGAAGCTGCGCCCGAGGCAGTCGTCGAAGAAGCGGTTGTCGAAGAAGCGATTGCCGAGCCGTTGCCCCTGACCAAGAAGCAAAAGAAGATCGACCGAGAGAATGACAAGGTCCGCCGCGAGCTTGCCGAGAAAGAGGTCGACCGCGCCAAGATCGGCGAATCGATACAGCTGGCCGCCCAAAGCTACGACAGCCGTATTGCCGACATGCAGCAGGAAGCCGACATCGTCCTTTCCAAGAAGAAGGAAAAAGAAGGCGAGAAGGTAGAGAAGATCAAGGTTGCAAGACGCTTGTCGAACTACCGCAAGCTGGCACGTAAAGAGCGTAGCCAAACAATGGCTCTCCTTAGCGAAGGCGAGCGCGCCGAAAAATATAAGCAGAAAGAGAAGAAGAACGAGGTTCGTGCGAAGGTTCACGAAAACCGTCTTCTCGCCAAGGAGGTCGAGGTCTCCAAAAAGCTGCAGAAGGAGCAGGCTAAGACCGAGGCTAAGCTTCAGTCTATGCGTCATAAGAACGAGCTGAAGACCGAGAAAAATGCGGCCTCCAGCAAAAAGGCGCATTACCGCAAGCTTTCGAAGCAGGAATTCAATCATAACAAGGCTCTTATTGCCGAGGCTGAGCGCACTGATAAATTCAAGCAGAAGGAAAAGAAAAACGAGGTTCGTGCCAAGGTTCACGAAAACCGTCTTCTTTCCAACGAGGTTGTTACCTCCACGAAGCTGCAGAAGGAGCAGGCAAAGTCCGAGGTCGAGCTTCAGGCGATCCGTCACAAGAACGAGCTGAAGGCCGAAAAGACTGCCGCTGCCAACAAGAAAGCGCACAACCGCAAGATTGCCAAGCAAGAGCGTACGAGAAACATCGCCCTTCTTAACGAAGAGCATCGCTTTGATAAGAGCAAGCAACGCGAGGCCGATAACGCTTTGGCAGCCAAAGAGCATGAAAATCGCTTGCTTGAAGAGGACGTTCGCGCTGCGAAGAAGCTCCAGAAAAAGAACGCGGAAGCCGAGCTTAAGCTGCAAGGCATCCGTCATAAGAGTGATCTCGGCGCCGCCCGCAAGGTAGCTTCCGAGAAGGCCGATGCTACGAAGAAGCTGGCCGCCGAGGAGGCAAAGGCTTCGCTTCAGCAGAATGACGAGCTCAAGAAATCGGTTCAGGAAAGAACCTTCGAGAACCGTCTGTACGCCAAGAAGACCAAGGCCGACCTGAAGCTGCAGAAGCACCGCCAGGCCGACATCGTAAAGGCCGCCGATGCGACGGCTTATATGACCGCGAAGGAAAACAAGAAGCTCGGTTATGCCGAGATCCGTTCCGCCAAGGAGACCCTGTCGCCCGAAGCCGTTGCTTCCCGCCGTCAGGCCGAAGCGGTCGAGCTGAATTTCCAAAAGCAGCGTCTTGATGAAAAGCGTACGCTTCGCGGCGTTGGGGTAGAGAAGAAGCTGATCCGTCAGCGCTCTGCCGATATGGATAAGAACGCCAATATTGCCGCCTCTCTTCGCGCCAAGGAGACCAAGCTGCTTGGTAAGGCCGAAAGAAAGTCGTTGCAGATCGGGCTTACCGAAGAGATTCTCGAGACCCGCCGTCAGGCAGACGAGATCCGTCTGAAGACCGACGAGCGCTACTACGAGGATAAGCTTTACGCGAAGAAGATTGCGGCTGAAAAGCGCCTGATCAAGGTTAAGGCCGCCGATGCCGAAAAGATCCAGAACGAGGGCATTAAGGATAAGAAGCTGCTTCAATCCGCCCAGATGATGGAGGATTCGAGAAACGCTCGCGTAAAGAGCGAAGAGACCAAGCGTCTGCTTCGTCACCAGAAGAGCGAAGATGAGCTGCTTCGCCGCAGAACCAGCCTCGATCAGAGAATGTCTGCCCGTGAAGACCGTCTTGAACTGAAAAAGCAGAACGCCATCAACGCTCACGAAGAGAAGGTCATGGCTGCCAAGGAAAAGGAACTTGTTCTGAACAAGAAGCTTGCCAAGGCTTATGAAGACGAGCAGATCAAGCGCGCCAAGCGCATTGGTAAGATCTCCGGTGTTCCGGTATCGCTTGTTCCTGCCCTTACCGGTGAAGCGTCGCCCATGATGCTGCAGACCGGTGGCGGTCTGATGGAAGGCAACGCCGCTTCGCTTCAGAACCCCGAGGTTCTCCTTTCCAACTCCTACGAGGATAACCGCGCCCAGTATCTGGCTTATAAGCGCCGCAAGAAGGAAGAGAAGGAACGCCTTCGCTTCGTCGAGATCGGCATCCGCAACGATAAGAAGTATTACAGCACCATCTACCGTAACGGTGAAGTGCTTGTTCCCAAGCGCAACGTCCGTATCTCGCGTATCCAGGGTCTTATCGCGATCGTTCTTATGATCGTGATGCTGGTTGGCGCTATGCTTCCGATGTACCGCGCGCCCGAAGATGCGTTGAATATTCTCAACGGTTCGGATTCTAACTTCTACTTCTCGTTCGAGAGCGTTTTGGGAAGCAGCTCGAGCTTCTCTGAGGACTCTGACCCGATTGGATACGTTACGACGGCTCTTAACGCCGTTATGGCTAACCCCGCGGGCGGTATTGGTGAGTTCGTCGCCGGCCTTACCGGCTTGCTCGGCCAGGAAGGCGCGCCCGGCATCGGTGTTGCCGTTGTTGTCCTTCTCTTGGCGGTCGCCATCGTCCTGAATCCGATCATCATTCTCTTCAACCTCTTTATCGCCGCTATTCGCTTTATCTTCTATATGCTTAGAAGACGTGAAAGCGTTGGTATTACGAAGATCATGAAGAATCTCCGCGCTTCGTATTCGATGCTTGGCTTCATTCTTCTGCCGATGCTCGTAATGGAAGGCTATGAGTTAGCGCTTGGTGGAACCATCATGCTTGCCACCTTTGGTGTTTCCATCCTCTTCAATATGCTCCTCAACCTTATTAAGGTTCATGAAAAGGGTGACAGAAAGTATGCAAGAGCCGTCCGTATCAGCGCTCTTGTCCGCCTGCTTCTGCTCGTTGTCGCTTTTGTCCTTCTCAAGATGGGCAACGCGATCTGCTTCGTTCCTAATATGGCTGATTTCACCGGCTATCTGGCGCTGGCGTTCATCGCGCTGTTCACCGTCTTCTATGGCTTCTCCCTGCGTTCGGTAACCACGCTCGGCTTCGAGATCATCGGTTACACGAGAGGCAAGAGCACGTCGCACCTCACGATGTCCATTGCCGGCATCGTCGCTTCGGTGTTTGCGTTTATCACCTTGTTCCTGCTTCCTTTGAGTGCCGGTGTAACGACCTCGTCGATCGTTGGTATCGCCGGTGCGCTCGGGTGCTTTGCCGGAACGCTTCTGTTCACCGGTATCTTCGCCCTCGTGAAGCGCATCATCGCGGCCCGTTACAGCCTGATCGAACCTATCCTCAACGCCCTTGGCGAAGGATACCCGATCAAATAATCGTTTTTCCCAATACACCCACAGCTTCGGCTGTGGGTGTATTTTTTTTGTTTTTTGAAAAATAATTTGCAATCATATTTATATAAAACAGTTGACAAGTTTTAAAAAGAGTGTTATACTGAAATCAGAAAAGAGAAAGAAGGGAATTTTATGGGTAACAGCGTATATTCTTTGGTTTTAAACGATGATGTCATCTCTCTTATCGATCGTGCGGCCTATTTGAAAAACACCAGCCGCTCTGCGCTTATCAACCGCATTTTGGCCGAGTATGTTTCCTATGTGACGCCCGAAGAGCGGATGCGTCGCATTTTCGATCGGATCGGAATGCTTTTAGGGGCGGACGGCGCTCTGCAAGCGGCCGAGGCGGCTTCCGAGAGTATGATGACCCTGCGCTCGGCTCTTTCCTATAAATACAATCCCACCGTGCGATATACGGTCTTGCTTTACCGCAACCGAATGCCCGAGGTTGGAGAGCTTCGCATCGGCTTTCGAACGCAAAACAGCGGGCTTTTGGATGCGATGGACAATTTCTTGGGGTATTGGATACGGGTAGAAGAAAAATACGTATCGAATTGTGAATATCTGTTAGAACGCGGGAAAATGACAAGAAAGCTTGTCGCGAGAAAGCAAACGCTAACCAAAAATGAGACCGATGAAACGTTGGGCGACGTGATCACCGGATATATTCGGCTGTTTGATGAGGCGTTGAAGCTTTTCTTCGGCCATATGGATCGCCCCGAAATGGCTTTGGCTAAGATTGAGGCACTTTACCGTAATTATATAAACGAAAGTCGAGAGATCCTTTAAAGGAGGTAGCTGTATGAATCTTCAAAAATTTACGCAAAAAAGCTTAGAGGCCCTTCAAGCTTCAAGAAATATAGCCGAAGAAAACCAAAATCAGCAGATCGAATGCGAGCATCTGCTTGCGGCGCTTTTGGGCCAAAACGGCGGACTTGCAGCCGAGATCCTTTCGTCTTTGGGGGCTTCCGTTTCTTTGGTTTTGCAAGAGTTAAATACGCATATTTCCCGATTTCCTAAGGTAAGCGGCGGGGATATGTACTTGTCAAGCGCTCTTAACGCGGTTCTCTCTCTTGCCGAGAAAACGGCCGAGGGGATGAAAGATGAATTCGTATCGGTAGAGCATTTGTTGCTGGCGCTTTTAGAGAAGGGCGGCCGTTTTTTGGCTTCGCTTTTCGAAAAGCATGGGGTAAGCCGCGACCGCATCCTTTCTGCCCTTAAAAAGGTAAGGGGAAACAGTCGGGTGCAAAGCGATAATCCCGAGGATACCTACAACGTGCTGGAAAAATACGGACAGGATCTGGTAGCGCTTGCCAAAGAGCAAAAGCTGGATCCCGTGATCGGCAGAGATGACGAGATACGGAACGTGGTCAGGATCCTTTCGCGAAAAACGAAAAACAACCCCTGCCTTATCGGTGAGCCGGGGGTAGGGAAGACCGCTATTGCCGAGGGCTTGGCGCAACGCATCGTGCGCGGAGACGTCCCCGATAACCTTATAGACAGAAGCATCTTTTCGCTCGATATGGGGGCTCTCGTTGCGGGGGCGAAATTCCGCGGTGAGTTCGAAGAGCGCTTAAAGGCGGTCCTTACAGAAATCAAAAACAGCGACGGCAAGATCATTCTGTTTATCGATGAGCTTCATACCATTGTTGGTGCCGGCAAGACCGACGGGGCGATGGATGCGGGCAACCTTTTGAAGCCTATGCTTGCAAGAGGAGAGCTGCACTGTATCGGCGCGACGACCCTTGACGAATACCGTAAATATATCGAGAAGGACGCGGCGCTTGAACGGCGCTTCCAACCGGTTTTGGTAGACGAGCCAACGGTAGAGGATACCATCTCAATCTTGCGAGGGTTAAAAGAACGGTATGAGGTATTTCACGGCGTAAAGATCCACGACCGCGCGCTTATCGCCGCAGCTTCGCTTTCTTCGCGTTACGTGACCGATCGCTTTCTGCCGGACAAGGCGATCGATCTGGTGGACGAAGCGTGCGCGCTGATCAAAACCGAAATGAACTCTATGCCCACCGAAATGGATGAGATCGCCCGTAAGATCATGCAGCTTGAGATCGAGGAAGCGGCGCTTGAAAAGGAAAAAGATAAGCTTTCGATCGCCCGTCTTGACGAGATGAAAAAAGAGCTTTCCGAATTGCGCGATCGTTTTACCGAAATGAAAATGAAGTGGGAGAATGAGAAGGAAGCTATCGGCCGATCGCAAAAGATCCGTGAAGAGATCGAAACGGTCAATTTGGAGATCGAAAAGGCGCAGAACGAATATAACCTCGCTAAGGCGGCCGAGCTGCGTTACGGTAAGCTTCCCGCACTTAAAAAGCAGCTCGGTGAGGCAGAAGAGAAGGAAGAGAGCCGCAAAACGCTTTTGCGTGACTGTGTTTCTGAGGAAGAGATCTCAAAGATCGTTGCGCGTTGGACGGGGATCCCCGTATCCAAGCTTTTAGCGGGCGAAAAGGAAAAGCTTCTTGGGCTGGAGAAGGCGCTTCACCGCCGTGTCGTTGGTCAAGAGGAAGCGGTTGGGAAGGTTGCGAACGCGATCCTGCGCGCTCGCGCCGGGATCAAGGATCCAAGAAGGCCGAACGGATCCTTCCTTTTTCTTGGGCCGACGGGCGTTGGAAAGACCGAGCTTTCCAAGGCCTTAGCCGAGTTGCTTTTGGATGATGAGCGCAGCCTTATCCGCATTGATATGTCGGAATATATGGAGAAATATTCGGTTTCCCGCCTGATCGGCGCCCCTCCCGGCTATGTTGGATACGAGGAAGGCGGCCAGTTGACCGAGGCGGTACGCCGTCACCCTTATTCGGTGGTTCTGTTCGATGAGATCGAGAAGGCGCATCCCGACGTGTTTAATCTGCTTTTGCAGGTGCTGGACGATGGGCGCATAACCGATTCGCAGGGAAGAACGGTGGATTTTAAGAACACGGTTCTTATCCTAACCTCCAACCTCGGTTCGGATCTGATACTGGATGGGATCAATGAAAAGGGGGCTCTTCGCCCCGAGGCCAAGGAAGCCGTTGAGGCGCTTTTGCGCCGCAGCTTCCGCCCCGAGTTTTTGAATCGCCTTGACGAAATCGTACTATATAAGCCCTTGACGAAAGAGAATATTCTTTCTATCATCGATCTTTTGATCAAGGAGCTTTCCGCGCGCCTTGCCGAGCGGGAGCTGACCCTTTCGCTTACCGACGCGGCAAAGCGCTATATTGCCGAGAAGGCGTACGATCCCGCCTTCGGCGCGCGCCCCATCAAGCGCTTTTTGCAGGCTAACGTTGAAAATCTTTTGGCTCGCAAAATCATTGAGGGCGATCTCTTACCCGAATCGGCGATCACCGTTGATTTTGACGGAGAAAAGCTTTGTTTGACGTAAGCTTGCATAAACCTACCGTATTGTGAAACCATAATCATATAAAAATATGGAGGGAAAAATATGTTTGCACTTACACCGTTTGGGCGCCCCTTAGGCGTTAACTACGATCCGTTTCGTGAATTTGAAGAAATGAAGAAAAGCTTTTTCGGCACAATGTCGCTATCCGAATTCAAAACCGATATTCGGCAAGAGGGGGATAATTACGTTTTAGAAGCCGATCTTCCCGGCTTCCGTAAAGAGGATATCAAGATCGACATCGAAGGGGACTATATGACCATTCATGCCGAGCGGAAGCAGGAAAACAAGAAAGAGGAAGGGGATAATTATATCCGCTCCGAGCGAAGCTACGGCTCTTTCAGCCGAACCTTCGACCTTTCGGGTGTTGACAGCGAAAGGGTGAGCGCCGCTTATCAAGACGGCGTTCTTACGCTCACCATGCCCAAAAAAGAGGCTGTTTTGCCCAAGGCGAGGCAAATCGAGATCCAATAAAGGAAAAGGCACATTCGAAGGAATGTGCCTTTTCTTGACATTTTTCCCGAAATATGATACTATCAACACAGATAAAGTTTGGGGTAAAATATGAAGAGCAAGAATATAACTGCCGTTTCCTTATTTGTAGCGGCGATCTCGATCTGTTCCTTTATGGCTGTACCGCTGCCGTATGGGGGCTATATTACCATGCAGACCTTTGGCATCTTTCTTTCCTTGCTTATGCTGGGGGGTGTGAAGGGAAGCTTGGCCATTTTTGTATATCTTTTGCTGGGGGCTGCGGGCGCCCCGGTTTTTGCGGGCTTCCGTGGCGGTCTTTCCTGCTTTTTGGAGGCCGGCGGTGGCTTCTTGCTCGGATTTTTGCTGATCGGCTTCGCTTATATCCTCTTCGAAAAGCTTTCGGGAGGAAGAACGTGGGGGAGGATCGTCGGCCTTGTTTTCGGGCTTCTTCTTTGTTATTCTCTCGGCACCGTGTTCTTCGTTCATCTATATATGCAAAACGGTAACCCGATCGGGTTCATTGGCGCATTGCTGATAACCGTCGTTCCATATATCGTGCCCGATGCGATCAAGCTGTATCTTGCGTATTTTTTGTGGCGGCGATTGAAAAAGACCGCCTTCTTTAAAGCCTTTAACGCCCAGAAAGGATAAACCGAAGTATGAAGAAAGTAACGATTCGCGACGTGGCGGCCGCGGCCGGGTGCAGCGTTTCCGCCGTTTCCTATATTTTAAACGGATCAGACAAAAAGAAGTATTCCGAGGCGACCGTGAAGGCGGTCAAAAAGGCGGCCGAGCGCTTGCACTATTCCCCCAACGCCATTGCGCGCGGTATGCGTTCGCAAAAGGCGCACGCGATCGGCATCGTGAATTTTTGGGAGGCGAATAACGCAACCTTCGCCCCCGTCTTGCGCGCCATTGCGGAGGAAGCCGCCAAAACGCGCGTATCCACCGTTCTTTGTACGGGGGAAAGTGATTTTTCGTACATTTCGGCGGTAAGTGACCGCGCGGTCGATGGGATCGTTCTCTTCGCCCCTGCCGCGTTACCATTCAGCGAAAGAGGGCATATTCGCGAAATGCAAAAGATGGGTGTACGCTTCGTTATCGTGAACGGCGCCGTCCGATCCCCCGATGTCTTTTGCGCTTACTTTGATTATTACGCCGCCTCCGCCTTCGCCGTCCGTCGCTTTGCCGATGCTAAAAAAACGCGTATCCTTTACGTTGACGAGTTCTCTGAGGCCGCGGCTAAGGAGCTGCGTGAGCGCCGCGAGGGATACGTCGATACGATGCGTGAGCTCGGGCTTGCGCCGCTGGCTGAGGATCTTGCCACTCTGACCAAAGAGGATCTTTCGGGGATCGAAGCGATCGTTACCTCCCGTAGCGAGACCGCCCGCGCCCTCCTGCGCCGCTTGATGGAGTGGGGAATAAAGGTGCCCGAGCAGATCGAGATCCTTTCGGGATGCGGGGAAGAGGAGGGGAAGGAAAGCTTTCCTCTGCTTTCCGCCGTTGATTTTGACCGCCGCGCGCTTGGCGAATTTGCCGTTAGCGCCGTTATGGGGGATAAAGAGCCCTCTTGCCTTTGCTTGGGTCCCATTTATCGCAAGGGCGAAACCGCTAAGGTGTGATTAGCATTTTTTTGCTTCTCTTATTGTTTATTTTACCATTTATAAAAATCTCGTCGGGGTACACAATAATAGCAGAGACGCGGAATTCGAGCCCCGGGGGTCGAGCTTCGTTTCTCGATGAGATAGATACTAAAATAGGAGAATCAAAATGTCTAAGAACAAAGTTGTGGTTCCTGAAGCTAAGGCTGCTCTCGACAAGTTTAAGATGGAAGCTGCCAATGAGGTTGGCGTTAACCTGAAGCAGGGTTATAACGGCGACATCACCTCGCGTCAGGCCGGTTCCGTCGGTGGCCAGATGGTCAAGAAGATGATCGAGAAATACGAGAACGACATTAAGAACAACGGCTAATTTTTAAGATCCTTCGGACTGCGCCCCGCGGCGCAGTCTTACATAGAAAAAGCCTCGTAATTTTGCGAGGTTTTTTCGTTTTTCGGCTTCTTTTTTTGGTAAAAATGTCGAAAAATAAAAAAACGAAAAAAAACACGAAAAAAGTTTAAAAAAGGGGTTGACAAACAGACTTTGAGAGGGTATAATAGAAAAGCTGTCGCCGAGAAAACGAGGCGGCGGGCATCGGTCTTTGAAAATTGAACAACAGAATTTCGAGCACTGAAAAGTGCGAAGGAAT
>JAZOOS010000035.1:0-6723 GCA_045655185.1 Eubacteriales bacterium
TTCTATGGTAAAATGGGTATAGCTCATATTGAATTCTCCTTTTGTTGTTTTGGTGTGTGGTAGCTTCATTATAACACAGGATTCAATATGAGTTTTCTTTTTCCTTTCTTAAAAGTGTTGCACTTGATAGTATAATTCACCTGAGGAAAAAGAAAAAGAGCAAGAAATTCTTGCTCTTTTTCGAATTATTACTTTTGGACCATCTTGGCGATCTCTTCCGCGAAGTTCTCCTCGCGCTTTTGGATGCCCTCGCCCTTATCGTAGCGATGGAAGGCGGTAACCTTGATAGCGCCGCCGAATTCCTTGGCAGAAGCGGCTACGTACTTCGCAACCGTCATAGAATCGTCCTTAACGTAGGCCTGCTCAACGAGGCAGTTGGTCTCGTAGAACTTGCCGAGCTTACCGTTTACGATGCCTTCAAGAACCTTGGCGGGCTTGCCGGCGAACTTGGGATCCTGCTCCATCTGCTTGGTGAGGATCTCGCGCTCCTCTTCGATAACCGAAGCGGGAACGGCGTCACGGTCAACGTACTGGCTGGGAAGAGCGGCGGCCTGCAACGCGATGTTCTTCGCGAATTCGGCAAAGCCCTCGTGAGCAACGGCGGCCTCATCGGCTTCAAAGCAGATGATAACGCCGGTGGCACCGCCACCGTGGACGTAAGTGCTGACGACACCGTCAACGATGATGAAACGGCGCAGGCTAAGCTTTTCACCGATGGTGAAGGTCTTTTCCTGGAAGGCGGCCTCAACCGTCTCACCGCTTTGCATGGTCTTGCCCATCAGGTCTTCGACCGAAGAAGGACGGGTGGCGATAATGGTTTCAAGAACCTCTCTGACGAAAGCGCGGAAGCTCTCGTTCTTAGCAACGAAGTCGGTCTCCGAGTTGACCTCGATCATAGCGGTAACGTTATCCTTGGTAAGGATATCGACGATACCCTCGGCGGCGATACGGCTGGCCTTCTTCGCGGTGGCGGCCATACCCTTTTCACGGAGGACCTTGATGGCCTCTTCCATGTTACCGTCGGCTTCGGTGAGGGCGCGCTTGCAGTCCATCATGCCGCAGCCGGTCTGTTTTCTAAGCTCTGCTACGTCTTTTGCGGTAAATGCCATTTTCTTATCCTCCGAATTCTTATTCAGCGGCCTCAGCCTCGTCGGCGGCGGCTTCTTCGGCAGCGGGGGCATCGGTCAGCTGTTCGCCGCCACGGCCCTCGATCACAGCGTCGGCAAGGGTGGTGCCGATCAGCTTGATGGCGCGGATCGCGTCATCGTTACCGGGGATGATATAGTCGGCATCCTCGGGATCGCAGTTGGTATCAACGATCGCGATTACGGGAATACCAAGCTTCTTGGCTTCCATAACGGCGATGTGCTCTTTACGGGTATCGACGACGAAGAGAGCGGAAGGCAGGGTATCCATTTCCTTGATACCGCCATAGTTCTTCTCGAGATCCTCGATCTCTTTCATCTTCTGAGCCGCTTCTTTCTTGGGAAGCAGGTTGAAGGTGCCGTCCTCCTGCATCTTTTCAAGCTCTTTAAGACGGTTGATGCTCTTACGGATGGTCTTGAAGTTGGTCAGCATACCGCCGGGCCAACGAACGTTGACGTAGTACATACCGCACTTAAGGGCATCCTCTTTGATGCTGTCGGCGGCCTGCTTCTTGGTACCGACGAAAAGGACAGTGCCGCCCTCTTCGGAGATCTGCTTGACGAAAGCGTAGGCTTCTTCAAACTTCTTTACGGTCTTTTGCAGGTCGATGATGTGGATCCCGTTTCTCATGGTGAAGATATACTCCGCCATCTTGGGGTTCCACTTTTTGGTGGGGTGGCCGAAATGGACACCGGCTTCAAGCAGCTGCTTGATGGAAACTACGAACATTTTCTGTTCCTCCTTCGGTTTTTCCGCCACAGCAGGTTTCGGCCCCGAGACTTTTGCAAGCACCGTCGAAGCCCCTTGCTGTGTGAGAATTTTGATGTATCGCAAAATGCGACCTCGCTAATCATAACACATTTTTATTATATAAGCAAGAGAAATTTCAACGTTTACAAAAAGTTTACAATTAAAAAGAGAAAGGACGGGGCTAAACCTTGCCCCGTCTGTGTCCTCTTCCCCGCTCACAGGGCGGCGGAAAGAGGATCCCGTCTACCAAAATAATATCCTCGCCGATCTTTTGGATCTTCTCCCAAGGGATCACGATCTCATCCCCTTTTCCCACGCCCAAAAAGCCTCCCTCTCCCCGCACGACGACGGCGGTGATGCGCCCGTCGCACACGTCAAATTCGATCTCGCAAACGTAGCCGAGGCGGCGGCCGTCCGAAACGCAGATGACCTCTTTATCGCGAAAATCCTCACTGTTACAGGATGCCATAGCTCCTCCTTACAAAATAATGCTTTCAAACAGAAGACGGCGGACCGAGGCGTATACCAAGGGCGCGTCGCGATCGGGAAGCGGATTTTCTCCCCGCCCGCATTCAAGGGTGAAGGAGGGGATACGCAACATTCCCGCCGTATAATCGGCAAGACCGCCGTAGGCGGCCGCCCCCTCGGGCACCGCCACGCGATACCCCGAAAGAGCGGCAAAGCGTTGGGCGATCGCCTCACTGCCCGCAACCCCTGCCTCGGCGGCGTAATAGATCTCCTCCCCCTGGGTATGAAGGCTTAAAACGGCTGCGGGCATCGAAGCACGCACAAGGGCGGCAAGGGCCGCGCTTTCGGGCTCGGATTCGGGGAATTCGCCGCTGTAGCGCGTGGGTGCGCCCCCTTCGATCCCAAGCTCTCTCTCGATCCTTTTATATTCCAAAAAGCCCGCATCGTAATTATGGTTGAGATCCACCCCGCGGGCATTCGCCTGCCAATGCGTAAAATCGCCCGTGGGGTTCATGCGGCGGCGCCGCTCGGAAAGAAGATCCCCATCGCTCGAAAGCCCTTGGGCGATGGCGACCCCGTCCGGGTTCAGCATCGGTACAAAAAGCAGCGTGCGGCTTTTTAAGGCAAAGGGGATATGCACGCCAAAGATCGCGCGCCCCTCGGCGGCGGCCATGCAAAGCTCCTCCAAAAAATGAAGCAAAAGCGCGCCGGTCATCCATTCGGTGCCGTGGTGGGTGCCGACGTACAGAATGACCCGCTTTCCTTCTCCCAGCTTTAGGAGCGGAATATTTCGACCGAGTATGGACGAAGCAAGGCTGCTGCCCGAAAGGAAGGGGTAGGTATCGCAAAGGCTTCGAGAGATCTCTTCGTTTTTTTCGGGGGAAAAGGGGGTACCGTCAAAAGCGCTTATCATTAGCTTTCTCCTTTTCATTGGTTTCCCTATCCATTTTATGCAATGGGCACCACCCTAATGACGCCCCCACCTTGAAAAAGGAATTGACAAGCCCCCGTTTCAATGCTACAATAAAAATGTATTTTATCTTTTACGGAGGGATCATGGAAGCCTTAAAGCGTTGCCTTGCTTTCTTTAAGCCGGCTTTTCAATACGAACGGACCGTCTGCCGCCTTTTCTCGGCCTGGCTTACCTTTTGCGCCACGATGCTTATGATAAGCGATAGCTTTACCGACCTTGCTTATCTACAAGGCGTTCCGCTTTGGCTTTTCCTTTTCTGTATTGCGCTCTTCTTCCTTCTTTTTACAGTCGTTGCCTCGCTTTTACCCGCATACGAAACCGATTCGGTCTTTCTTCTTTTGGGGGCTACCCTCTCGCTTCTTATCTGGATCCCCAATTCCCCGCGCTTTCTCTTTGCGCTGGCCGCCTTCGTTCCCTATGTCCTTTGCCTTGTCTACGCCTACCGAAAAAACGAGGGGCTTTTACGGGGGCTTCGCCTTTCCTTTAAAACGGTGGCGCTCCTCTCTGCCCTTTTCGCCCTTCTGGGCGGAACCGTTCTTTCGATGATCGGCGTTTTCCGTTATCTTTCCTTCTCGACCCCCAATTTCGATTTCGGGCTTTTCTGCAATATGTTCCATTATATGAAGGAAACCGGGCTGCCTCTCGTAACCTCAGAGAGAGACGGGCTGCTTTCGCACTTTGCGGTGCATATCTCTCCGATCTATTATCTGCTTCTGCCCTTTTATTACCTCTTCCCCTCTCCGATCACCTTGCAGATCGGGCAGGCCGCCGTCCTTTATATCGGGATGCTTCCGCTTTTCCTACTCTGCCGTCACTTCAAGCTTTCCCAAAAGGTAACGCTTGCTCTTACTTTTCTTTACGCCTTTTACCCCGCGCTTTCCACGGGCTGCTTTTACGACCTGCATGAGAATTGCTTTTTAACGCCGCTGCTTCTTTTCACCTTTTATTTTTACGAAAAGAAAAAGACGGTCCCCACCTTCCTCTTTGCGTTTTTGGTGCTGATGGTGAAGGAGGATGCGGCCGTATACCTTTGTGTCTTTGCCCTTTATATCCTGCTTTCGAACCGAAAGCGGTGGAAAACGGGGCTTTCGATGCTTCTTTTCGCGCTTTGCTATTTCGCCTTGGCGCTGACGCTTCTTTCCCGCTTTGGCGAGGGGGCGATGATCAATCGCTTTGATAACCTCATCTTCAACAAGGAAGAGGGGCTTCTCGGCGCCTTGAAAACGGCGCTTTATAACCCCGGGTACCTGCTTTCTCAGCTGCTTACCGACGCTTCGGGCGGGTGGGGAAAGGTGCTGTATCTTGCCGAGCTTTTGCTGCCGCTTGCCTTTTTGCCCTTTTGCACGAAGCGCCCCTCGCGCTGGCTGCTGCTCTCCCCGCTTCTTATCAATCTGTTGTCAATGTACCAATACCAGTACGATATCGGCTTCCAGTATTCCTTCGGGATCACCGCCTTTCTCTTTTACGCGACCGTATCGAACCTTAGCGAGTGTGAAGAGGGCGCTTTCCATCGCCGTCTGCTTCCTTTGGCGGCGGGGGCTTGCCTTTGCCTGTATCTTCTCACCGCTTTCCCGACGCTTGGGACCTATGCCGGTATGTTTCGCGATAACCGAGAGGATTATATCCAAATGGAAGAGGCGCTCGACGCCCTCCCCGACGATGCCGCCCTTTCGGTTTCGACCATGCTGCTTGCCCACGTAGCCGATCGCGAGATCGTTTACGAGATCGATTATCACGGCAACGCCGCCGACGTCGATTACGTCGCCTTTGACCTGCGCTATACCTCCCCAACCGACCTTATGACGCGGAAAAACGCGTATTTCCGTATGGGCTATACCGTACACCAAGAAATTGACGGCCTTTTGCTTATCTTAGCCAAGGGTCAGTAACCGCCGTTTCGGCAGAAGGAGCCTTTCGTGAATTCGAACAAAAATAGCCTTTTTTCCTTTTTCCTCTTCGCGGGCGCTTCGCAGCTTGTGCTGGCACTTCTTTCGCTCGTTTACGAGATCCTCGGCCTTGCGGGATATATCCTTTCCTATCCCCTCATCCTTTTACACTCGGCGCTTTCGGCAGTCTTTCTGGCGATATCCCTCGGCGCTTCGCTTTACGAGGCCGTAAAGGGGGAAAAGGCGAAGTCCCTTTCGATCCTTTTTATCGCGACGGGCGCGGGGCTTCTCGGCGGCTTTATCGGGCTTTTGGCCGAAACCTTGGTATTTGAAAGCTATATTGAGACCTTAGGGGTCTTACAGCTTATCGGCACCGTACTCGATACGGTCGCGATCCCTCTTTTCTTACTGTTTGCCATCGCGTACATTCCCTTTCTTCGCAAGGCGGAAGAGGTTGCCTTACCCGAAAGGCTTTTCGATCTTTCCAATCCCCTTTCCCGCGCTTCGCTTACCGCCGCCGCGGCCTTGACGCTTTATAAGCTGATCGGGCAGATCATTTCCACCGTCAACTTCGTGCAATCGACCTTCGGCATCTTCCTTGATGGGGAGATCGCTATGATCCTTCTTGATTTTCTTCTGCTCTTCGCCGAGGGATTTTTGGTGTATTATTTCACACTCTTTTCAACCAAAAAAGCGTTGGAATTCAGCGAGAGAAGCGAAGAGAGCGAGGAATGAACCCGAACGGAAAAGAAAAAACGCCGATTTGGCGTTCTTCCCTTAGGGATTTAAATTAAACAACTTATAAAACTCGACTTTTAAAAAGCCGAGTTTTCTTTTGCCCACGCAAAAACGATTGAATTATGCTGCTTTTTTTGATATAATAAACTAACCGATAAATAAGAATTTGTTGGAGGAAGTAAAATGGTAACATTTATAACTATTTCAGGATTAGGAATAATGGTTTCTATTCTTGGTATAATCAATATGACAGGCAACATATCCTCTCTCCATTGGTATCATAGACAACGAGTAACTGAGGAAAACAAAAAGCCGTTTGGAAAGCTCGTCGGCTTGGGAACTCTGATTATCGGTCTTGCAATGATAGTGTTCGGCATTCTATTCTTGATTTTCGAGCAAACACAACTCGAAGCTCTTGTAATTATCGGAGTAGTGGAATTGATTGCAAGTATCATTTTAGGAATGATTGTTAGCTTCTATGCAATGAAAAAGTATAACGGCGGTATATTTTAATCGTCAAATTCCAATTTGTCGGGGAGATAGCAACAGCAAGTTGCTTGTCAATGCTGACAGCACGTGGTATAATATAATCACAACTAACGAAGGTGGTGATTTTGTGGAAACGAAAGATATAATCTACGAATTAAGAACGAAAAAAGGGCTCTCACAAGAGGAACTTGCAGAAAAGGTATTCGTAACAAGACAAGCTGTTTCTCGCTGGGAAAACGGTGAAACGATACCGAACATAGATACTCTCAAGTT